>NZ_AP024872.1:329998-659996 GCF_024346875.1 Vibrio gallicus
AAATATCATTAGCGATGAAAAATCGACAATGTTGTCGCCTGTATTGGTCCCTGAACAACAGCCTTCCTTAAAAAATCCGACTGAAGAGTTAGGATCTCAATCTCAGTTTAGCGCATGGTTTAGTTTTACTGAAACCTTTAGGATGGCGTTGATAGCCATGATGAGCCATAGGTTAAGAACGTTTCTGACCATGTTAGGGATTATTATCGGCATTGCCTCGGTTGTGTCCGTGGTTGCTATCGGAAATGGTTCACAGCAAGAAGTTTTAAAGAATATGGCGTCTATGGGGACTAATACCATTGAAATTAAACCCGGATCGGGATTTGGTGATAGACGTGCAGGGCGTGTAAGAACCTTAACCGTTGGTGATGTTAAGGCATTAAGTAGCTTGTCGTTCGTTGATAGTGTCACACCAACGGTACGAGTCAACGTAGCTGTTCGTTACGGCAGCGAAGCAATAACTGCGGAAGTACAAGGTGTTGGGCCTGATTACTTTCGGGTTCGTGGCTTTGACTTGGGACAGGGGCAATTGTTTGATGACGATAGCATTGATGCTCTAGAGCAAGTGGCTGTGATTGATAGCAATACCGTTAATGTGCTTTTTCCTGAAGGGGACGCTTTGGGGCAGGTGATCTTTTTGGGGCGATTGCCAGTGCGAATTATTGGGGTGACAAAACCTCGTAAGATGGCGTTTGGTAATAGCGATGCTCTTAATGTTTGGTTGCCATATAGTACCGTTAACACCCGTATTTATAGCCAAAACTATGTGAATGATATTACAGTACGTACCGGTGATGATGTATCGAGCAGTGCTGCTGAGCAAGCTATTGTTAACTTAATTAAAATGCGACACGGCGTAGAGGATTTCTTTACCGTAAATACAGATACGGTAAGAGAAAATATTGAAAGAACGTCCTCTACCATGACGCTATTGATTTCGGCTATCGCTTTTATTTCATTGTTGGTTGGTGGGATTGGCGTGATGAATATTATGCTGGTGTCTGTGACTGAACGTACTCGTGAAATTGGGATTAGAATGGCTGTAGGGGCAAGGCAAGCAGATATATTAAAGCAGTTTTTAATTGAGGCGATTTTAGTGTGTCTTGGTGGCGGTATATTTGGTATTGCTTTAGCTTATCTTATTGGATTCGTAATACAGGTAAGCGGCAGTGAATTGACGATGATCTATTCATTTAGTGCAATGGCATCAGCCTTTCTCTGCTCAACTGTTATTGGTATCTTGTTTGGATTCTTGCCCGCTCGTAATGCCGCTAGACTCAGTCCCGTTGATGCCTTGACCAGAGGGTAGGAGCTTTTAATTGAAGTTGGTTTATAAGTTTTTTTTGGCATTTTGTATCACTAGTTTTGTTGCGGTGAGCATTATGTTGGCCTTGATCATGCAGAACTTATCTTCGGGGTTTCATGATTTCATTAATGAAGCTGAAATGAGCTATGTGTCTGAAATAAATCAAAAGTTAGAGATTTTCTATCAGCAACATGGTGATTGGAGCATCCTAAAAAATGATGAGCAAAGATGGCGACGGTTGGTGGGTGTAGAGGGAGAGGTTAATGATAAGCCAGATAGTCGGTCTTTATCTCAGCCGAGTGACCCAACAGGGCTAAGTAAACTCTTGCAAACTCAGCGCCGTTTGAGCCTGTATGATGTAAACCAAAACGTAGTTGTCGGGTTAGAAAAAATGTCAGACAACGCGTTTAGTCAGACTATCCAGGTTGATGGAGTCGTTGTAGGGTGGCTAAGCTTTATCCCGTCTCAATTGGCCGAACAGAGCCCAGCTAACGACTTTCTTACGCAACAATATTTTAGTTATTCCCTAATCATGATAGCTGTAATTTTTATTGCGTTTATGACCGCATGGTTGTTCTCACGCCTTCTAGTTGCACCGATAACGACAATAAACCAAGAAACCACACGCCTGATTCGAGGTGATTATAGTGCTCGAATTAAAAGCTCTACTCATGATGAATTGTCACAGCTTTCAGAGAGTATGAATGTATTGGCTGAAACATTGCAAAAAAACAAGACTGAACGCTCAAAATGGATGTCGGATGTGGCACATGAACTCAAAACGCCACTGACCGTCGTTCGCGGTCAGTTGACTGCGATTCAAGATGGGATCTTTCAACCAGACGAGCAACGCTTACAGGTGATGATGGATCAAATTGATTCAATGAGTTACTTAGTCGGCGATATCTATCAACTCTCAATAACGGATATCGGTGGTTTGTCTTATCGAAAAAGCCTGCTTAATCCAATTGAAATATTCGTGGATATTGCGCATGGCTTTGAAGCAAAAGCAAAACTGCGAGGATTAGTAATAGAAAGCTCGCAGATCAATAGTTCATCTTTATTGAATCCATGTACTGTCTTGGCAGATAAAGACCGCATGATTCAACTATTCAATAATCTTTTTGAAAATAGCTTTCGATATACCGATGCGCCAGGTTGTATTAGGTTGTCTGCTGAGGTGAACAGTAGCGCTCGTAAGGTAATAATTATGATTGAAGACAGCTCTCCAAGTATTCCGAAACAAGATTTTTCTCGTGTGTTTGACCGTTTTTATCGAGTTGAACAATCACGCAATCGGGAATATGGCGGCTCAGGTATTGGATTGGCACTGTGTCAGCAAATTGTCGATGCTCACCAAGGAACTATTCATGTGGAGTCATCGAACTTGGGAGGAGTGAAGATGGTCGTATCTTTTCCCATTTATAGAGGTGAGATTTAACAATGCAGCAGATAACAACAAAGCATATCTTGATTGTGGAAGATGAAGAATATATTGCCGAGGTTCTTGTCGCCTATTGTCAGCAAAGTGGCTTTCGAGTCACTCACCTAGCTAATGGAGGGCAAGTAGCACAAAATATACGCGATAATCAGTTTGATCTAATGCTACTTGACCTTATGCTACCTGATATTGATGGAATAGAGATCTGCAAGCAGGTTCGTCAATTCTCAATGTTGCCTATCATTATGGTAACGGCAAAATGTGACGAGATAGACCGATTACTCGGGCTAGAGCTTGGGGCTGATGACTATATCTGCAAGCCGTTTAGCCCAAGAGAAGTGATCGCTAGAATTAAGACAGTTTTGCGTCGCGTTCATACTGAACCTAAAAAAGTCGAACAGATAAAGTGTGCTGGTTTTATACTTAAGCCAGATGAATATGAAGTATTGTTCGAAGGTCGATTTCTTGACCTAACGCCTAAAGAATTTAAAATTTTGCAATTATTTGTCGAGAATCCCAGGCGTGTATATAGCCGAGAAGATATCTTGAATGCCATCTATAAAGACTTTGCGGATGTGTCTGACCGTAATATTGATACTCATATCAAAAATATCCGCAAGAAGATCACGGCAATTTCTTCTATTGCCAATCCCATTCACTCTGTTTACGGCGTAGGGTATAAATTGGGGTGAGCAGTAATCTTAATTATCCCTATTTCTCCCAATAGGGAGGAACACCATAGTATTCAGAAAAATAGTCAACAAACGCTCTTACTTTTGAAGCAAGCAGACGAGAGCTAGGATAAACCGCCCAAATTGATGCATCATCATGAAGTGGGAAGTCGGGTAGAACTTCAATTAACGAACCACTTTGTATTTGCTTGTACACCAGCGATTCTGAGCACATTGCTATCCCTAGGCTATCTATAGCGGCATCTCGTATCGCTTCACCTTGGTCTATTTGAATATGGGGCTGGACTTTTATAGTCTTTAACCCGATAGGAGTCTTGAATGTCCAAGCTTCTAGTCCAGTTTGTCGAATACAACTATGGACACCCATATCTTAAGTAACACAAAGAGGGTCTTGTATTTTGCCCCCATTAACGGTGCACAATTCAATACCTGACCCTAATATTATCCTTTGGTTTCTATTGATATGGCTAAAAACAGTAGTAAAAAACGTGCTAACAAAGTGATGGGTGTCCAGTACTTCTCCCCCTGACATGTTCGCTATACCATTATTCATGTCCTCGCCTAATCGCTCTGTAATTTTGACTTGACCATTTCATACAACCAAAGATGCTTTTTGCTTTTGCGGTTTTTTCTGTGGATGTAGGCGCACAATGTTAATTTGTTTACTTCGGGTATGTTGGTGACTTGGATAGCGCGTAATCCCTCACCGCAATGCTTAGCGTAGTTGCCAAGTGCAGGGAAAATAAGATCGGAGTTCAGTGCTGCCTGTTTCACACTACTGGCTGAAGTGCTCCGATACATGACTTTTATAGGTGTGCCACGTTTTTCCATTGAGGCTTCAATGAGTGAAGAATGGAACTGGTTAAATAACGGCATTTCAATTAAAGCAAAGTTGTAATCGAGTAGCGCTTCAACATCAACGGCCTTTTCTTTCAAAGGATGGTCTTCCCTTACCATTGCAAACACTTCGACATCGACCAAGGGCATCTCATAGATATCTTTGCTCATGTTGGCAAATTGAAACTGAATCGCCATATCGACTTGCTCGCTTAGAATCATTCTAGGCGTGTCTTGAGTGATGTTGTGAGCGGCAAAGGCGACATTAGGAGACATGTTCGCGATCTGTGAAAACAGTATAGAGGGTAACCAGGGCAGGATTTGCTGTCCCATTTCAATGGTAATAGTGCCTTCTAGATTGCCTGGATCAAATTGATGATGTTCATTCAATGTAACTGATAATTGCTCCATGATGGGCGTTAGTGCCTTGAACAAACTGTCTGCAAAAGGAGTCACATCAAAGCCTTTTGTGGTTTTTATAAACAGTTCGTCGTCAAAATGATCTCTTAGTTTACTAATGTTTTGACTGACGGCTGGTGGAGATATAAATAGCAATTCGGATGAACGCTTTAAGTTTCTTTGTTGATAAACGATAGAGAATAACTTGAGTAAGTTTAAATCTAGGTTCTTCAATTTATCTTTTGTCATCTCATGCTCTGCTTATGTGTTAAGTACAGCTTAAGACTAAATGCAAATCTAATGAATATCCAATTAACAAGTGACTTTATATTATGACGGCACTTCCAGCGACAGGACGTTGCATCTTTTATTGAAAATAGGGTCTTAATAATGAAAAAATCAATGATTGCTTTATCTGTCGCTTCGGTATTTCTGTTCGGTTGCTCGTCTTCTGACGACTCGAGTAACACTGTGGGTTTTGTCGCTCCCGAGACTCTTGTGGATACGTCTGATTGGGGTACACGCCCTAAAGCTACAGGTTTGACAGCAGAAGAATTCATTTGGTCTGAAGGGATGGATTTTGCAACCAACCTAGTAAAAGCAAATGGTCTTAACACATTCAATACGCCTAGTATTGCAAGTGTGAACAACCAAATCCTAACGACTCCAAACGTGAATGTGTTATACACAGCGGCTATCGTCGATACGACAGGTGGGTTTACGCTTAACTTGCCAGTTGATAACAGTCGTCTAGTCACTGCGCAAATTATCAACCTTGATACGCACACCACACCAGTTCATCTTACTAAAGGTGGTGAATACACTTTCTCTTCTGAAAAATTTGATAACCATGTTGGTATATTAGTGCGAATTGGTGTTGAAGATAACACTGATGCTGAAGAGCAAATTGATGTTATTTCAAATGAGCTCTCAATCACCGCTACTAATGCGAACCCTCTACCTTCGTACGACTTAGATAAATTGCTTGCTACGCGTACTGCATTAAAGCAAGAGTTTGCAAAAAGTCCGATGGATAGCTCAGGTGGCATGGTTGAAACAACCGACAAAATCGCTGATTGGGAAAAATACACGCTAATTAGTGCTGCAGGTTGGGGGTTGAGTGCCGAAGAACGTGCATCATATAAATTGATCCCTGGCCCTAAAGATCTAGAGTGCAGCACAGTGACGTTTGAAGGTCCTGTTGTTGATACTAACGCTAACGGTTTTTACAGCCTGACTATTTACGGCAAAGATATGTTCTTAATGGCCGATGAAAGCAACACCATCAAAGGTGATGAAACGGGTCAGATTGAAGTGACGGTTGGCCCGAAAGAGTGTAAGGAAGGTGCTGAAAACTATCTTTACGCTGCGAAGCCTTGGAATATTGTCTTGAGAGCGTACGAGCCTGAAATCGAAGCGTTCATGAATTTACCTACAGCGACCGTTGTTACTCAGTAATCAAAAAAGCGTCGTAAAAAAGAAAAGGCAGTGGAGTTCATCTTCACTGCTTTTTTGTATCTGCTTAACCGACAGGATTCAATACTTTTTTGATGATACTTAATAGCAATTTAAGAGTGTGAATTATCACATTACTTATCACCGTCGGTTTATTAATGATCTGAACCACCAAAGGCTAAGAGAGCTTATTAAACAAGGCGTTAGTCTATAACCCTCTTAGTCAGATCAAGTGCATTGGCTGCGTTATTTGCTGTCGACCTTCACTGCATCTGAGATGATTTCCGTCAGCCATTTGTATTTAGGGGAATTTAAGTTCTTTTGGTGTATGAAGAGATAGATTTGCATGGTACCTATTTCTCTCATATCCAGAACCCTTACTAAGCGAACCTGTTTGCTAACGGCTTCAATTGTTGGCGGAAAGCATGGGCCAATAATGTCGCTATTGATAATGGTAGAGATTAGCCCTGCGACAGAGGTGGTTCTCATTGCCATATGAATGTTTTTGCCTGCCTCTTTTAGTCTGTCTTCCAGTCGAGAGTGCTTATTTGGGTCTAAATAAGCTAGATCTATGTGCCCAAAGGAGTACTCAAGCAACTCATCGATATAGGCTTCCGACTTTTTAAATGGGTGATCGCGACGCATGGCAATCATAAATTCTAATTGTGTTATGGGTATGGCCACAATCTCAGGTGGCAAGTTTTCAGCCTCAAAATGAATCGCTGCATCAATAGAGCCATTGCATAAGCCAGTTAATGTATTAGGGGAAATGGTGTGCAGAATCAGTGTCGATTTAGGGCTTTGTTCATGAAAAGCCTTGAACAAACCGGTGCCCAGCCACACTTGAAGATGCGGATTAATATCCAAATTAAAGCTCTGTTCTAGAGTGCTAGGATCAAACTGTTTCGTTTCTTCTATCGCGAGAGAAATCCCTTCTAACAAGGGGAATACTTTTGTATAGAGCTCATCTGAATATGGTGTTGGCACGAACTGGCGATGAGATAAAACAAACAACTCTTCATCCAATGTTTCTCTTAATTTCTTGATATTTTGGCTAACTGCAGGAGTGGTTACAAACAGCCTCTCGGCTGCTCTTTTTAGGCTTTTCTCTTGGTAAACGGTGACGAAAATCTTTAGTAGGTTGAAATCAATCTTGTTTAAATTCATAAGGTTATTCTAGAACTTTCCAATATTCCATTGATTAAGCATAGCTTAACTTATGGTTAACTAAATATAAATATTTTTAATCAACACTTCTCGTTATAGTAGCTGCAAATTAGCTTGAAGTTCAGGGATCGGACTTCTTAAACCGTATTGAGGTTAATATGAAAAAGAACCGTATCTCCCTAGCTTTATGTGCTCTAATTTCTTCTTCACTTTCTTTCGTTTCTGTAGCAGAAGAAACAGAATCAGACGTTCAAGACATGTCAGATCCATTAGCGGTCTATACGCAAGCTGGCTTTGGCTACACCGATAAAGGTCTGAATCTAAAAATCGGTCAAACCTATGACACAGGTAGTGACATCACTATGGGTATGAATGTCCTTGAGATCAAAGGTATTGCTGGCGATGCCATTGGTTTTCGCGATAGCGATGATCCGCAGTTTGCCAACGTAGATGACTCAATTGATTCTATTCGTTTTCGAAACTTTACCGTGGATCTAACCAATGGTCGTGGTGCGCAGGTAGATATCTCTTGGGACTTTGACTCAAACCAAGGTTCAGCGTCATACAGTTTTATTCAGGCACTTCCTAAGATGGGCATGTTCAACTTCTACCCATTAGCCGGTCTAGGTGTTGCAGCGGGTGAAGAGCTTGTTCCTGGAACTGGTGGAGATTTAGATGCTCCAGAACTGACGGATCGCTACAACATGCACGGCACATTCTATGTGGCGGGTATGTACAGTAAGATGCAGATTACAGACAAATTTTGGCTGAACTATAACCCTATGTATTTAGGCTCTATTTCTGGTTCAAGCACCTTTAAAGACTTTGGATTTGAGGGCGACGACTCTGTATTCGCACACGAGTTTGCAGCCAGCTATCAAATTACCCCACGCGCTAACGTTCGTTACTTTGCGAACTGGACTGAAAATACAGACTTCACCGATGGCGACCATCGCATCGAGTTCAACTACCAATTCTAATCTTGCTTATTTTTGTTCCTATTTCTTAGATGCCGACTTGCTAATGCAATTCGGCGTCAACGACACATAATTTTTTAGGTGGCCTATGAAAACTCTTAATAAATCTATCTTATCAGCGATGATGATCGCCGTGATGTCAGGTTGTGCTGCCATTGGCAACAACTCTAACGAGCATACCGTCGTTACCCCATCAGGAGAATTCACATTCGACAATAGCTTTGAGCATGGCTTGCCAACCGAAGCAAGCTCCAAGGCCTTGTTTGATGAGATTGATTATCAACGTGCATCGCAAGCCTATATCTGGGCGGTGCCACTGGTATCAAACTATGCGTGGAAAGCGGCATACGCTGAAATGGGCGCAGAGGATGGGCAGATCACTTATGTTGAATCACATAAATCTAAATTGGGTGGCTTGACTTATAACACTTCAACACCCTACGCGATTACCTGGTTCAATGTTGAAAAAGAGCCTGTAGTAATTGAAGTACCAACGGATGAATTACGTGGTGCGGTACATACCATGTGGCAGATTGGTATTTCACAAATGACTAAGCCAGGCACCTATGTAATCAAGGCTGCAGGTAGCGAAACCCCGGAAAACCTTCCGAAAGATGCGGTCGTGTTAGAGTCGGACACCAACTATGTATTCTTTGGTGTTCGCTTAATGGCGAAGACTGAACAGCAACGCATGCAAGATCTTGAAGCACTGCGTATTACTCGCCTTGATGGTTCAGTTCTAAGTGATAACCCCGTTAACTTTCCTGAAGTCGGTATCGATGCGAAACACCCTCGTGGCATGGCTTTCTGGGACGTATTAAACGAAGCAATACAAGCAGAACCTGTAGCAGAAAGAGACCGTATGATGCATGACATGTTACGTCCTCTAGGAATTGAGAAGGGAGAGGCGCTCTCACCAAATGCAAGACAGACTGGTATTTTAAACAGCGCAGTTGTCACAGGTGAAGCGATGGTTAAGAACATTGACTTCAACAAAACAGAGCGTCTCCCACAATCTGTCTATGGTCCAAAAGGCAATACGTGGGAGATTGCAACGGCATCGACACCCGATCAAAATCGTGACTATGGCATGGACCTAGATGGTCGTGCAGCATGGTTCTATGAAGCCGTGACTAACGATATCGCAATGCACGGATTTGAAAATGGTGGGTGGGGCCAGATCTACCTTGATAACTACAGAGACAATGACGGTAATGGTTTAAATGGTAGCGAGCACTATACTTTAACACTTGATGGTGATGTGAACTTTGCGGATCTGTTTTGGACAATTACGGTTTATAACGTAGAAAACCGAGCGATTATTGATAACTCAATCCAACGCGCTGATGTTGGTTCTAACATTCCAGGAACCGTCAAAGATGAAGAAGGCAATTATACGTTCCACTTCTCACCGACGAAACCTGATGGAGTTAACGCTGCAAACTGGGTAGAGACGCGTCCAGATGAAAACTGGTTTGTTTATTTCAGAGCATATTCACCAAGTAAAGCGTTTGTAGAGCAGCAACCTCATACCATTGTACCTAACTTCCAAAAGGTAAAATAAACCTTCGTTGTATGAGCTTCCAAAGTGAGATTGGAAGCTCTCAAACCTTTGATGTCCGCAATAAGATATAAGTTAAGTAAAACTTAATTATTCATTAAATTTATATGAATTCCCTTAATTTAATTCACTGGTTATATTACACGCAACTTAGACAGAGGCGCAGGGATTGAGCTTCTTAAACCGTTTTGGATAGACGATAAATTTCCCTGCTGATGGTCAAGAGCTTAACTCTAAATAGGATGAGTAGAGTGTTGTTAAGTTGAAGACTAAAAGCATTATTTTGTGAACATTGCGCTACGACGCATGACAAATAAGGTTTTCTTAATGAACAACAAATTTTCTCTTTCGCTACTTACTGTACTTCTTTCTAGTGTTGCTGTTTCTGCCAATGCTTCTGTAAAGCTTGGTATGGGTGTTGACCAAGGTTTAGGTATGAACCTTAAGCTTGATGATACCTTCAACATCTTTGCGGGTAACAACGGTATGGCGTTTGATTATCATGTCCTACGCGGAAATTTGTCAGCGAGTACTCCACTTTCTTATTTTGTTGGCGTTGGTGGTTACTACGAGTGGGATGATGACTTTGGTATACGCGTTCCTGTCGGCCTAGATTGGAGCTTTGCATCAAACTGGAACCTTTACGGTCATGTGAACCCTGAGCTGCAGTTTCATCGTGACGCTAAATTTAAATTTGGCGCAGGCTTTGGTGTGAGTTACAAGTTCTAAACCAAACACTTCTATAGCCGACATTTTTATGTCGGCTTTTTTGTCCAGGTAACCTTAAAGCACTTACAGCGAGTTTAGCAATGCGCAATAAGATTTCCATTGGCTTAATGACATGCTTGCTTCCTCTTGGAAGTAAGGCCTCTCTTCGTGCTGAAAGTAGTGTTAGCTATTTGAATGAAACACCTGTTGTTGAAGTTGCACCGAACTCTGTGATTACACAAAGACTACAACAATTGTTTCCTTTAAGAGAAAAAGCGGCAGGTAGAGCACCTGATTTTACTCTGTATGAATTTCGTCAATTTCGAGATGAAAGAAGCGGTTTAGCACAGTTCCAACCCCACTGTGAAATAGAAAAAAAAACAAAAAACATTTCAGTAATGACTTGGCACCAAATGCGAGAAGATGGTCGACTGATTAAAAAGGTCGACTGCTAAACTTATCCGGTGCAATACCTATTTTTCTAGATAGCGAAGAGTATTCGAGCTATGTTAGTTACATTAAACGCATTTTTTATAGATAGGTTATGGACTTAAAGCTTATTCATGTATTTCTGACGGTACACAAGTATCAATCTTTTACTGAAGCAGCTGAGGTGTTGGGGGTGAGCCAGCCCGCAGTAAGTCAGGCTATCAAAAAGCTAGAAGTGTCACTACAAAAGAAGTTGTTCATTAAATCAGGTCGCACTATGACCTGCACTCGCGCAGCAGACCAGTTAGCCATAGAGTGCAGTAGAGGAATGGATATTATTCACAATGCCATATCTACAACTCAGCATTTCATTGTGTACTGCCCTGAAGATCTTATTCAGATCACCAGAGAAATGCCTAGCACCACGTTTAAACTCCCTCCCACTTTACAAGATACGCTTCTCACTGATTTACGGTTGCAGAAAGTAGATTTGGCGATCGACTTTATTAGCAATCATGATAAGTCGTTTATTAGTGAACCTGTCTGTACAGAACAGTTTAAAGTTATTTGTAGAAACAACCATCCTAGACTCTCAGGAAGCATTATAACCAAGAGCGAGTTTTCTTCTGAATCCCATATTGGTTATAAACGAAAGTTCAATGGCATGTCGATTTTTCAGTCTCAAGTGGATAGGAAAGATGATGCAGATCTTGAGAGGGATGTAATCATGGAAGTATCATCATCACACTCTATTTGCATGATAGTGGCGCAAACGGACTATGTTGGGGTGGTGCGAGAATCAGTGACGAAACGCTGGGCTGATAAGTTGGAGTTGAGGGTGATGGATTTACCTAAAGGCTCTGAAGTCGAATTTCCATTGAACCTGATTTACCACCAAAGGTTCAAGCATCATGGCGATCACGCAGAGATGCGAGAGATCGTCAAAGAAAAATTGATTGAGATATGCTCTTAGTGGCTAACTCTTTCTAGTTAGAAAACATGAGTCGCGAGTCCATCGCTTGGTTAAACGTGATATTTCCAGAGACGATATTTGAGAGTGTGACTTGAGTGAGTACTAAGTAAGGAAAATCGCCTTTAGGCTCAACTTCAAACGATAACCTGGTCGAGTTAGATCCTTGATAATAAGACCACATACCTACATCGGCTAAATAAATATAAGTTTCAGCAATGCCTCTACTTTCTAAATCCTTAATCAGTAATGTTAACCACCATGTCGCGCGTTGAAAACCAGCTATACCCTCAAGCTTGGTAATAGGAGTTAGCATTTGACTATTCTCGTGATGCAAAGCTCTCAAAACGGTCCAGTCTGCTCCTATTGGTATATTCGTGTCACTATTTGATACCGCTGCATGAAATAAGCAGGCGAATGCTGACTGAGAGGCAAGCAACATTAATATAACTGATGCACGTATAAACATAATTTTCTCAATAATTTGTGCAATGAGCGCAAGAAATATTACGCTCAAAGAACAAGTGTGATTTATTGTATTTTGTGAGTGAAACGACAGGTTTCATCACCTTCACTAAGTAGAGAGCCAATTTCTACGACATAAGTGTCATTCATCGCTGTGCCCGTTCCCATCTCCATCGCGTTTACCACGTGACGACAAAAATCTGGACAACCCGCACCTTTGCTCACTTTATTGAGTTGGTCACAAACAACGCACTCAGTTTCTACTCGAACAGGATTACCTTCACTATCTTGTTCCCAATGCCCTTTAACGCCAAAAATGGGATCTTCATAATCATGATAGGTACCGATGGAAGCAGCACTATTGGTATCGATATTCATTTTCTTGACGATATGTTGAGCTCTAACCTGTCCATACTCGTAGAACGCTGGTATCCAAAATTTCTCAAATGACTTCACCCCATTTTTTTTATAGCCATTATAAGCAAGACTAACAACGACATCGTTGCCCTTGTGTATTAAAGGGATCAGAAAAGGGGCTTTTTCAGCCATTTTGACGGTTTGGTGCATTAGGTGTGCAAACAATTTAACTCGCATATCAGTTCTCTTTTATTGAAAAAAGGGCAGATAGTCTGCCCTTGGTTGATAAAATCACTTTGCTTGTATGACTTACTTTAAGTGTGTAAAGCTACGAGGGTACATAGTCACTTGCTTAAACTCATCAAAGTGATTCAACAGTGTCAGTGCTTTTCCAGATGCAATATCAGAGGCTGAAATAGTGCCATCGTAGTATTGTCCAAATTTTTCACCAGAGACTTTGATCACCTCAGCGTCATCAGAAATGCTAGTGGAGAACTCTGCTACGCGGTTGCGGATTTCTAGCTGCATCTCTTTGCCATCTACAATAAAGCCCAGCTTGCCTTCAGTGTTTGCTGCTTTTGCTGGATTCAGACGTGTACGTAGGTAGTCGACTGCCGTTTCTGGATCGCTTGCTACCCAAGATGCTGAAGGTGAAGCCATTAGGCTTACTTCTGTATCGTCAGACTCAAGCGATTTAGCACCTGCCAGATAGAAGTTACGAGCAATAAGGCCTTCTGATTCTTGCCCCAGTTTACGTAACGAGTCTGCATGAGCTTGTCTTGCTGCATTGTTGTTTGGTGAGTTGTAATAAAGCATTGCAGATAGCTCTTTAGCCCATAAAGTGTCACCGTCTTCCATTGCTACTTGCCAAGCCTCAAACACTTTCTCTACACCGCCTGATAGTTTCATCATACGCTGTGCTTTTTCAACTTTTTCCATAGAGTGTAAGTCATCAGGGTTACCAGAGAAGTTACCGTGGTTACGCACTGGGAAAGATGCAAAAAAGGTATCGAATTGACCGTACATGTTGTTCACGTAGGCGTGATCGTTAAACGACGTTGGCATCTCAATGTGGTGATGGATCTGATCTGGTGCCACGCCTAGATTAGTCAGACGGATAGCTTGGTCAAATACATAGCTTTGAGAGTCAAGAACAGCATTGATTGTTTGCTTAATGTTCTCTTTACCTTCTAGAGATTTAGAACCGCCACCTACTGTTAAAACGATTTCTGGTTCTAGATCTCGAATATCACGTAGACCACCCATCCATGTGTGAGGTGCACGATATGCATCACCACGTAATGTATACATGTTATGGAAAGGCCATACTACGTTATCAATCACCAATTCATATTCTGGGATCCAGAAAGTCAGTGTATCTTTCGTGTCAGTATCATGAATAAATGCTTGAATTTCTAAACCTGCAACAGTTACAGATTCACCGTGAGCGATGGTTTGAGTGGGTTCTAAGTATGCGTTTGGTGCACCAAACTTAATGTTGCTCGGGATGATAGAGGCATCTTTACCTGATTTTTCAGCGTGATTTCCATAATGAATAGCGGCACGAGCTAGCAGGTGTGGCGCCATTTCAGGAATGTCTGTGTTCGACTGACTATCGCCAGTACGTGCGCTAACAATGCTGTGTAGATCTGGATGAGCATAGATCTCAGCATCATCACCATCAATAAGGGTTTTAGTGCCTTTAGTGTAGTGGTTGTGATCATAGAAAACGGCAATGATCGGCTTGTTACTGATATTCTCGCGAATGTACTCGCGGTATTGCGCGCCTTCATCTGCATCATCACCAGTACTGAATACAATTAAGCCTCTGTCTAATTCAATCACTACTGGAGCATACGGTGCACCAGAAAGCATGTGAACGTTGTTCAATGGGCTCTCATGTTCAAGACCGTATCCCATTCGAAGAACAGGTTGAACTTTCATTACAGAAGCAACGTTGCCCACTTGGCCAGTAGGAAGTTCTGCTACTTGTGCAGACACAGATAAAGAACTAAATGAAACAGCAGCTACTGCGATAGAGAGAAGAGATTTCTTCATATTCAAGCCTTTTAATAGAATAGTAATTAACTGGCTAGAAGTTTAAATATCACTCACTCTTATAGCAATTAGGTGAGGTTATCACTTTTATAATCTGTACTAATGATAATGTTTTATATAATAAACGGTGGTTTTTAGATTGAAGGTATTTTGAGTTTTAACTCAATTGGCTGGCAACACAACTGCCGAGGCTTCGTCGCTAGAGCTGCTATCTAGCTTCTTAGAGAGATACTCATAAGCATGGACTAGGTAGAGCTTATTGGTTTCTCGCTGACACCAACTTCTAGAAAGGCCTCTTCGATTGAATTCGCTACCGATCGCCGCTTGGGTTTGATTAGTGCGACGGCCGTAGTACAAGGTATCGCAAAGCTGGATATTGGACATGTACTGAGGGTAGAGGTTGACCGCAGACTTGTTGGCATTGAGGTGCTTAGCTTGATTGTGAGTACACCCAGTTAAAATTAATAAAAACAAAGCGATAAGGCGCCATTATAAGCATTAGTTCACTGTTTGTTTGTCAATTTTGCAACAGGCCGTAACAGCGCTCACGTTAGTTGAACGTTATATGGGCGAATTTACGCCTTCTTGGAAACGAAAATACAGTTCTCAGCGGATGAGTCTCGCTTGTCGATACGTTTGAGTAGCCCTATAGCAACAAACATCGCGATAAAGAGCGTTGTACCGCCAAACACCACAGCAGACCAACCGCCATGCTGCCAGCAATACAGTAGCAAGAACCCACCTAGACTGCCGCCAATGTAGTAATGAACAAGGTATAACGCCGTTGCTGTCGCTTTTGCGTGTTTGGCGTTTCGGCCTACCCACCCATAGGCAAGGGTATGGGTGAAAAAAGCGCCAAAGCTGATCAGAAGAAGCCCTATCATCATGGCGGCAAGGTGCTCCAATAGGGCAACCCACATTCCAAGCATGCTTAGTAGCGAGCCTAAAAACATGCCTTGAATCGGGGAGAAGTGGCGTGTCAAATGACCTGCACATTTGGAACTAAAGGTGCCAGCCAGATAGCAGACGAAAATCAGTGAGGCCAAACCAACAGGAACATTGTGCGGGGCGCCAACTAGGCGAAACCCCATGACAGAATATAGGTTCACAAACAGCGAGAAATTGATGCCGCCAATGAGCATAGCAACCCATACCCTGTGATTTTTGAAGTGACCGACTATCGCTCTGTGTTGATGATGAAAGCTAATAGAGGCAGGGGTGAAGCCTTGCTGTTTTGGCAATAGGTAACCAACAAGCAACGCCCCAACTAATGTAAACCCTAGCGCAACTTGAATTGCTGTTGCCACGCTGTAGTGATCAGCAATTAATCCACCGCTGATCCTGCCGGCGATGCCACCTAGGGAGTTGGCTGCTATGTAGCTACCAATTGCCATAGAAAAGGCTTTGCTATCAAGTTCTTCTGCCATATAGGCCACCGCCACAGCGGCAAATGCGGCAAGCGCAACGCCAATAATTGCTCGGCACACCACTAAGAACAGAAACGATTGGCCCAGCAGCATAAGCCCTGATATGACAGGAATGGCCAGCAATCCAAACATCATCACCGGCTTTCTTCCTATTGATTCAGAGATCACTGCCATAGGCACCAAGCTAAATGACAGAGCCAGTGTTGTTGAAGCAAACAGCCAATTTACCTGAGTTTCTGACACAGAAAATTGTATTGCAAAGGCGGGCAACATAGGTTGAAGAAGATACAGGTTAGAGAAGACAAGAAAGGACCCTAGGGCAAGAGAGAGGGTAATGCGTTTATATTCTGGTGAACCAAAGCTGACCATGTTTGCCTCAATGAAGGGTGATACGAAAAAAGAATGCACAAAGTGTGATTAGGCTATCACCAAGACATTGATATAAGAAATATATTAAAAATATCATTCCCATATATTTTTGATCTCATGGAATCCAAACAGCTCAAGCATTTTTTGGCGGTCGCAAAGCACGGCAACTTCACGCAAGCAGCCAAAGAAATCCATATCGCGTAGTCTGCACTTAGCATATCAATCAAGAAATTTGAGTAGTCATTGGGCGTGGTGCTGTTTCGCCGAGAGGAGAAAAAAGTGAAATACTGGACACCCATATCTTAAGTAACACAAAGAGGGTCTTGTATTTTGACCCCATTAACTGTGCACAATTCAATACCTGACCCTAACATTATCCTTTGATTTCTATTGATATGGCTAAAAAAAGTAGTAAAAACGTGCTAACAAAGTAATGGGTGTCCAGTACTTTCCCCGATTCAAACTACCTGATCACGTAGTTTGAATCGGTCTCGTTAGAGATCTCTTTTGTCTCTGGTGTTCTGATGATGCGAATATTAGTACTAAACTAATCACTTTTTGATTTGATAGTTTACCTTATTCACATCATAATGTGATTTGAATGTGTGCTGTTTTCGAATCAAGGAGTCATTATGTGGATTTGGCAACAAGAGTCATGGCCTCACTTTAACTGGGATAAAACTATCATCGAACCTCTTGTAAGAGATACGCGCCTCAATCAAGGCATCTTGCTTGGTAAGATGTTTTGTCAACCACTAGATCAAACTCGAAACATGCTTGATACCCTGCTGGCCAACATCATTCATTCTAGCGCAATAGAGGGAGAGAAGTTAAACGCCTTTTCTGTTCGATCATCTCTCGCAAACAAATTGGGCGTCACGGAAGAAAAGCCATTTCCAACCACCATGCAAACTGACGGTCTTGCGGAGATTATGCTAGACGCTGTTGATAACCTAGATACACCATTGACCCTTGAGCGTATCTTGTACTGGCACTCATTGTTGTTCCCTGAGGGCTACACTATGTTCAACCCAGTTGTTGGTGGGCAGCTAAGAGGTGACGCCCCCATGCAAGTCGTATCTGGGCGTATAGATAAACCCGTTGTGCATTTTGACGCACCCACAAGAGACATCCTTGATAATGAACTTGGCGCTTTTATTCAATGGTTTAACGAGTCGAAGGCTGATGTTTCGCTAGATCCATTGTTAAGAGCGGCAATTACACACCTATGGTTTGTAACGCTACACCCTTTAGACGATGGTAACGGTCGAATAACTCGACTCCTTACCGACCTAGCGCTGGCTCAAGCAGAGCGGCAGTCAGTGCGGTTTTATGCTATGTCGGTAGGCATTCTCGCGAACCGCAAAAGCTATTACGAAATCTTGGAGCAAACTCAGAAGGGTGGAATGGATATAACGGCTTGGCTAAATTGGTTCCTTGTTACGCTGAATGAAACGTTTGATGCCGCGTTAAAAGAGATAGAGCAAACGGTAATTAAAACTAACTTTTGGAGACAAATCGACCAAACTCGATTGTCCAATGAGCAAACAAAGGTGCTCAATAGAATGCTAGACGGAGATTTCCCTGATGGAATAAACACCTCTCGGTACCACAAGGTAGCGAAGGTGAGTAAACCAACGGCGACTAGGCATTTGGCAGTTCTCGTGGAGCTTGGTTGCCTAGTTAAATCTGGGGCAGGTGGTCGAAGTACGCGATATCTTTTAGCGGAGATTGGCTGAGAAGATCGTTGGGTTTTCTCTATTAAAATACTGGACACCCATATCTTAAGTAACACAAAGGGGGTCTTGTATTTTGCCCCCATTAACGGTGCACAATTCAATACCTGACCCTAATATTATCCTTTGATTTCTATTGATATGGCTAAAAACAGTAGTAAAAAACGTGCTAACAAAGTGATGGGTGTCCAGTAATTTCCCCAAATCACAAATCAAGATAAAACTTAAAATGATATTTTCACCCAATTATATAAAACGCTATAGGAAAGAAAAATGAGCCGACTTGAACGCATTATGAAAGCAAATGATAGTGATATATGTGACTCTATTCACAAGCATGGTGAGTCTACTTTAGTTAAGCCTACAGTAGATTTACAAGACTCAGGATTATGTAAGGATTGTGAATCTTGTTATTTTGAGCAACGCTCATCATTAGTTGCTTGGTTAGATATTAGTGAAACGTCCCCCACTGGCACCACCTCTCAAAAAACGGTGCCCATCAAGTGATATTAATTAAAAGTAAAAATAACACCACGCCAACAAAATCGGTGTTCATTATTCCTATTATGTAAAATCCGTGAATTTGCGCTCAGAAACAACCCTTAAAGCAAGTCAAACGCTCTTAGCGAAGATTTTAGACGATTAATCAAGGCGATATGATTCTATGCTGCCTTAAAGTTTGTAACGATTTACAGAGCAAAAACCAGCGAGTTCATTTGAGTCAAGAACTGCACTCTAACACCCATTTTTCGTACTTTATGAGTTTTGGGTGTCAGATTAGTTATACTTGGTCAAAATTCACCCAACCGAGAGCGTAGATGTTTTGGCGAAACCAATAATGGGGCAAAACCTTGTTAAAGCAAAATGCAAACTACGTAAAAAGCCTCGAAAAGTTCTGATCTTTAATCTCATAGTTCTAATCCTTAATGCCCACCGACATTTAGCTAGATCAATTAGCCGTTACTATTGGTGTGAGTGTGCCTTTTTTGAATAGGGCAATGCCAAGATAGGCGAGGACAAGCGACAGTAGGGGATTTATCCAATTAAGTAGCGCCCAAGGTGCATAATCTAAAACCTGAACGCCGAGGGTAGAAGAGAAGAAAGCGCCAGCTGTCGTCCAAGGGATCAATGCGGTTGTTAGGGTTGCCCCTTCTTCTAACGTTCGAGACATTACGGCTCTATCAAGGTCAAACTTATCAAAGGCTTCTCCGAATAGCTTACCGCCTAGAATGATTGACATATATGCCTCGCCCATACTTAGATTACCTAAAAAGCACGACAACATAGTGACAAAAACTAATGAAGCCGTTCTTTGGATTCGTTGCAGTATCCCAGACATTAACACTCGGATAAATCCAAACTCATGTAAAATTCCACCAAGGGCTAGTGCCATGAGCGATAGAGAAAGCGTCCACATCATAGATGTAATGCCCCCGCGACCAAATAATTGGTCTATTGACGGGATCCCACTGTGATGCGCCTCTCCACTATAAAGTGCGTTCAATACCCCAGTGAATGATTTGTCTTGAATAAACAGTGCGATTAAACACGCAACGATAATTGAAATCATCATGGTAGGTTCTGCAGGTACTCTTTTAATACTGAGTATTAACATGGTAAGTAACGGCAGCAGCGGGATTAGCCCTACACAATAAAGTTGTTCTATCCCTGAGGTTAGGTTATTTAGATCACCTTGAGAGATGGGGTCACTACCGAATTTCAGGCCAAGATAAGCGAAGATGATCAGCGAAATAATATATGCGGGACCGGTGGTAAATGCCATGCTACGGATATGAACGTAAAGGTTCGTTCCAGATGACATTGCAGATAAGTTAGTGGTGTCTGATACAGGAGACATTTTGTCACCAAAACATGCACCTGAAATGACCATTCCTGCAATAAGTGGGGCTGGAATATTCATTGCAGTTCCAATTCCCATCAGCATTACACCTGCTGTTCCAACGGTACCCCAGCTTGTGCCTGTCGCAAGTGACATTAAGCTGCATAGTATTAATCCGCCAGGCAAGAAATAGCTGGGTGAGATAGTTTGAACGCCATAGTAAATGAGTGTCGCTAGGGTACCACTTTGGATGAATGCTGCGATTAACACACCAATTAAAATGAAGATATAGATCGCGGAGAAGCCGCTACTTAAACCACTGTTCATTGCTTTACGAATGGCGTTAAATCCATTGCTTGAGATGGTTAGAGCACTAAGACTTGCAACGACTATGCAACAGAGCATCAAGCTATGTAGGCTGGTTTTTAGATAAAACAGCCCAATACTGATAACTAGAATAATTGTAATGAATGTGATGAGCGAGAGTGTAAACGATGGATCTGAGGATTTGATTTCTTTCATGATATTGGTGCCTATCGATTTAGGCAAGGTAACAATAAATTTGTTACACCATAACAGATTTAGAGTAATGACCCTAGGAAGAATCAGTTCTTAAGAAGAGAACAAGCTATGATTATGCATCACAGATTTCATTGATACAAAAAGACCCCCACCTAGAGGTGGAGGTCTTTGTTATTGTGCATACTTGCGGTTAAATTAACCTTCGTATTTGCTATGTGTAGCTGTTAGCTTGTAGAAAGTAGCTTGAGCGTAGTCGTCCAAGTCACCGCTGATGTTTTGGTTGTAAACACCCGCTTTAAAGTACATGTACTTACCACCAGCGTCGTAGCCACTGTCACTCATGTCAACAACTTGAACAACGTCGTCTTTACCTTCGCGCATCAGGCTTACTGTCATAGTGTTGCTAACTACTTCAATACGGTAGCTGAATTTCTCACCAAGTGCGATACCATCTTCGCCAACTTCAGCTGTCATGTCGCCAACTAGAGGATAGAAATCTTCTTTAGTTGCGTTTTGGCTTTCGTGTGCAAAGTAAACCGCGCCAGTTGCTTGGTTTGGCAGTTTACGGTAGTACAGACGAATTGGCTCATCGTTTTGGTCATGGATTTGACCAATGATGAAACGACCGACTTCATTTGCATTACCAGTAGTGGTTGCGTGATCTACTTTCAATGTTGCATCTAGAACACCATCAACACCGCCAGCGGCTTTTAGGTCAGCAACAGGAGCCGAGCCAAATACCCAGTTGTTTTTGTTTACGCCTTGAGTACGGATTGATTGATCACCACGGCGAAGCATTTCGCGCAGTTCAGTACGTGCGTACTTAGTGTTTTCAGAAGTACGAACACCCTTAACGTAAGACTTGAATACTAAGCCACCGTCGTCAGCTGTGTAGAATACTTCTGGGTGTTGGTAACCGTTTGCAAGGTTCCACTCAGAAACGTTATCTGGCTTACCATTTTTATCATGATCGAATGGTTGAGATAGGTACCAATGAGTCATGTCAAAGTTTTCGCTTGGTGCGTTGCCAGCAAGTGGTGTTGCTGGTAGTCCAGTTGGAACTGGTAGTGCACTACGCGTGTCACATTTAACGGTTGTTTTACAAGGGTAAACTGCAGCTACACCGAAGTTACCTGAACGCAGGTCTTTACGTGCTTTTTTACGTGCTTTTTCAGCCGCTTTCATATCTGCGATCATTGCTTGTTCAGCCGCAACTACGCTTGAAGTGATAATGTGGCTAGCAGGGCAAGCATTAACGTTACAGTTAACAGCAGCTAGTTCAGTTACACTGTTCCAGCCATTTTTGGTGTTACCGTGACCAACATATTTTACGTAACGAGCTTTAACAGCAGGTTCGAACTGGAAGCGTTCTAGGCCGATTGCTTTACCTGAACTCTCTTGGTTCTCAAGTACAGTTGTCCAGTTGTCACCGTCAACACTTACTTGAATATCAAACTTGGTTTGACGCTCATTGCCTTTACTGAATGCGGCTTGAACAGCATCAAACTCTTGCACTGAACCGTAGTCCAACATTGCCCACTCACCATCACCAGCTGAAGACCAACGTGTCGTAAGATCTTGGTCAAATAGGCGCTCAGGGCCGTTACCATCATGGCTGCTTGCTGTCATTGCAACTGGAGTAAGAAGCGCTTCGCCAGTCTCTTTGTTGTTAGGGAATTGTGGAGCTGAAGTAGAAGTACAACCAACAGCTAGTAAAACTGAAGTAGCTAGTAAGCTTTTTAGATATATATTTTTCATTTATTATTCACTCAATGGAATGCAGGTCAATGTTAATATTTGTAGTATAAAACAACACTCATATCGGTGTTTTATGTTTAGGTCAGAGAGGAATTGTTTCTCGATGCCCTAAAAATGCTAGAATTTAGACTTTTTTATCTTTCTGTTGCCAATGATATATATTTTTATAATACAAGTGTGTGAGGATGTTCATAAATGCGAGCGGAATAGAATTTATGAATAAGTTTGTGACAAGTATCTCTATTGGGTGAGTGAATATGCACCAGATAAAGTGTTCTACATTGAGTGTGTTGGTTGGAATTTAACCGGTCGCTAGGTGGGTTTGGTGCGCAAGGGATTGCCAGAGAGGCAGGGACTTAAAACTAAGTCCCCTAAATACAGATTATCGTTGAGCTTTGTTTTCTTGTTTTATGAGTTCAAATTCAAACTCTTCAGGGTAAAGAACGATCCCTTCACCATCTTGATCAGGGAAAACAACCAGCGACAATTCATCTTCTTCTAAACCGCCGGTCCAGCGACTCTTCCATTTGGCGAGAGAGATAGGTTCTGCGGTAAATCCTTCCCATTCACCCGTTGCCCATTGCAGGGCATGCTCATCAGAAGGCCATACTGGCACACAGTCTTCATCATCGGTATTGAGCATTACGCTGCCGTGCTCATCGATTAGAAGCCAAATCTTTTTTGTCTGAGTAGCTGTCTTAAAGAAAAGGTTAAAGCGCTCTTGAGGATCTTTTGGGATTGTAAGCGTTGTCATGGAGATTCCAACTAATTATCAAATTAACCATTAGTGTACGTGGGTAAGCATAATTTTTAAATCCTATGTCGGTATTTCTTAGAAACCAGCTCAGCTGGCTTTATTCCCTAACGCACAGTTGTGGTGTTATGAGAGGTAATTTCAGGACAGGCGCGTTACCCCAGAGATATTACTAATTGGAATTTCGGTAATTCCGACAAAAGGTTCAGGGGCTGTAATAATTAGCGTGAATTTAATTACTACGGTGAATCAATCATGTCGGCAAACACGTTACCTTCAATTGATGAAGGAAAGGGACGTAAGTTAGCAGGGAGCATATTAGGCTATATCAAATCGTTCGCAAAAATCGGTGTGATTTTTGCGATTATCGCGGGTTCATCGGTTGCCCTTTCTAAGCTTGGTGCCATTCATGGTACGGAGCTTCCTGCTGAGTATTTTTCCAATGGTCACTCAAGCATTATTAAATTGCTAGATTCTGAAGTGTTTATGGGGTTTGTCTTCTTTATCACCCTTTCTGTGATTGTTTACGTCTTATACCTTTTTTGGCAACTTCACGAGATTGCAGTACATAAGGCGGCGAAGATGTCGAGTGCTCATACTCAAATCGTGTTTGCACTTTCATTGTGTGGCCTGTTTATCAATAAGGCGTGGTGGGTATTAGCCATTATTATTGCGTTTACTCGATGGGATGTTATAGGTGAATCCGTATCTAAGGTTATTCGCAACGGGATAACAAAACCAACTCAGTCAGATATGCAGGAGTAACAATAATGAAAGAGATAATGCTGCCTTATATTTTGATTTGTTGGCTGTTGGTTAAGACTGGCGTGGTTAAATGGAATCTGCGTAGCGGAACCATAATGGTCAGTGTTGGTATGTTTATCGCGTCAATGCTGTTTATAGCACACCGCTATTGGTCGCCAGCAGATTTGACTGACAGTACTACGGTTAAAGCACCGCATGCTGTGCTCAGTCCACTTATAGGTCAAGAAGTAGATCAGGTTTTTGTAACACACAACCAAATGGTTAAAAAGGGTGAGGTAATTTATACCTTGCGCTCTGAAGATACCGAATCGCAACTAGATAGCCTTAAGGCACAAAAAGTGGCCTATGAAGCGGAGATATTGGCGCTTAGAACACAACAAGATAACGATAAGCGCACCTTAGAACGTCTTATTAAGCTCAATGATTTTGCACATGAATCTGAAAGGGATGATGTGAGAACAAGTATCGAATCAGCTGATGCAAAAATAGCATCAGCTTACGCTCAAATTAAGGGGATTGAAGCACAATTAGCCACCGCAGAGTGGGAGAATTCTCGTCGTGAAATAAAGGCGCCATTTGATGGGCAACTTTCTATCACCAATATCTCAGAAGGTACACGAACGGGTAATATGCACTTATATAATACCAATAAGAAATTTGTTGAGATGCGTATTCCTGATCAATCTTATCGCGGTATTGAGATAGGGCAGTTTGCGGAGTTCTATGTAGATGCCTATCCCGGCGAGATTTTTCGTGGACGAGTACATAGTGTGACAACGGGAACCGGAGAAGCGCAGGTCTCTGTTCGTCAGGGTTCACAGAATGTAAGACAGCACGTTGGCAATAATACCGGTTCACATGGGCGAACGATTGTTATCGAGTTTGATGAGCCAGAGGGTTATAACGTACCTATTGGTGCGACAGGATCTGGGTGGGTGTCAGCTAACAAACCTTACGCTGTTCTTGGCTTTATGGATATTATTGGCGCTGCGACCGTGCGCTTGAAAGCTTATAAAGCCTACCTATCGGCAATGTAGTTAGTAATGGAAGAAAAAGCTCTCAAATTTTTTGAGAGCTTTTGGGTTACTCTTGATTGAGTACGCTTTCAACTATCCCTTGCAGCCAATGGTATTTAGGTGATTTGCGCTTAGATGCCTTAAGAATGATAGCGAGATCAACATCAAGATTGGGGAAATCACACTCTTTAGCATACTTAATAAAGTCTAAGGTATAGCCGATGTCTTTGAGTTGGTTGAGTAGTACGTGATTATCTACAATGATCGATGCTTCAGCATTTGGAATCACTTCTTGAAAGCGATTGAGGTTTTCGTTGACCCCAGTTGCGACAAATTTTATATAGCAGCCATCTCGATTACCCGAAAACTGCCCTGCGCCTCGATAGAGCTTATGCTGCCATAGTGTTTGAGGTTTGTCGGTTAATACGTGCACCCCTAAGTCAACTTCTTCATCGATAAGCATGCCTTCGGAAAGATTATTCCAACTGCGAACTTCGATAATGGCATCGGTCTGTTCGCGGATTTTGAGAATAATCTGTTTACCATGTCGCGCAAGTAACGGCTCCAAGATATGAATGCATACCTTCTGTAAATTTCTAGGGTCAAAATCTTCAGGCTCAAGGGCGTGATTCACTTGTTCAAGTGCAGTCTGCAGTTTAGGAAATATGCTAACAGCATAAGAGGTTGGCGCGAGCCCTTCGGCGCTTCGTACAAAAAGAGGGTCGTCTAAGTCTTCTCGGAGTTGAGCAAGTACCTTTGATACATAAGATTGAGAGCGACCTAGTTTGATTGCAGCACGTTGCGTTGAATGTGTCTGCATTAACGCGATAAATACCGGCAGATTTGACAGAAGTTGCATGCTTGGATTTCCTCATCCATGAGTCAATTTGATTACATTACTATTCAAATAATGGACCAGTTGTTTAATAAAAACAATTGGTTATATTTAATGGCGTCTTATCAGTGAGTGAAAATAACGCTGTCGCTGGGCACGCGGTGTCGCTCACCATAGACGCCTTCTTCAACTCGCTTGCCAACACTTACAATCATCGTGATTTCATCTGTGTTACCTAAACCGAGTAATTTCTTTGCTCTTACTGAGTCAAAGCCTTCCATCGGGCAGGTGTCATAGCCCTGATCTCGTATTGCGAGCATAAAGGTCATCGCGGCAAGAGAGGTGCTTTTATGCAAGCAGACTCTAAGGTCTTGTTTTTCTACTTCACGATAAGTTGGCTTTTTTAAGCCGATAAATGCCATCAGCATTGCTCGTAACTTGCCCTTAATTCCCAGTTTGTCATTGCTGTATACAAAGGGGATGAGCTTTTCATAATACTTGGTTGCCCGCTTGGCGATGTCATCTTGAGGGCGATCGGCAAAGTTTTGACGAACATGTTTGGCATTAACTTGTGCTCGGCTTTTCCACTTACCTGGCGTAGTGACAAATACCACCAATTCATTAGCCGTTTTAGCTGCGTTTTGTCCCATACAGATATCAGCGAGCTGCTGTCTTTTTTGTGGGTTGATCACTCGATGGAACTCCCATAACTGCATGTTACTGCTGTTTGGGCTAAGTAGCGTCAGTTCTAATGCGTCGCAGACGACCTGAGGATCCAATTCATGGGATTGATCATATTTTCGTACCGAACGACGGCTGTTAATAAGTTCGGTTAATGATTGATTGTGTGGCATTGGGCTTCATTGTCAGTGGTTTAAGGGCATAGCTAGTCTACCAAGCCTTACCACGAAAGGATATGCATCAGGTGTATATCATTTATGTTCCTAAGTCATTTTCTACTCATTACAGAGTTAACTAAATTACGAGCTTCGAATTAATTAATCAAAAGTGGCGTATTTAGGTAAATCAATCAGTGTGGTTGTGAATACTATAGGCCCCTTTAATAGCATATTAAACATGACTCATAACTTTAAAGGGGGAGGTAATGGCGATTTTAGTAAGGGCAGTGCTGTGTATGGCAGGGTTACTACTTAGCACTGTTACTTATGCAAACGTACATCAGTGGCAGCAAACAGAGTATCAAACATACTCTGATAAGACCCATGTGAAATTTACGCTCATAAACCGCTATGACGGAGCTGCGAAATATTACATCAGAATTGATGATAAACGATTCCCTAACCCTTTGATATTACAGGCTAACCAAAAAAAGGAACTGGATATCACAGTTAATACACCGCCGGGCACTACAACCCATAAGCGGGTATGTACTCGTATGGATACTGGCGCTCAGAATCAATATGAAGTCTGCACTCGCCTTAGTTTTAAGAGGTTTTGATGTTGAAGGTTATATTTCAAGCAGGCGCAGTTTTACTCTTCTGCGGCCATGCATTTGCCAACCCTATACCCAGTATTTCAAATCCATCCGGCACGGATAGGGTCAGGCTTTCCGACGGGTCTTCATGCGAGCAAGCCGTTTCTACTGGCAAAACCTTCCAGGTTGGAACCTATGGTGCAACTGGCAATGAAGACAGTGACAACTATTACAACAATTATTATCACCAAGATCAGGATGAAGCTGGCATTTATGCCGCAGTGACGATCCAGTTTGGGGGTGAAGACAGAGTTGATTGTACAAGGCTCTATGAATATGAGTTGCGTCAACGAAACAGAGAAGAAGAACTGGCTCGCGCAGAGCACGAACTGAAACTCTTACAGATAGAGGCGGAGAAATACCGCTTACTAAAAATGAAACAAACCAATACAACATTTTCGGAGTAAAAAATGTGTAAAGTTAAAAATATTGCGTTGGCCCTAGGCTTGGTAAGCGTTAGTTCTCTTGCCCTAGCTGGCCCAAACTCTTCGGCGGGAACCATTACCTTTAATGGTGAAGTTCAGGGTGAGTGCGGCTTTCACCATTCCCATGCAGAAGATAGCGGTTCACTAGGTATGACACCCAGTGGCGCCTCAGATAAGACTTGGGGAGATGAAGGTACTATCAGATACCTAAATAATACGGGCAGTACCGGAACATTAAAACTGGATCTTGGCGCATCATCGTTAGATTCACTAGATGACAACCTTGAATTTAAGGTTGATGGCGCTGTTGGGCAATCGACAACGGGTGGCGTGGCTTTCTGGAGTGGCGATGGAGTTGAATTGGTAAAAGGCCCAGGCAACAGCTCGCACAACGAAGTCAATATTTCCGCGACAGTGGTTGACTCAGATACCGTTGATGCTCGTGCATATTCTGTAGTTTCGGTTTGGACCGTGGATTGTAACTAAGGTGTTCTGGCCTGTATGTCAGGCCAGCTATTTTCTAAAGAGCGACTATGCGTATATTTATAGTTTTAGTTAGCATTTTGGTGAGTAACATTGCCTGTGCTAATGGCATTTCTACACAAGATAGTCAGGTATTTGAGCAGTTTTGCCATCAAGGGGCGGATTATCATGAGCGACGCGTATTTGATGCTATATCCACATCTGAATTTATTAATTGGAGCAAGGTAGAGATAGTCAGCATTGATAGCAGGCTTAATTATACTCGCACCTTACTTGCCGAAAATCACCCTAAGGTTGTCGATTGTGACTTGGTGATTAATTACTACTACGACGATAAAGATGTCGTAATTAGCACTCGATTTCGAGTAGAAACCGAAAATAGCCTGACCCTTTCTGAGACAGCAGTGACACAAAAGGCCGTGAATGATTTTATCGTGCGGGTAATGGTCGATTAATATGAACTCCTCTATGTTGCGCTGGTTGATAACATCGCTGATTTGTTTTTATTCCCATATCTCTTTTGCCAATGAAGGGCATAGAGTTCGGCAGTGTGGATTAAGCCAGGTTCAAGAGCAGGGAGAGATTAAATTTTCAGGTGATGAGCAGTATCAAAGCGCAACCTTGAAAGCCAATATTGACTCTGATTATCATCGTTTTAGGTTGACCTTGATGGATGTATCTATAGATGAACCCGCATCAACCAACACGCAAGATGTCATCTACGTCACGGTAAAAACTCCCTCCCAATATGAGGGCGGCGTTGATTATTGGCGACGTGGCGTTGAATTCGATGTTTCAGAATTAGACTCCTCACATGACATAGAATTTTATTTGGAGGTTAAACGCCCAAAGTCCACGATGAGGGCTGGGCATTACCGAGTAAATATGGTGTGGGATATTGATTGTGAATAAGGCGCCTGTCCTTAAATCTTAGGTGTGTGTCCCTTAATCGTCTGTGCTTAATCGTCTGTGAATGGAATAAGGTGCCTGTCCTCAATTATTCACCTAATATGAAGGCAGATGCGAGATGTTTGGGGGTGTTATGCTGAATATGGATGTGAATAACAGGGTGGTGGTCGAGACAGCTTTGCAGCCGTGGCAAGCAAGCCCTATGCAAGGGGTGTGGCGCAAGCCTTTGGAGCGAGAGCGCTTGGAGTCGGGCTTAGTTACCTCAATTGTTAAGTATGAGGCGGGTTCGCAATTTTCACAGCATGCTCATCCTGTTGGTGAAGAGATCTTTGTTTTGGATGGGGTTTTTTCTGATGAAATGGGGGATTATCCAGCGGGAACCTACATTCGTAACCCTCCGGCTAGTATGCACACTCCCTATAGTGAACATGGCTGCACCTTGCTGGTTAAGCTTAACCAATTTCACCACAATGATAAGTCTGCGGTAACAATTAACACCCTAACTGAGCCATGGTCTACGGGGATTGGCGGCCTGCAAGTTATGCCGTTACACAGCTTTGAGGAAGAAAATACAGCCTTGGTCAAGTGGCCTGCCGGAGAGCGTTTTCGATTACACTCCCATTTTGGCGGTGAAGAGATATTGGTACTTAGCGGTGAGCTTGTCGATGAATTTGGATCGTATCCCGCTTATACATGGATAAGAAATCCCCATATGAGCCAGCATCTTCCTTATGTTACTGAAGATACGGTCATTTATGTAAAAACTGGGCATTTATTGCGTAGACGCTGAGTTTTCCAGATTAGTTGTTTCATAGCAAAAAATTGTCTGTTAGTATCGCCACAAACGTATTAGTCGGGGAGCCATTAGGCTGAGATCGCAATAGCGAACCCGTTGAACCTGATTCAGTTAATACTGACGTAGGGAACTAATCGCCACAAAAGCTACAGATCTCTCTCCTAGCTATGCAGGCTTTGGTTTCGTTCGTTTGTTTGAATTGGGTTGCCAATTACACAAAAGGAACGTGCCTGTGTCACATATTCAAATCGCAAACGTATTAACTATTGCTGGCTCTGACAGTGGTGGTGGTGCGGGTATCCAAGCCGATATTAAAGCCATCTCTGCTACAGGGAGCTATGCCTGTTCGGTTATAACCGCTTTAACTGCCCAAAATACACAAGGCGTGACAGGTATTTACCCTGTATCGCCAGATTTTATTGAGCAGCAACTCGATGCGGTTTTTACCGATATTGATATCTCAGCGGTTAAGGTTGGCATGCTGGCCCAAACGGAAGTAATTCAAGCGGTTGTAAAAAAGCTCAAGCAGTATCAACCGCAATTTTTGGTTATTGATCCGGTGATGGTCGCGACCAGCGGCGATCTTCTTTTACAATCTTCGGCTATTCAAACCCTTAAAACGGAGCTTCTTCCTTTAGCTGATGTTATCACCCCTAATCTTCCTGAGGCCGCTACCTTGCTCGGAGTTCCGGTGCCAAACAGCGAGCCAGAAATGGTTGAGATGATCAGTGGTTTGCGCCAATTAGGGTGCAAAGCGGTGCTATTAAAAGGGGGACATCTTGAATCAGAGGCAGACAGTACCGATTTACTTATTACTGCTGATAGCGTTGAAACCTTCACAGTTAAACGTATCAATACTCAAAACACCCATGGCACTGGTTGTACGCTCTCATCGGCGATTGCCTCTTATCTAACCCAGTCAAAGTCGTTAATCGAAGCGGTGACCAAAGGCAAAGCGTATATCTCAAACGCAATTGCCCATGCCGACGAGTTAAACGTTGGTAAAGGTCATGGGCCGGTACATCACTTTTTTGACCAGAGCGTGAAGTAATGCCAAGCCGCATTGCTATTACGCAAGGGCGACTGCAATTCAATGACGCTCTGTCACCATTATTTGAACAGTTCTCGCTGCATATTGAGTCCAATACTTGGGTTACTATCCTTGGGAAAAGTGGCTGCGGTAAGACCACGCTATTGCGTCTAATGGCTGGCTTGCTCAGTGACCATGCCAGTTGGAGTGGTGATATTAAGTTTGGTATTGAGGGGCAACATCTTAGCCAGCATATTGCCTATATGGCTCAGCAAGACCTGCTTATGCCGTGGCTTACGGTATTAGAAAATGTGTGCTTTAGTGATCGATTTGGAGTCGGCGCATCGCTATCTAATGATGAGCGAACACGTCAAGCATCTGAGTTGTTGTTCAAGGTTGGTTTAGCGGGCAAAGAAGGCTACTACCCAAGACAACTGTCGGGCGGTATGAAGCAGCGCGTGGCGCTTGCTCGCACCCTAATGCAAGATAAACCCGTGGTTTTGATGGATGAGCCTTTTTCGGCTTTAGATGCAGTCAACCGCTATCGATTGCAAAATTTGGCCAATGAAATGCTCACAGACAAAACGGTGGTGTTGATAACCCATGACCCTCAAGAAGCGTTACGACTCAGTGACCGAGTTTACTTGATGGAATCGACACCCGTTACAATGACATCAATTGCGCTACCAGATTCACCAACACCGCGGCCTTTAGATGCACAATTGGCTCAGTTGCAGCAAAGAATCATTGAACTGTTGGGAGGTGAGAATGAGTAAACCTAGTGGTGCTGGTGTGGTTGCCACGCAGCAATTAGCTCATAAATTTAAGTCTCAATCTTCTCATATTTTAAGGTTGATGATCTCGTGTGTGGTGGTATTAGGCTTGTGGCAAGGCGCGGTGACATTGTTTGATCTACCGAGCTTTATCTTGCCAGAACCTATGGCGGTAATGAACAGATTGCATTCTCGATGGGATGTACTGTGGCACCATACGCTGATCACATCTCAAGAGATTGTGTTGGGCTTGTTGTTAGGACTCGGCATGGGGTTGTTGTTTGCCCTACAGATGTTGTTGTTTGAACCGTTACGCCGCTGGTTACTTCCCATTCTTATCGCCTCGCAAGCAATCCCTGTATTTGCTATCGCGCCTATCTTGATGCTGTGGTTTGGCTATGGCATTGCCTCTAAGGTTGTGATGGCGGCATTGATCATATTTTTCCCCGTAACCACCTGTTGTTATGACGGGCTCCGTAACACGCCTCGCGGCTATCTTGACCTTGCGCAAACTATGGGGGCAACTCGCTGGCAGATGCTAAAACAAGTGCGACTGCCTGCCGCGATGCCGGCCCTAGCATCGGGAATACGCGTTGCAGTGGTAGTGGCACCGATTGGCGCTGTGGTTGGTGAGTGGGTAGGCTCGAGTGCCGGCCTTGGTTATCTAATGTTGCAAGCCAATGCGCGTATGATGATAGATGAGATGTTTGCCGCTCTGTTTGTGCTCGCTCTAATTTCAATCACCCTGTATTTCATTACCGATAAGCTGCTAAATAAGTTTATCCCTTGGCAATTTGATTAATAGTTCACGGACGAAATTTTGAAAAAATTTATAACGATATTGATATCTGCACTGGTTTTGGTGAGTGCTCAGGCAAGTGCATCCCCAAAAACGCTAAACCTAATGCTTGACTGGTTTGTAAATCCAAATCATGGACCGATAATCATTGCACAGCAAAACGGTTATTTTGCCGCGCAAGGGCTTAAAGTGAATATCCAAGAACCTGCTGACCCTAGCGTACCATCGAAACTTGTTGCCGCAGGGCAGGTTGATCTTGCGATCTCTTATCAGCCTTCATTTATCATAGATGTCGCTGCTGGCCTTCCTTTAGTGTGGACAGGCACGTTATTGGCGACACCGTTAAACACATTGTCAGTGTTGGATAACGGTAAAATTAATAGCTTGGCTGATCTGAAAGGCAAAACCGTAGGCGTTTCGGTGTCTGGCAGCGACGAGGCAATCATTGATAAGATGCTGAGTGATGAAGGAGTCAGCTTTGATGATGTGAAGATCGTTAATGTAGGCTGGGCGCTTTCGTCATCTCTTGCATCTGGTCGCGTAGATGCGATATGGGGCGGGATGCGCAATTTTGAATCTCATCAGCTGGAATTAGAAGGGTTTAAGGCAAAGTCTTTCTATCCAGAAGAGCACGGCATTCCCCCGTATGATGAGCTGATGTTTGTTGCCAATGCCAATCAGCACGACAGCGATGCCATTGCCCGTTTTAATAAGGCGTTGGAGCTTGCTACGCAATACATTATAAATCATCCCCAACAGGCGTGGCGAGAGTTTGTGGCGTATAACCCAGACACTCTAGATAACGAACTTAATCATAGGGCGTGGAACGATACCCTGACCCGTTTTGCCTTGCGACCGGCGGCTAGAAACCTTAAGCGTTATGCTGAATATGCGCAGTTTATGTATGGTCTGAAAATGATCAAAACCCTACCCAATAAGCAATCTTATTTTATCCACTAATGCAATTTTCGAGTCACAAAGGAAGACCAATGAAAAAATTATTAGTTAGTTTAGTTACCGTAATTACCTTTGTCTTTAGTCCAGCCGTGCTGGCTAAAGACCATAAAATCACCTTGATGCTAGATTGGTTTGTTAACCCAAACCATGGCCCAATTATCATCGCAAAAGAGAAAGGGCTATTTAAACAACAAGGTATTGAGGTAGAAATTCAAGAGCCAGCGGATCCAAGCGTTCCGGCCAAACTGGTTGCAGCAAACAAAATCGATATGGCAGTCTCTTATCAACCCACTTTAACTATCGATGTTGCCGCAGGTTTGCCTTTAATTCGCAGTGGTACGCTTATCGCAACGCCATTGAATACCTTGATGGTACTGGATAATGGCAAGATACAGTCATTGGCTGATCTGAAAGGTAAAAAGATTGGGGTCGCTATTTCAGGCAATGAAGAGGCTACCATTGGCACTATGCTAAAAAACCAAGGTGTTGCTTTTAAAGATGTGCAGATCATCAACATTGGTTGGGCGCTTTCGTCATCACTGGCATCGGGTAAGGTGGACGCTATCTGGGGAGGATTACGTAACTTTGAATCCAATCAGCTAGCATTGGAAGGCTATAAAGCAAAGGCATTCTTCCCTGAAGAGCACGGTGTTCCTGCCTATGATGAGCTGGTATTTGTAGCCAATGCAAATAGCTATGATGTTGAAAAAATTAAGAAGTTTAACAAAGCCATTGAGCTGGCGACTCAATATATTGTTAATCATCCCAACAAGGCGTGGCAGGAGTTCGTGGCTTATAACCCAGATACCTTGAACAATGAATTAAACCGCCGCGCTTGGAACGATACCTTAACTCGCTTTGCGCTGCGCCCAGCTGCGGTTGATCATCAGCGATATGATAATTACGCAAACTTTATGCATGACAATAAAATCATTAATAGCGTGCCAAATAGCGTTAAGTATGTGCCTCTTTTTAACTAGGATAGATTATGAAAACCTCACAACTTTTACATGCGTGTCATGAGGAATGGCAACATTATATTGAGCACAGCTTTGTTCACCAGTTGGCCGATGGTACGCTGCATCACGACGCCTTTTTGCATTATCTTAAGCAAGATTTTCTATTTTTAAAGCACTACGCCAGAGCGTATGCGCTCGCCATATATAAAGCCAAAAGCCTGCAACAGATGCGTATTGCTTTACCAAGCCTTCATGCACTGCTGGACTCCGAAATAGGACACCACGTAGAGTGGTGTCAGAATTGGGGTATCAGCGAGATTGAAATGGAAGCTGAAACCGAGGATTTTGGTACGGTAGCCTATACCCGCTATGTATTAGATACTGGCAATCAAGGAGACCTAATTGATTTGTATGTTGCGCTTGCGCCTTGCGCTATTGGTTATGGAGAGATAGGTGCGAACCTTGCGCAGCGCGATAGTACTTTACTCGAAGGCAATCCTTATCTGAGCTGGTTGACTATGTATGGCTCTGAGGAGTTCCAACAAGGCGTCAGCCAAAGTATTGAAAACCTAGACGTACTGCTGGCGGATATTGATCCAGACAGTGCCAGAGCACAACAATTAATAGAAGTATTTCGCACTGCGACCCGCATGGAAATTGCGTTTTGGGAGCAGGGGCTAAACGCAGTTAAGTAAGGATAATTAATGGAAATCGCTCAAGTAATCGCGTGTTTGAATACGCTACGCCAAACCAAGCCGCTGGTGGTTAATGTAACCAACTATGTGGTGATGAACAATACAGCCAATGCGCTGCTAGCCGTTGGTGCATCGCCTATTATGGCGCACTCTTCAAGAGAAATGGCTGAGATGATGAGCTTCTCTGGCGCTCTCGTTATCAATATTGGTACCCTCGATAGTCAATGGGTACCGCGGATGTTGTTCGCTGTAGAGCAAGCCAATATCCATGGTAAACCGGTGGTTTTGGACCCAGTCGGGTGCGGTGCGAGTACATTACGCACCGAGGTATCGCGCCAAATCGCAGAGCAAGCAGATACGCTGGTTATTCGTGGCAATGCCTCTGAAATAATCGCGTTAGCGGGTGAGCAAGCACAATCTAAGGGCGTAGATGCCCTAGATAGCAGCGATTCTGCGGTAAACGCAGCGCAATACTTAGTGAAGGAGTATTGCGCATCGGTCGTTATCTCGGGTGCAACCGATTATGTGATTAGTAGTGCGGGTGTATTCAAGCTAGAAAATGGTCACGAAATGATGCCATTTGTCACTGGTATGGGCTGTTCGCATACTGCGATAACTGGTGCATTTGCGGCAATTGGCGACCTTTCTGGGATGGCTGCAACCGCTATATTAGGCGTTGCGGGTGAGATCGCAGCTGAGAAATCAGCAGGGCCGGGCAGTTTACAGATGAATTTGTTAGACACCCTTTATCAACTTGATGAACAGATGCTCCGTCAGCGTCTGAAGATCAGCAAGGTATAACATGAGCAACCCTTATGAACTCTATTTTGTCACCGATGAACATCAGTCGTTAAATACCTTGTGCAAAGTGGTTGAACAGGCTGTTGAGGGTGGCGTGACCATGGTTCAGGTACGAGAAAAACACGGCGATGTGCGTGCGTTTATCCAGCGTGCACGTGCTGTAAAATCGGTGTTGCAAGGCAGTGATGTGCCTTTAATTATCAATGACCGTGTCGATGTTGCCCTTGCCATAGATGCCTGTGGCGTACATTTGGGACAGTCCGATATGCCTGTTGATGATGCGCGACGCCTAATTGGTCGAGATAAGCTCTTGGGGCTGTCAGTGGAGAGCGAACAGCAATTACTTGCGGCGCAAAGCCTAGATGTTGATAACCTTGGGGTGAGTGCCATTTTCGCAACCGCAACCAAAACTAATACCGTTAACCACTGGGGATTAGTTGGCTTGCAAGGTGCGGTTTCTCTGTCGAGCAAACCCTTAGTGGCGATTGGTGGTATTAATCACACCAATATTCAAAAAGTAGCGGCAACGGGGGTAGAAGGTATCGCGCTGGTGTCGGCTATTTCTTCCGCCGAAGATCCCAAACGTGTAAGTAGTGAGTTGTTACAGCTTATTCGTCGCGCCCGCTAACGTGAATGCTCAGTACTCGAGTCATTTCTAGTACTGCGCTAGTGCCATTTGACGAGTGCGTTTATGGTACAGCCTTAACCTTGATGAGCCTGATTGGCTTTTCTAAGCAGCGAGTTGCCTGCAAACCATAGCAAAGGTAATAGCATCATTAACCCCATTAGTTGCAGTGAAGCAAACGGAAGTAGGTTCACTAAACCCACCAGCAGTGATGCTCCGGCCATTTGGAAGAAGCCCAACAAAGAGGCCGCAGTGCCCGCCCGCTCAGCAAAAGGCTCTAGGGCCGAGCTACAACAAATCGGTAATACTAAACAAAAACCGGTACTGGCGATAAATATTGGCCCCATAAAGGCTGCCGGATGATGGACACCTTGCAACATTACAATAAGTAGTGCTGCGCCAGCGCACAACGTCATAGCCAATTTCAGAGCGCGAGTCTTGCCCAGTTTACGTATCACCACTGGCGCACTAAATGAGCCAATAATATTGATTACCGCGTTGCTTCCAAACCACAATGCAAAAAGGGTGGGGCTAATACCAAGCTCAACCATAAGTCGTACCGGTGCGATGCTGACAAATGCGATAATGATAGCCATTGCCAGCATTACCATTCCAGTATTGAGCTGAAACACTGGGCTTTGAAGTATGGGCTTAAATTGCTGAAAATTAATAAGACTGCTACTTGCAACTGTGTGTGCGGGGCGAGTTTCAGGTAATCGCCACAAGGTTAGCATTAGGATTAATAGTGCGTAAATCCCCATAAACACAAAATTGGCGTGCCAGCTCCATGTTTGGCTGAGCCAGCCGCCCACCATAGGGGCTAAGGCTGGGATCACGCAGATTACCCCATTGATATAACTGTATATAGTTGCGGTTCGTTGTGGGCTATAGCTATCTCTTACCCCTGACATTACACCGACTGAAACCGCGCATGTCCCTAAACCTTGTATGATCCTTGCCAACCACAGTATCTCGACATGACTGGCGATAGCGCAGATAACAGAGCCCAAGATATATAGAGATAATCCGCCAATAATAAGTGGTTTTCGACCATAGCGGTCGGCAAGTGGGCCTGCAAGCAGCTGTCCCATTCCTAGTGCGGCTAAAAATAGAGTAATAGTTAGCTGAATGTTACTTATTGGCGTGTGTAAACTGTCAGCCATCTGCGGCAGTGCCGGAAGGTAGATATCGATACCCATTGGGCTGACGATAATCAATAACATTAATAGGTAAATTGGCGCTTTTGAGTTCATGTCTTTAGGGGCTATTTTTTCAGGGGCGCTGATAGTAGCAAGCTTGTGATATGAATAGTATTGAATTATGGGTTATTACCAACCAAGGCTAGGCATAATTGAAGATTTTGGTACTATGGCGCCAAATTTCTTTGAATCGAATGCACATGTATCAATTATCTTTCTCCCTTGAACAGTTTCTGGCCGAATATTGGCAAAAAAAACCAACCATTATTAAAGGTGGTTTTAGCAATTTTGTAGACCCCTTGACCGCAGAAGAGCTGGCGGGCTTAACCATGGAACAAGAAGTTGATTCGCGCTTTGTGTCAAATTTGGCGGGGGAGTGGAGTGCTGAACACGGCCCTTTCACTGAAGATAAATTTGCAGAGCTTCCTGAGAAATCGTGGTCGTTCATTGTTCAAGCTGCAAATCATTGGCATGAAGGGGCTGCGCAACTGGTTACACCATTTAAGGGCATGCCGCAGTGGCTGTTTGACGATTTGATGATTAGCTACTCGGTAGAAGGTGGCGGTGTGGGGCCACATATTGATCAATATGATGTATTTATTATTCAAGGAAGTGGCAAGAGACACTGGCGCGTGGGCGCTAAGGATGTCGGTCAATATAAAGAGGTGCAACATCATTCGGCATTGCGACAGATAGAGTCGTTTGATGCGCAAATTGACGATGTATTGCAGCCGGGAGATATCCTTTATATCCCACCAGGGTTTCCTCATGACGGCTATGCACTAGAGCCCTCCATGAGCTATTCAATTGGCTTTCGCTCACCAAAAGAGCAAGAGTTAATCAGCAATTTTGCGGATTTTGTGTTGGCTCATGACTACGGGGATAAGCATCTGCACAAGCCAGAACTTTCAACCCAACCTAATAATGGTGAGTTGAAAACGGACGATCTCACTTCACTAGTTGATATGCTTAAGGCTCAAATTAATGCCCCTACGCTGGTAAAAGATTTTATGGGCAGCATGCTCACTCAATCGAGACATCAACTCAATATTATCACCCCAGAGCCAAAGTGGAGTTGCGAAGATGTCTCGTTACAATTAGGCCAAGGTGACACCTTATTTAAGGTTGCAGGCCTAGGGACCTTGTATCATCAAGACGAGCCGACCTTGATCTATGTGAATGGAGAAGTATTTAAAACCTCAGATGAATTGGTACAGCTGGTTGAATTATTGGCAAATGAAGAGTCGTTGTCCGTTAAGAACATGACCACCGAAGGGATCACATTGTTGACTGAGTTAGTGAATAAAGGTTATTGGTATTTCGGATAGCTGTCAGTCTTCCCACCGTTACCCAGTAGTGTTATGACTATCAGTTTGTCGCGTCTTCCCGGTGGTGTTTTGAGCCGGGATCTGTAGGGGCGGTGGCTTCAATTAGTGCTGTGTACATGATTGGGTTCGAGAGCCTACAGATCCCCGCCTGCGCGGGGACGACGGTAGTGTAGAGTGGTGATGAATCGATGATGTGCACCCCAGAATCCCAGCACCGCTTTCATTAAGTGACTAATGGCAGAGCAAGCTTTATCGCAATACCAAACATAATCACTGCAATAATTGTATCTAGTATCTGCCACATGCGTGGTCTTTCAAATAACGGGATTAGCACCTTAGAAAAATACGCTACGCCATAAAACCATATTCCGGATGACATCAAAGCGCCAACTACAAACCACACTTTCTGTTGCTGCGTCATCGAGGAAGTAACTCCCCCTAAAATAACTACCGTATCAATGTATACATGTGGATTTAAGAAGGTGATTGCCGCTGTCATTAGCATCAGCTGTAACCAACTTTTATTGGTTCCTTTGTTAGTCAGACTCAATTGACTGGTGCCCTGCCATGCAGACTTTGCCGAAAGTGAACCGTACCAAAATAGAAATATAACGCCGGATATCGTAAGAATATCTCGCCATAAAGGTGAGTGATATAGTAGGGTACCAATGCCGAGGACACCGGTGCTTATCAATATAATATCGCCAATAAAACAGACGGTTGCTACCGACATAGGGTGCTGCTTAGTTAAACTGCATTTTAGTAAAAATGCATTTTGACTGCCAATGGCAACAATTAAGCTTCCCGATATAAGTGCACCGGTTAATAGACTGTGGATCATTTGATAGCCACCTGATTGGTATTGTCTTGGCGACTACAATGTAGAAGGGTGTGTATGCAATCATTGAAAACGATAGGTTCAATTGACACTGCGACAGTAACCATATTCTTTTGCTCTAAATAAGTTAATTACCTATAGGTTAACTAAGTGAGCGGAAAAGTCACTGCCAATCCAAGTATTACTATGTGAATACCAAACTAACGGAGCCAGTTTTTACGATGTGGGCAGTTTAAATCTCTGTATTGTTGCTAATTTCGATAAATCTGTGAAGATCGTTGCAATACAGATGTAAATAAAACGATAAGTAAGTTCTAACAATTACGACACGGGTTGCGAGGTGGTTAGTTGTTGGTTTTGCTAAACTATTTCTTTATCTGAGTTTGTATCGAGGTGGGCTGTGCGTAAGGCAATTTTGGTTTTTGGTGGGTTGGGCGACCCTGAATACTCTGTTGTTGGCTTCTATAGTGGGCTTTTTGACGCCTTACTTGAGCATTATGACATCATCGCAATAGACCCTGTCACCCCTACGGCGACAATAAAGGACAGTCGCTACAGCGCATGCTATAGCACTATCGAGCATTTCCTGAATCATCAACCAAATCAATCTATTGCTTGTGCTATGCTGCTCACGCCGGTTAGCACTCACCTTATGCTTATTAAGCAACTTTCCAGTTTAATTGAGTGTAAAGACCTTTTGTTTGTGGTCGAAAAACCCTCTTTTGCATTGCATGAGGTTGATGAAGGTTTTGGGCGTGTGATCCCGCGATTGAAAGCTCAGGGTAACCGATTTTATTTTATTGATACTGCGTTGGTCACTCCGTCTATGGAGGCATTATTTGACGGTGACCTGTTAACGTCACGCGGTCAAATCACTAAGTTGGTCTCTATAGCTACCGATAATCCAGTCGAGCTCCCCGATGAATTGTCGGACTTTCAGTTCGATAACCGCATACAAAGATTAAACGCTCGTGGGGTGCTCGATCCAAACAAAAATGGAGGGGCAGGCTATGGGCTTGATATGGGGATCCATGCCGTAGCCGGATTGGTTCGTTTTCTTCAAAAATCATCCCGTTTGCAAGATGGCTTTGAACTCAAGCAATCCATATTAGAACGAATTGACTATCCTGGCCTTGATTTTGAGGTAGGGGTGGAAACCCATCTTTATAGCTCTGGGATATTAAAGGGACAATCTAGTGATAGTGCTAGCCTTGATTGCGAGGTAGTTATTGAATCTGGTAAGGCGGGGGATATTTGGGACAGGCGCCTTGAAGTCCACTTTGTTGATTCGATAATCGCGATCGGTTTTGGCACCATAAAACATCCTCCCTATCTTTGGGTATGCGACAAACTCGGCTCAAAGCTCATCCCGTTTGATGGCGGAAGTGCAGGGTATAAGATGCATTTCAACGACATATTGGCTGCATTAGGGTTTGATAAACCCCGTATTCTTAATGAACAGCAAAGTGAGGATTTAATGGATAAGTCAATGCGAATGTTAAATTCGATTTTTGATAAGGCTGGAGAGAATCCTGTATCGAGAGAACCTAACATAAAGGTAGTTGCGGCGCATCAGCCTAAATTTCTCTCCGAAGGTGAGCAAGCTTTAAGAGAGCAGCTTACCCACCAGCTAAATAACCTAATTCGACAGTCCTCCTCCTCCAACACTAATTAACTCATTGTTTGCACTTCAATTTCTTGTAGTGGTGTGGAGGTTTTACACTGTGGAACTCGTGGACAAACAGAGCCTCTCGAACAGATAAGCCGAGCGCGATTGTCCATTCCGCGCTCAATCCAATTAATATTTAAGATACGGCCTACGGTGAGTAGCAAGTTTTGTATATCTTTAGGGATTGGCCCAGTGCCCCCGTTTTTGATACAGGAATCTTTTAGTTGATTGGCTATGTTGATAGCGTCAAAACCTTGCGCCTGAATCGCAGGGTTGAGGTCGAGACCGCTACACAGAACATGGGCGTTACCAGCAAAGTCTTTGACTTTAACCGATTCACAGCAGTAGATATGCGGTTCATCGTTTTGCATTAGAATTGATATCTGAGCCACGCTCTGGTTGAAGTCTTTGTCTTTGGTTGTCATACGAAACACTGCCCAGTGTTGACAGGGATCTTCGACCATCTTCATATTGCCCCATGGTAGAGGAATGCCATTACCTCGATATACTGCCTTTAATATACCCGGATGGTAGGCGTCAAAGTAATGCCAATGAGGGTAGGGTGATACAGCGGTCATACGTCGCATAGCAATGGATTCCGATACACCCGCCAATTTACATACCGAAATATCATAGCCGCTGCGGTCAAGCAATTGTCGAAAGGGTACTTTAGGGCACAGCAGTGCTCCCGCAAAAAATGAGCACTCAAAATCGCGCCAGGCGTGTAGGATCTTAGTGGAATCTAGTTCGACTGAGTTGCTAGTTTGGCTCTCATCTCTAAGTCCATAGCTTGGCTTACTATCTGCAATAAGATTGCTTTTTTCACCATCTCCCTGATGAAGCACCATGTGCCCAATATTCACCGCAAGGTCATATTTTAGTCGCACTGGGTCATTTTTGAGTATTTTGTTGATATGGACGATATTTGGTGGCTCAAAATAGGAGCGAGTTACCCGATGGCGCGTGTCATCTAAGGCATCAACAACAGGCTTTGGGCTATCACTAAACCATTTTACTTTAAGGCCAATTTCTTCACAGATTTCAAGCAGGTCATCCACCTGCAGTGGCATACGTTTGTGACCAACCTCTTCTGCTGCTCGCTCTAGATCGGGAAAGTGGTTCTGATTGTGCTCTTGGTGAGCTCGGATCAAAAGATGGGCAAATTGTCGGCCGGTGGTACCGGTTTGAGCCAGCATTTCTGGAATAGCAATTTGCAAAATATCATTGGAAAACAGAAAGCTAGGCTCAAGCGCCATTCCTCTAACACCGCCTTTCCCACTCTTATCTGGAACAATATCGTGGTGGTCGTTGGCATCGTCTAAGAACCAATTTAATGGTTTTTGGAATACATCCGCAATTACCTCGAGCATGTCTTCGCTCGGTACACGTTTGCCTCGTTCAATCATTGATAGATAAGACACTGAGGGCGCAGATTCTGGGTTTAATTTTATACAACGCGCTGATAAATCCTCAAGCGTAAGGTGGTTACGTTTGCGTAGATTCCTGATCTTGGTGCCAAGAAAATGTGATTGTCTGAATAAGCTGGTTTTTGATTTCATTTTGTAAAATTTACACTGTGTAATTTTATTTGTGAAATTTTAGTAAAGAATTAGTTAAAGTTAAATCGTACCCAAGAGGAATAAATCAGTTTTGTGAAGTCGCTGTAGCAGCGCTCATATTTGACCAGAGGAAAAGGCTATGAATTTACCGCTAACCAAACAATGCCAAATTCACCACCAATTGTCCCAGTTCTTGAATACTGAAGTCCTTCCTCTAGTGAATCTTGATGTCGAGGCCTTCTGGCATGACTTCACTGAACTATTGGAAGAGTTCGCGCCGCGTAATCAAGCTCTATTGCAAAAGCGGGATGATTTTCAAGCTCAAATTGATCAATTTCATTACACACACCCTAGCTTTACTTTGGCGCAGTATCAGCAGTTTTTAACCGAGATTGGCTATCTAGTTGATGAAGGGGAAGACTTTACTATTGAAACTCAAAATCTCGACACAGAGATAACCGCAATTGCGGCGCCACAACTGGTTGTGCCAATCAAAAATGCTCGGTTTGCACTGAACGCGGCTAATGCGCGTTGGGGAAGCTTATACGATGCATTATATGGAAGCGATGTTATTCCAAGTAAAGGCGGTATGCAGGCAGGGAAAAAATACAACCCAGCACGTGGCAAGCGCGCAATTGAGTATGCAAAAAATATGCTCGATGAGGTATTTCCTCTAGATGAGGGCTCGCATCAAGATGTAGAAAGCTACACCGTCTATTTTCAAAATCTATTGGCTTACTTCCCAGATGGCTCGCACTCAGGTCTTAAAAATCCGCGCCAGTTTGTTGCCGCTAGTGATCCAGAGCGTGAACCAACGTCGATTATCTTAAAGCACAATGGTTTACATGTGGAATTGATTATAAATCGCCAAGGCAAGATTGGTAAAAATGATCTGTCTCATATTGATGATATTCAAATGGAGTCAGCAACTTCAACCATTATGGATCTTGAGGACTCTATTGCCGCGGTAGATGGTGAGGACAAGGTCGATGCCTATAGAAACTGGTTAGGGTTAGTGACAGGGTCACTAAGTGCAGGGTTTGAAAAAGATGGCGTACATCATATCCGTCGTTTGGAAGGTGACCGTAGCTACGATGGTCGTGGCGGCGAGGATTATAATCTGCATGGTCGCTCACTACTTCTGATCCGTAATGTAGGCCATTTGATGAACAGTGATCTTGTTACGCTGCGCAATGGAGACATGGCACCTGAAGGATTAATTGATTCGGTAATAACAGCGCTTATCGCGGCTATTGAGCTTAAGAACCCGCAAGCATGCCGAATACGTAATAGTCGTGAAGGCTCTATTTATATCGTGAAACCAAAAATGCACGGTCCTGAAGAAGTGGCGTTTGCCTGCGATGTATTTACTCGTGTTGAACAGATGCTAGAGCTTGCGCCAAACACCATCAAAATCGGGATCATGGATGAAGAACGTCGCACTTCACTAAACCTGAAAAGCTGTATCAGACAAGCAAAGCAGCGCGTGTTCTTCATTAATACAGGCTTTTTAGATAGAACTGGCGATGAGATCCATACCAGCATGAATGCCGGCCCATTTATGCCCAAGCCGGAGTTAAAACATCAGCGCTGGATTGAGTCGTATGAAAACAACAATGTTGCAACTGGCCTGCAATGTGGAATGTCCGGTAGGGCTCAGATTGGTAAAGGTATGTGGGCAATGCCAGACGAGATGGCGGCGATGATGGAGCAAAAGTCCAGTCATTTGCAAGCGGGTGCATCGACAGCATGGGTGCCGTCACCAACCGCCGCTACGCTACATGCGCTGCATTACTTGCAATGCAATGTATTTGAGCGTCAACAACAGATCCAGACCAAGTCTTATCGCGAAGGCATGTTAGATATCCCACTGCTTGATGATCAAAGGACACTCACCTCTACAGAGATTGAGAGTGAGCTAAAAAATAACGTGCAAGGGATCTTGGGGTATGTATCGCGTTGGGTTGAGATGGGTATTGGCTGTTCAAAGGTACCTGATATTAATTACGTTGGTCTAATGGAAGACCGAGCCACCTTACGGATATCTAGCCAACATATTGCTAATTGGCTTAAGCACGAGATTTGCACAACACAACAGGTAGAGGAGTGCATGCAGCAGATGGCAATGACGGTGGATAGCCAGAATAGTAATACAGCGGGCTACCAAGATATGACACCGAACACACACACTAGCCTGGCTTATCAAGCCGCAAAAGCACTTATTTTCGAGGGAATGGCGCAGCCCAACGGCTATACCGAGCCTTTATTACACCACTATCGAATTTTAGCAAAACAGCACTAATACGAACTGAGTTGATACTAGGAGAGGGACACCATGAATAGCTATAGAACTATGTTGGAAAACGCAGCGAATACGACTCAACAGCAAGGAGACACGTGGAGCGCAATTAACCCTGAGTTTGTGGTGCGCATGCAGCTTCAAAACCGTTTTAGAACTGGGCTGGATATTGCTAAGTATACCGCCAAAATTATGCGTCGAGATATGCAGGCCTATGACGATGATTGTGAAAACTACACTCAGTCTTTGGGTTGCTGGCACGGATTTGTTGGTCAGCAGAAAATGATCTCCATTAAAAAACACTTTGGTACGACTCAAAGTCGTTATCTGTACCTGTCTGGCTGGATGGTGGCGGCGATGCGCTCTGAATTAGGGCCACTTCCTGACCAATCAATGCATGAGAAAACCGCAGTACCAAAACTTATCGAAGAGCTGTACACCTTTTTAAAACAAGCGGATGCCCGCGAGTTAAACCATCTTTATCATGCTCTTGATAATGCACGTCAGCAAGGTGATGAAATCAAGGCAATCGCCGCGCAAAAACAAATAGACAGTTTTGAGACCCATATCGTACCGATAGTGGCAGATATTGATGCAGGCTTTGGTAATGAAGAAGCCACCTACCTGCTAGCCAAGAAGATGATTGAAGCGGGCGCATGCTGTATTCAGATCGAAAATCAGGTATCAGATGCCAAGCAATGCGGACACCAAGACGGGAAGGTGACGGTACCTCATGAAGACTTTCTCGCTAAAATTAATGCGGTTCGCTATGCGTTCCTAGAGCTTGGAGTTGATGATGGCGTTATCGTGGCGCGTACCGATTCACTGGGCGCAGGCTTGACTCAGAAGATCCCTGTATCACAGTGTGCTGGCGATTTGGCAGAGCAATACAATGCCTTTATAGATGGCGAAGAGATCACTTCACTAGATGAGCTTGAAAGCGGTGATATGGTTCTTAAACAAGGTGGTCGTATTATCAAGCCGACTCGACTACCAAATGGTTTGGTGAAGTTTAAGCCTAATACTGGGGAGGATCGAGTGGTTCTTGATTGTATTACTTCCCTACAACACGGGGCTGATCTACTGTGGATTGAAACCGAAAAGCCTCATGTGGAACAGATAGCGGGTATGGTTAATCGCATCCGAGAGGTGGTACCGAATGCAAAACTGGTATACAACAATAGCCCATCGTTTAACTGGACTCTAAACTTCCGCCAGCAAGTATTTGATGCATGGGCAGAGCAAGGTAAAGACGTCTCGGCTTATGATAGAGAGAAGCTGATGAGTAGTATCTTTGATGATACCGAGTTGGCAAGAGAGGCGGATACCCGTATCCAAAACTTCCAACGTGATGGGGCCAGAGAGGCGGGTATATTCCACCATTTGATTACGCTACCTACCTATCACACCGCTGCACTGTCAACGGATAATCTGGCTAAAGATTACTTTGGCGAAATGGGGATGCTGGCTTATGTTAAAGGTGTTCAGCGTCAAGAGATACGCCAGCAGCTTTCTTCTGTGAAGCATCAGGATATGGCGGGCTCTAATATTGGCGATGACCATAAAAGCTACTTCTCTGGCGAACAGGCGCTAAAAGCATCCGGCGAAAATAACACCATGAACCAATTTGGTTAGATAAAAGTAGACCCAAGACAAGGAAGGCGAAAGCCTTCCTTTTTTTGTTTCATTGACCGTGTAAATATAAGCGCAACAGGCTCAATTGCATTTGCTAGTAATATGTACGTACTGACGGTTATAGACTCTTATTATTAAACTCTCACTAAGTACGTATTACATCTTTGATGAAAGGTGATTCTCTCTATTGTTGAGCCGACTAAACTATAAAAATAAAAAAGGAATTGTTAATGCCACACCTAAACCTTATTCGAGATAACGTCGAGCAAGTGCAGGATGAACTACAAAGCAGCTTTGAATTGTTGCAACAAGCTTACAACGCTCAACCTAATTCCAGTTTTGAGCATCGTGCTGGTTTACTTAAACTCTTAAAATCAGCACTGCTTGAAAACCAAAATGCATTGATTACTGCGCTAAATAGTGACTTTGAATCGCGCAGTGATTTTGACACGGTTATGGCGGATATCATGCCAACGGTTTCTCATATCAATTACACCGTTAAACATCTAAATAAATGGATGAAAGCATCGCCTCGTAAAGCCGGTTTGCTGTTGTCACCCTCAAAGCTTGAGGTTCAATATCAGCCTGTAGGCGTCGTTGGAATTATTTCACCTTGGAACTTTCCAATTATGCTAAGCCTGGCACCATTAGCGACCGCTCTTGCAGCGGGTAATAGAATAATGGTCAAGCTCAGTGAGTATACTCCTCGCACCAATGAGGTGATAAAGGACCTACTTAGACCATTAGATTCACATGTTCAGGTTGTGACGGGGAATGCGCAAATAGCTGCAAAATTTACCAGTTTAAAGTTTGCTCATCTTTTATTTACCGGTTCAACCCATACAGGTCGCCTAGTGGCACAAAGCGCCGCCAAAAATTTGGTTCCAGTTACATTGGAGCTAGGAGGTAAATCGCCAGTCGTTATCACCCCATCGAGTGATTTAAATAAGGTGATGGATAGTATTATCTTTGGTAAGTGTGTCAATGCGGGACAAATTTGCGTAGCGCCTGATTACGTATTGATTGAGCAAGATAAAGCCGATGCATTTGCCGAGTTATTTATTGAGCGTTTTATCACCTTGTATGGCAATAATCCTCAAGACTTTACGCATATCATTAATGACACCCAACATCGTCGGCTGCAGCAGTACTTATCGGAAGCTGAATTATGCGAGAGCTGTCGCGTAGTACCTGTTACTGGCGATGCATTATCTGATAATTCCCGTCGCATGCTTCCTCATTTGGTGTTAAATCCGGATACGGAACTGCGGCTAATGAGAGAAGAGATATTTGGGCCAATCTTGCCAGTAGTAGGATACCAAAATCTAGAGCAAGCGGTTGCCATTATCAATAAAGGCGAAAGGCCGTTGGCGCTTTATATTATGTCCGAAGATGATATCAGTACCAATTATATCCTTAACCGGACCCACAGCGGAGGCGTGGCGATCAACGATACTATTTTGCAGGTAGCGGCAGAAGATGCGCCGTTTGGTGGTATTGGTGAGTCGGGAATGGGACGTTATCATGGTAAGGAAGGTTTTCTAAGCTTTAGTCATGCGCGCACTGTATTGAGGACGCCAACTTGGTTACCTAGAGCGCGCTATATGCTAAAAGCGAAAAGCCTGACACTGCGAGTGCTACGTAAATTGTTTATAAAATAGGTGTTTTTACATAGTAATCGGTTCAACTCAAAATATAAAAGAGATAGCAAACATGAGCTTAACCACGATAACGTTTTTTGAGCGCTTTGAGGCGGATATCTTATCGGGTAAAAAAACGATTACGATTCGTAATCAAGATGAGAAAGATTTTTTACTCAATAGTCAGGTGAGCGTTGCGACATTTGAGCAGGGGCGTTGGTTTTGTGATCTGATGATTAAATCAGTTGAACCGATACAATTTAAAGACCTGTCACAACTGCATGCGGCGCAAGAGAATATGACATTGAGTGAGCTCAAGAGCGTAATAAGAGAGATCTATCCACAAACTGAAACACTGTATGTGATCAGCTTCAGCTTAGTTGCGAATTAGCAGATAAGCGCTTTAATTGAGAGGGTTGTAATTGAGGACATACACCAATATTAGGTGTGTGTCCTCTAAAAAGAACGTGGTTAAAAAATTGAGAAAAGTATTCAATTGATTGGGTATTATCTGCAATGTATTTATTCACTTAGTTTTATACATGGCTGAAATGCAAGAAAAGAATAATAAATACAATCGCTTAGTATTAGTTTGTTCTATCACCAAATAATGAGTATTAAGGTTTTACATCACTAAGCATCGTTTCCTCTCAATGTTTGTTAGAATCCGGCTCCGAATATTTTGTGGAAATGATCATGAAAAAACGAATAAAACTTACCTTTATGTTGGGCTTGATGGTATTGCTACCGATTGCTGCAATGGCTTACTTGGTCGTTTGGACTCTAACAACTGTTTCCGATCTTATTCACCCAATAGTCGATTGGGTGGGGAACTTTGGCTATTCTGAGCAAATCTCTATTGCGTTGGCTTTTGCTTTGATTTTAGGTAGCTGCTTCACTCTTGGGCTGATCATCACTACCAAGATTGGTAAGTCAGCATATGGTCTGTTTGAAAAGATAGCCAGAAAGGTGCCAGGCTACGGCTTTATTTCAGAAACCACTAAGCAATTACTTGATGGTGATTCGCTAAATATCACTAAGAAAACAGCATGTCGAGTTTATCCAACTGGGCGTGAAAATGCGTCATTGCTTGGGTTTGTGATTGAGAGTTTAGATAAGATTGATAGCGTAGTGGTTTTCTGCCCGACAGCGCCAGTACCTACATCTGGATACTCTTACATCGTATCAAACCGTGATGTTGATATTCTTGAGGATGTGGACTCTACTGAAGCGTTGCGCGTGATAACATTGTGCGGAACAGGAACTCAGCAACTGTTTGAAAAATAATAGATATATGACTTGTGTCTCTAATTAGAAATATAAATTTGAGTAACGGCAGGCTAAGACTACCTTTAAATAGGCATCATATATAAGCACACAAAATCAAGGAACGAGTTATGAAATTATTTGAAACTGCTGCAACACCAAGTAGCCGTCGAGTGAGCATTTTTTTGAAGTTTCTAAATACAGATGTAGAAAGAATACAGCTCGATCTCAAGGGGGGTGATAACCTTGTAGCAGATTTTCAGAGCCGTAACCCAAGTGGCACAGTACCTATGCTAGAGCTAGATGATGGTACCTGTATCAGTGAATCTGTAGCGGTATGTCGTTATTTAGACTCTGTGGTAGATAACAAGCATGACTTGTTTGGTAAGGGAGCGGTGGAGCAGGCGCAAGTTGAAATGTGGCATCGTGTTGTTGAGCTGCAAGGCTTGATGATGGCTTTTCAAGGGTTTCGTAATATTAGCGGGTTTTATGCAGACCGCGAAAATTGTGTAGCGGCTTGGGGTGAGGAAGCTAAGCAAAGAGCCGTTTCGTTTGTAGATAAACTGGAAAAACGTCTGTCCCAATACTCCTATGTTGTGGGTGATCGTTTAACGATTGTCGATATTACGGCGTTCTTGTTTGTCAATGTGATGAAGATGGCGTTTAAGGTTGAATTCGACGCTCAATACCCAGCTATTGTTGCTTGGCATGCCAAACTCTCTGCTATGCCAGAGTTTCAATAGCAGTTACACTTAACCCAAGTAAATATTTTCACAAGGCACAAAACATTGTCACATGATGCCCCTGAGTTTGACTCAGAACAAGAAGTCGAAATAGAAGCGATAGGCGTAGAGGTTACCAGTGAACCGATTGAGCTTTACAAGGTGCTTAAAATTGCTGATGCGGTAAGCGGTGGTGGCGAAGCAAAACAAGCGATAAGCCAGGGCTTTGTCGCGGTAAATGGCGAGCTTGAGCTGCGTAAACGCCGTAAGCTGGTGGATGGTGATTTGGTGCAGTTTAACGAGGAGTTCTACCTGGTTATTTTGAATCCAGATGCGGTACGTGCTGAATTTGAGCTGCCAGAAATTGCAGAAGCGCCTTTTGAGCCACAGCCTCAACCAGTACAGGAAGCCAAGCCTGAGCCGCAACAGCCACAAAGAAACCCGAAGTCGGGTCGTAAATCGATAGACTTTTTCTGATAGAACAAAAACAGACAACAAAGGTCAGCTAAATAGCTGCCCTTTTTTATTAGTTGTCTTGGTCAAGAATATTGGGATTATTGTTAAACCATTGCCACTTTGTTTGTGTGGCTTGGATGCTGTAACTCTGTGAAAGCTTGATATTTGTTAGCTCAATAGAGATGATTCCAATACCTGGGTGGATAAGTATATCAGCAGATGGTATCTCTGCATTTTCAGGCTCGATAACCTGTATAAAGTGATACGCCTCGTAGTTTGTACCACGACTCGTTGTGTAATATTTGGCTGCCTGTTGAGGGCTTTGGCCATTATTATACACTTGCTCAAGAGTCACGGACGTTAGGCTGTTAAATGGGCTGATAGATGCGGGAATACTGCATCGCATACTAAAGTCACTACGCGGAGCCTGGTTCGTATTCACAGTGTATTTACATAATGGCTTATTGCCGTTAGCAACTACAGGCTCATTGGTGAGTGCATCAAAACTGGTATAGGCACCAATCTGGTTGTTTCCCAATGCCATTGGTAGTGCGAAGTGGCTCCACACTGCCTGTTTGATTATATCTTCACGGGAGAGTTGGTCGCTGTTAAGTAAATCCTGTAGTTTATCCTGAGTCGTTGCTAAACCAGGCACCCCGATATTAATTTGATGGGGTTTAGAAGCAATATCTTCATATTCTCCCGCTGCATTTTTTTTAAGCTCTTGCCAGTTATAAGTGAAAATCTTATGAATTTCTTGAGAAAACTCGCCTTCTACTGTATCTGAGGTGAAGGGTTTGGTTGCGCTAAATTTTACCGTAGTATATTTGCTGTTACTATCTGCCTTATCTTCACTGCTAGCGCTTATCGGCCAGTCATAGTCTTTGTTGACACCGGTTATCAATGTATCGATAGCGTTTAGCTCGGTCTTATTTAAGTCGAGGTATTCAACATCTGGTGATTTAGAGTGGTCATTGCAACCAGTCACGCCAATAGCTACAAGTAAAGCAGTTACAACGCTTGAAATTTTCATAGTATTTTTCATTTATAGGCCTTAGATAATATTCATATATAAAGGAAAGTTTGCTCTTTTTGGGTACGCGTTAAACTGCCTTATTTATCTAGCGAACCAATAACTCCAATCATTCGTGGTTGAAGTTTTTCCTTTCGTGCTTTTGTGAATTGCGATGAATATGAAGCCTTTGACCGAAAAAGACAACAGATCGAAAATGGGATCTTACTTTGATTCGCAGGGGTGTTGCTGAGTGGTTTTGGGCTCAGCTTTATCTACATTTTAAGCTATTGCTTGCTCTGTTTATAGCCAGAAGAAGCTCGATCTGTTAAATGACTGTCCGGCTGTGAAGTACAGGGCAGGTGAAGGTGCTAATTATTAAAAGGCTAGTGTAAACATGCGGTTATGTGTTTTTGTTGATGTTAGGATTGTTATCTTAACCGTGCATACCTTGAGGTTAGGCAGGTTAAGGTGCAAGTATCACCTTAAAACAATGAACAAGGTTGGTGTTGGTGTTCACCTTTTGTTTGGGCGTGTTTAATGATCAATCAATCTTAGGTTTGCAATTACTCAATATTATTTTGCACAGCGCGATAATAGTGAGGAGTATTGCGCTGAGTTCACTTTAATGAAGATTGTCGAGGCTTAAATGACATAAAAGGCAACCATAAGGTTGCCTTTGCGTAGCGATTACAAATCGTGATTTACGTTACTGGATCGCGGATTCGAGAATTTGTTTCGACTCAATCAAGGTGATTGATTGGCTCTCTCCTAGGGCAACCAAACCATGGGATTCGAGTTGTTTTAGCACGATAGTAATAGCGCCTTGCTTGTCGTCACCGTGTTCGGTCAATTGCGTTGGGACGTTAAGGCTTTGATAGAATGCCTCGATATGGGCAATAGTTTGTTCGGCTAAATCGTCACTTTCAGCAAGCCCAAATACGTTTTTACCCATTTGTTGTAGTTTGCCACGCTTGGCTTCGATTTGATTACGTAGTAGCGACGGCTGAATGATAGCTAGCGAGCGTGCATGGTCAACACCCCATTGCGCTGTGAGTTCATGGCCAATCATATGAGTCGCCCAATCTTGCGGGACTCCGGTTCCTATTAGGCCGTTCAGCGCTTGGTTTGCACTCCACATTAAATTGGCGCGCCATTGATCGCTATCACGCTGTTGGAATTGCTCACCTAGGGTCTTTAGATTCTTGAGTAAGGTTTCAGCATAGCCATCTTGCACCATAGCTCCAACAGGAAGGGTTAGATACTGCTCACATACGTGCACCCAAGCATCAACAACGCCGTTAATCAGTTGTCGTTCTGGCAGAGTTTTCATTGAATCTGGGTCTAGAACTGCAAATTTTGGTTGAACGCAAGGCGATAGAAATGACAGTTTATCCTGAGTGGCTTTTTTAGTAATGACTGCGCCTTGGTTTGACTCTGAACCGGTTGCCGGCAGAGTTAAAATAGCCCCTAAATCGACTGCACTGGTTACCTTATGTTTTCCAATCAAGATGTCCCAACCGTCGCCTTCGTAGTGAGCCGCCGCCGCAACATATTTAGAACCATCGATAACTGAGCCGCCGCCTACAGCGACGATATAATCAATGCCTTGTGCCTTTACTAGGCTGACAGCTTTGTCTAAGGTTTCTACGGTAGGGTTAGGCTCAACACCAGAGAATTCCTGCCATTGATGGCCTTCTAAGGCTTGTGCAACTTGGTCATAAACCCCGTTGTTCTTGATTGAACCACCACCATAAATGACTAACACCTTGCTAGTCGACGGGATTGCGGTTGATATCTGAGAGATTTGACCTTGTCCAAAATGGATTTTAGTGGGGTTTGAATAGCTGAATTTCATGAAAATTCCCTTTTGTTTAATGTTATGGCTTGCGTCGCTCGCGACGAAATGTTTTCGGTGTACAGCCGTAATAGCCTTTGAAGCTACTGGCAAAATGAGCGGCGCTGTTAAATCCTGATTGTGTCGCTATGGTCGTTATAGTCTGTCGACCTGAGCGTAAAAGTGTTGCTGCCTTATGCAGTCGTTTTGTTCGCAGCAGTTCGCTAAAAGATAGTGATTCATCGAATAATCTTCGCTTGATTGTAGACTCTGAACACCCTAAATACTGTGCAAGATTCCCTAGAGAGAGATCTTGATCGAGTCTGGTATCAATAAACCAAATGATGCGCTCTACTAAACTCAAACTTAGTGATTGGTATACGAAGTTGAAGAAAGTAGGATCACAATAATTCATATGTGCCAGCAGCGCTTGAGTTATATGGGTATGGGTGTGTTGATCCTGAGACAATTCCAGGCTGCTGTATAAGGTTCTGAGTAGTAGAGTATCTAAATCTGATGCTGCAAATATTGGATAGGCTGAGGTTGTTGCACCTTGAGTGTTAGGTAATTGATGCTCAAGGAAGTTTGGGTCAAACAAGATGATGCGCGCTTCAACAGAAGGGCTGTTTCTATCGATGCTTAAAGCTTCTAATTTGTCGGTAGTTCTAAAAAAACAATATTGACTCTCGCCGATTACAATATCTTGAGCGGGCGTCACTATTTTTAGGGATCCAGAGACTAACCATACGATGCCACACGAATATTGTGGTGGAAAACAATGAGCGTTCGGTGCGCTTGATGAGAGTGTTAAGTGAGTAATATGGCCCATGCGTGGTATCTGAATACTGCGACTGCTTCATATTAACATGCTAAAAAAAAGAGGCTACCTACAAGGTAGCCTCTAAGCCGAAATTATTCTGACTTTTCAGGCGCATCAGCAAACACTTCTACCGGTCTTGCGACGATGTTGCGTTTGTCGATATTCACCTCTGATAGCGTTACCTGTAAGGTATCCGCTAGCTTATAAACGATTTCTTTGTCTATGGATAATGTGCCTTCATCATTGTTGAGCTCGATGCGCGCTTTATTATCGAGAATCAGTGACGCTGGAATAAAGGCCGCAGCACCGTTTTCTAGTAGACGAACGCGCATTCCCGCTCGATTGATATCAAAGATTTCTGCGTGATACTGTGTTTTAGCCGAAACGTCTTTATGTAGTGTGCGAGCATATAACCAATCACTTACTTTTCTCTCTGCAATCTTATGATGCTTGCGGTGCAAAGACATTTCCTCACCCACAGTATCGTCGGGTTGTTGCACCGGCTGTTTATTTAAGATCACCGCTTTTAGAAGACGATGGTTGATCATATCGCCATATTTACGGATAGGGGATGTCCAAGTCGCATATAGCTCTAAGCCCATTGCAAAATGAGGGGCTGGCTTGTTGTTGATTTCGCTATAGGTTTGATGTTTACGAATGCGATTATCAAGATATTGAGTTGGCTGTTCATTTAACCAACGACGAAGTGCGCTAAATCCTTCAATAGAGGTCACGTTTTCTGCATCGAACCCTTGAGCTCCGTGGGCAGTAACTAACTCTAAAACGCCTTCAATTTTATCTTCTTTTAGGCCACTGTGGGTATTGTATACCCCGTAGCCTAATTTCTCTGATAATACTCGACCGGCACAAATATTGGCGCTGATCATGCATTCTTCCACCAGTTTATTGGCGGTGCGGCGTTTATCCGCGTGAATCGCGATAACGTCATTATCTTGGCTAAGTTCAAAGCGATAATCAGGACGATCAGGGAAGATCACCGCATTTGTTTCGCGCCATTGTGTACGTGCTTTAGCAACGTTGTTTAAATCGGTGACTACTTGAGCGATGGTCTCACTTGGCTGCCATGCTTCACTTGAACCATTTTCTAGGTAATCAGATAGGTGATTATAAGCTAGGCGAGCGTGCGATTTGATATTCGCTGCAAAGAAACGTATATCATCGTTGATAGTACCATCGACGGAGATAGTGGCGGTGCAGCATAATGCAGGGCGCTGTTCATCTTGAATAAGAGAGCATAAGTTATCCGCCAATTCACGTGGCAACATAGGAATGTTGCGCCCAGGAAGATAAATGGTAAAGCCGCGCTGGCGAGCAACGTTATCCATTTCACTGTCAGGCGTGATATAAGCGGTTGGATCGGCGATTGCGATGGTGAGCTCGAAGCTGCCATCGGGATTAGATTTCGCAAATAGAGCGTCATCCATATCTTTAGTTGACTCGCCATCTATGGTCACAAATGGAATGTGTGTCAGGTCTTCGCGAACCAATTGCTCATCATCAAGGCACGTCCACTCATCAAGGCCTGTAGGCTCAGTGTTGGGTAGATCATTCTCAGCTAAAGTTACCCACCAAGGGGCAATTTTGTCATTTGAATCGGTGATTTTCTCAGTAATTTCAACCAGAAAACCATCAGCGCCTTTAAGAGGATGTTCGATTAGGTGAGCGACAACCCAATCTCCTTCAGCAAACTCATCGCGTTTGATGCCACGTGCCGTTTTCGCTTTTAGAGAAAGCTTACGCAGTTGTGGGTGATCAGGAACAACATTTAGACGGCCTTTGAATAACTTTACGCGACCAATAAAACGGTTAACGGCTTGCTCAAGCAACTGGTCCGGCTCGGCTGAATCTTTGTCGTTTTCAGTACGAATTACCGCTCGAACCTTATCACCGTGCATGACCTTTTTCATGTAAGGAGGTGGGATAAAAAAGCTGGTTTTACTATCGACTTCAAGAAAACCGAAACTTTTATCTGTGGCCTTAATGGTACCTTCTTTGGTAGGTAAGGTTTCTTTTATCTGCTGTTTTAGTTGAGCGAGCAACGGGTTATCTGCAAACATGTATAATAATGTAACTCATTGATATTAAATAGGTTTAATTCTTTTTCCAAAGCCTGCCTCAAAACGCTCTGAGCATTGCCAAGAGGTATTGTTGGAGGCGCGTAAATTGGGCGACGTGTTACTGGGTTATATTCTACATTCAACCAAAAGGAATGTATAACAAGAAGATCATTTGTTGGCTGCGATTTAACTGTTACTGCACCTGATTTATGAGTGTGGTTAGATATGTTGAGGGTAACTAATTTTGTGATTAAGCGCAGTCTGGGAAGTTTTTAGTGTAAATCCGGTCTTATTAATTAGCGTAACGGTCAGAAGCTTAAATCGCTGTAGATGTAGATCGATATGCTCGTTCAAGGCGTATAACCTGCAACAGTACGACTTGTTGTTGTGCGGTGTAGGTAGACAGGAGAACACTCATGAAAATAATATTCGCTGCGTTACTCACCCTTGTATTAGCCGGTTGTGCCCATACGGGATCCGACAATATGTCATATCAAGATCGTCAAGATCTGGTTAAACAACTACACTCTGATGGGCAAGGGCGCAAATATTAGGGTACCGAGAACATATACCCTTAAATCTAAGCATTAAAACGCGGACAGAACTCGTACTAACAGAGTCCAAATTACCAGAATTACAATGATAGAGTGGGGTAGTTAGTACCCGATCTGTGATCTATTTCAATTTATTTCTGGTAATTGTCCGTTTTTTAAGGCAGAATTCGCCTCCTTATTTTGTCCCTGGCGGCTTGATGCGTTTTATATGCTTATCCTTTCCTTAAAGCACGGAAATGTTGCATATGCTGGATTTGTGTATGAATTAGAAAGCACATGGGACCGTTTTTAATGACTAGTAAACTGGGATCCCAATGCAAGAATCTGAAATTAAATTCAGCGATTTAAAACTTAGTGAACAAATCCTTTCTGCCCTTGACGGCATGGGTTTTGTTACTCCTACACCTATCCAAGCAGCTTCTATTCCTTTGCTTTTGCAAGGCAAAGATGCGCTAGGTAAAGCACAGACTGGTACTGGTAAAACAGCGGCTTTCTCTCTACCACTTCTTACTCAAATTAACCTAGACCAACGCAAACCACAGGCTATCATTCTTGCGCCGACACGTGAGCTTGCGATCCAGGTTGCAGCTGAAATCAAAAACCTTGGTAAAAACATTCGTGGCCTTAAGGTTCTTGAAATCTACGGTGGTACTTCAATCGTAGATCAAATGCGTGCTCTTAAAAATGGAACGCATATCGTTGTTGGTACACCTGGTCGTGTACAAGACCTTATCAACCGTGATCGTCTACACCTAGATGAAGTAAATACATTTGTTCTCGATGAAGCAGATGAAATGCTTAACATGGGTTTTGTAGATGATGTAACGGCTATCTTGGAGCATGCTCCTACTTCGGCACAACGTGTACTTTTCTCAGCAACTATGCCTCCAATGCTTAAAACCATTGTAGAGCGTTTCTTGCGTGATCCAGCATTCGTAGATGTTGCTGGTAAAAACCACACCGTTGATAAAGTTGAGCAAAACTTTTGGGTAGTTAAAGGCGTTGAGAAAGATGAGGCAATGACTCGTATTCTTGAAACTGAAGAAACTGACGCTTCTATTGTATTTGTGCGTACACGCCAAGACACAGAACGCCTTGCAAGCTATCTAGCAGACCGTGGCTTTAAAGTTGCGGCGCTACATGGTGATATTCCTCAGTCTCAACGTGAACGTACAGTAGACAATATTAAACGCGGCGTGATTGATATCCTAGTAGCAACGGACGTTGTTGCTCGTGGTCTTGATGTGCCTCGTATTACACACGTATTTAACTACGACATTCCATTCGATGTAGAATCGTATATCCACCGTATCGGCCGTACAGGTCGTGCTGGACGTAAGGGTAAAGCTATCCTATTGGTACGCACTAACCAAATGCGTATGCTGCGCACTATCGAGCGCGTAACCAAATCTTCAATGGAAGAGATTCAACTGCCACTACGCGATAAAGTAGCTGAATCACGTCTAAACAAACTGGGTCTTGAGCTTGCAGCTGACTTGTCACATAGCTCTTTAGATAAGTTTGCTGAATTAGTAGAAAAGCTACAAGCAAACCTAGAGATCGATGCGGCAACATTGGCGGCTATCTTATTACGCCGTCAGCAAGGTAAACGTCCTCTGTTTTATGTTGGCGATGATCCTATGGTTGCGGCTATTGAACGTGATAAGAAGCGCCGCACTGAACGTCGTGAAGGTGGGCGTGATGGTCGTCGTGAAGGCGGCCGTGAAGGTGGTCGTGGTTACGGTCAAGACAACAAAGAGTGGGATACTTACCAATTGCAAGTTGGTCGTGAGCAAGGTGTCCAGGTTAAGGATATCGTTGGCGCACTTGCAAATGAGTTAGGCTTTACTAAAGGTTCTATCGGTGCAATTAAACTTGCTCCGGAACATACCTTTGTACAATTGCCAAAAGCAATGAGCTCAGAAACCGCTGGTAAACTACGTAAGCTTCGTATTCGTCAAAAAGAAACCGCAGCTGTAGTTTGCGACTTTGACGATTTCCGCGAATCTCGTGGTGGTCGCCGTGATGGTGGTGGTGCTCGTCGTGATGGTGGTGGTTATCGTGGTAACCGCGAAGGTAACCGTGAAGGTGGTCGTGGTCGTCGTGACGGGGAACGTCGTTTCGATCGTAACCGTGGCGGAGACAATCGTGGCAACTTTCGTGGAGAAAGAGGCCATACCCGCAACAAAACTGCAGAGTAATATCTAAAAAAACGGCGCTTATAGCGCCGTTTTTTTTACTACAATATTTTAATATAGAGTGAATAGTAATCGATCTGGTTCAAAAATATTTGAATATGATATATAAGTTACTAAATTTAGAGCTCAAAAAAATTCAAAACATGATCCAGCTCAAGGTTTTTGCTTTTTGTAATACAATTCAACTTAAAAAAATTTGAATTCGACAAAAAATATTTGATAATCGAATGCATCAAACGCATAAATATAATGCACCCCGGTCATATTTAGGATTTTTAAACATGGTTAGCAAGAACGTACTAGTTATCAACTCAGGCAGCTCTTCTCTAAAGTTTGCAGTTATTGACTCTCAATCAGGAGACGCATTGATCTCTGGTCTTGGCGAATGCTTTGGCTTGCCAGAAGCCGTGATTGGTTGGAAGTTTAATGGCGAGAAAGTTCAGGAAGCAATCAGCGACCTAGAAAATCCTCATCAAGCAGCTGTTAGCCGTGTTGTTAAGCTTATGGAAGAGTTAGGCTTTTGCGATAGCATCGTAGCGGTAGGTCACCGTATCGTTCACGGTGGTGAGAAATTCGATAGTGCAGTTCGCATTGATGACGAGATTCTTAAAGAGATTGAAGACCTTTCTGAACTTGCTCCTCTACACAACCCAGCGGGTGCAAAAGGTATTCGTGCTGCAATGTCAGCTTACCCATCTTTGCCTCAGTTTGCTGTATTTGATACTGCATTCCACCAAACAATGCCTGAAAAAGCGTTCATTTACGCTGTTCCTTACGAACTTTATGAGAAATATGGTATTCGTCGCTACGGTGCACACGGTACTAGCCACTACTTCGTAAGCCGTGAAGCTGCAAAAATGATCGGTAAGAAAGTTGAAGAAACAAGCGTTATTACTGTTCACCTAGGTAACGGCGCATCTGTTGCTGTTGTTGAAAATGGCATATGTCTAGATACCTCAATGGGCTTCACTCCACTTGCGGGCCTAATGATGGGTACTCGTTGTGGTGATATCGACCCAATCGTTATTGAATTCCTAATCAAGAAAGGTTGGGCTCGTGAAGATGTATTCGAAATGCTGAACAAAAAATCAGGTTTCTTGGGCATCTCTGAAATTACCTCTGACGTGCGTGGCATCGTAGAAGCAATGAACGAAGGTAACAAGGGCGCTAAACTCGCATTTGACGTATTTACCTATCGTGTAGCTAAGTACATTGCCTCTTACCTAGCACCTCTTTCTTCACTAGATGCGATTGCATTTACTGGTGGTATTGGTGAAAACTCTCTTGATGTTCGCCGTGAAGTTATCAAGAACCTTTCAATCCTTGGTTTTGAAGAAGACGTTGCAGGCAACGAAGCCGCTCGCTTTGGTGCATCGGGTCAAATCGCTGAATCTAAGATGCTTGGTGCTAAAGCAGTTGTTATCCCAACGAACGAAGAGTTCGTTATTGCTCAGCAATCGGTAGCGCTTCTGTAATCTGCTAATTGTCAGATACAAACACCTAACTAACCGCCTTTAATGGGCGGTTTTTTTTCGTATCAAACAAATTAATCTTACTCACAATATTCATTTACCGAGAATTAGTGCTTTACTATTATTACAAATATTGATGTTAGTAGAGATCAGATGCAAACGGATCGTGTTAAGAAACTCGCTAGGGTAGACCTAAATCTATTGGTTAGTTTGGATGTTCTGTTAAGAGAGAAAAATGTGACTCAAGCCGCGCAGGTTATGTTTGTTTCTCAATCGGCGATGAGTCGCAGTCTACAGCGCTTGCGAGATACCTTTGAAGACCCATTATTTAAGGTTCATCGCGGCTTTCCGGGGAAGGCCGCTTTTATCTTCATAAAGAAGTAATCCGTATCTCGGTACCCATAGCCCATTCTTTTGATTAGCTTGATCTTGTTATTAATCCCTTCCAAGGTGCATGTATTTAAATGATACAAAGCTGAAGACACTATCCCATGAAGGTACGGTTTCAGCTTTTTAGCGAAGTTTATGAGCGGTTTTACTCCGCTTTCATGGACTTGCTGCCACCATATTTCCCAAAGGTCTTTGGCTTGTTTTTCCGAGTCGCAGTACCAGAGCTCCTTGAGCTGAGCACCAAGTAAATGGGTCACCATTAAGTCACGGTTAACCGCAAGTATTTCATCCAGGTAACTTTGTTGCTTAGTATTTAAGTTCTCTCTATTTTTCAGTAATACCCAACGTGAGCGCTTGACCCAACGCCGTGCACTTTTGTCATCTTTAAGTTGGTTGGCTTGATCTACTCGAACTCTATCCATAACTTCTCGACCAAACTTAGCGACGACATGAAAAAGGTCATAGACAATACAAGCCTTTGGACAATGAGCTTGAACCTCTAGGTCAAAAGCGGTGTTCATATCCATTGCCACAACTTCGATATTTTGAGCATGCTCTCCAAGCATTTCAAAGAACGGACGTATATCTTTACGACTTCTACCTAGACCAATCCAAAGTACTTGATGCGTTTGTGCATCGGCGATAACAGTGGCGTAACGATGCCCCTTGAATATGGCAAACTCATCCATGACCAGTTGACGCAAACAACCCCAAGGAACCTCAGGTACGACACGCTTCAGACGTTGCTTATCTATTTCTTTGATGGTGTGCCAGTGCACCCCAGTAAGCTCTGAAATGTGTTTGATGGGTAGCAATGGTAATAGATTCTCAATGTAATCAATCAGCCGATTGGTAAGGCGAGAATATGGCTTAACCCAAGAAATAGACTCAGTCTTGATACCACAATTTGAACACCTGATGCGCCGAGTTTGAACGAGTAATTCGACGGGTGTGCCTAGCATCATCGCATCCTTAAGCGTTCGCCACTGAGTGTCATGAATAGAGTCAGAAACTTGACCACAAGAACAGTATGCAGGGGTATCAGGAATTAAGGTGATAGAGATTAATGAATCAGTTTTATAAGACTTTACGATCTGAAAGCCTTCCCAGAACGACGATAGGAAAGTATTATTCGGCATGAAAACGGTAGTTTGTGAAAGGTTGTGTTTGGCGATGTAACCTTACCACTAACTACCGTTTTTGTTTTCAGTTCCCACTAATCCGCGATGAACCTTATTTAATCGGACCGCAAAAGGTTTAGTGCCAACGGTTAAAGCGCTGGAGTTGGAAAAAGAACTCCGTTCATTATTACCTCAGTTAAGTGCGTTATTTGGCAGTGAAGAATTTGACGCTTCCTTGTGCTACGAAACCTTCTCGAAAGCGATGCCCAGCTTGCTAGGTAGCCTAATGATGCCATCACTTGCAAGTCATATTTTCAAGGTATCACCCCATTCCAATTTGATAGAAATCTCTGCAAAGAGTAACCCTTTTGATCTGTTAGATAGCGGAAAATTGGACTTTGCGGTCTACTATAGTGAGCAGAATAACAAGAAATATCGCTCACGATTACTTGGCACCATTTATCCTGAATTATTTGTTGGTAAGCAGCATCCTTTGGCTTACAGCAATCCTAATATTGCTCAAATCATGCAATATCCCTTTGTGGCAATGACGGTAGAAGAAGACCATAAACAGGCGTTTAATGCGCCACTATCGAGGTTATTTCGTGACTACGGAATACAGGTCGCCCCAGAGCTAAAAAGCACCCAAACCCAAGTTTTGCTGGATGTAGCGAAACGAACAGATAGTGTCATATTTGGCATGAATGCACTTAAACACTTACCTGATTTTGAACAGCATTTTGTGCCAATCTACCAATTTAAACAGGCGCAGGAGTACCATGTGCAACTGTTTCTGATTGAACATCAAAGAGTCTTTCATTCTCCTGCCCATCAGTGGTTCGCCTCGCAAATTGAACAGCAAACAATGGCTATCCTAGAATAATATGCCTTCCTAAAGTAATACCCGGTTAATGCATAATTCTACTTGCATGTAAGTCATTGGGAGGGTTTTAGTGTCTGACTTAGGATTAACTCAAAGCCTAGAAGGCCCCTGAATACGAAAACGTAGTTACTAAATTAAGGTGAGTATCCAATATGAAAAAGTTACTTTTAGCGTCGTTAATCTCAACCCTAGCATGTGGCGCTTATGCCACCCCTAAATACAGTGCAAATGTACCTGAGCAGGTCATTACACCAAATCATGTGCAATCTAGCTACCTTGGTGATTTGCACTATACCGACGGTGCGCCGAACGCTGAAACAATCGCTAAGGCGAATAACTTTGTAGATACGGCAAATGCGGTAAGGTTGTTTCTTTCGGGAATTCCAGCAGCATCAATGCAAGGTATGTTAGCGGGCCACGAAAGCATTGGTATGCAAGCAAATAAAACCATTGCTATCTCCGAGCAGATGTTGACTGCGGAGAGCCTGTGGTTAACCCCTAATACCACAACGCCTTATATTACCGGTGAGATAGACGTTAAAAACGGTCCTGTGGTTGTAGAACTCAATTCCCCTGTTTTGGGGCTGATTGACAATGCCGCGTTTAAGTTCACCAGTCGTATTGGGGTGACGCATCCGCAAGACCAAGGTAAAGGTGGCAAATACTTTGTTTATCACAACTCTTATGAAGGGAAGATCCCAGCTGGATATATCCCGATTCAAACCGACGGTTATCAACATTGGTTATTGCTGCGCTTGGTGAGTACCCCTGACACATTAGATAAATCAATCGCTCAACTAAAAGATACGATGAAGATATATCCATACTCTAACCCTGAGCAGCAAACTGAGTTTATTAATATTTCCGGTGAAAAATACAATACTGTGCATGCCATGGATGAGACATTTTATCAGGAGATTAATGCCCTGGTTCAATATGAACCGACCCAGCTTTGGGACGAAGAATTTATAGGCTTGGCAAAAGAGCTTGGAATAGAGAAAGGTACGCCGTTTAAACCAAGCCCAGAGATGCAACAGGTGTTTATTGAGGCTGCTAAGATTGCCACCGCAGAGATCCGAGGAGCCACATTCTCGCCAGATAAGGAGATGGTAGTGTATGACGATCGTGCATGGTACACACCGCTTATATCTGGTTATGAGTTTAAAGATGAAAATGGCGTACTAAACCTAAGTGAGCGTGCAGTATTTCACTTTTATGCCACGGGAACGACGCCAGATATGGTCACAGAGGAAGTAGGCAAGGGGTCAGCTTATTTAATTGGTTCTAGAGATGCAGATGGTCAATTATATGATGGGTCGAAACACTATACGGTTACCCTACCTAAGGGGATACCAGTGGCTAATTTTTGGTCGTTTATGATTTACGATAATCAAACTCGCTCAATGTTGGAGACCGATCAACGCTCAGCTGGTGTGGATGGTTTGAAAAAGGGGCTGCGCACTAATAAAGATGGTTCGATTACCATACATTTCGCGCCGAAAGCACCAAAAGGCTGGGAAAACAACTGGGTTCAGACTATGCCCAATAAAGGGTTCAACTTGTTGTTTAGAGTCTATGGTCCAACTGAAGCTTGGTTTGATAAGAGTTGGCGTCCAGGGGATCTCGAACTTCAGAAATAATCTTATAAACACCACAGCTTGACTGTGGTGTTTTTACTTATGCATTAGCATTATAAAGCGCCTTTGTAGAATTGGATTGGTCTGTAAGGTTGCATATTTATTTATGATGGGATAATTTCGAATCATTGCGCTGGTAATTAATTAGGATGTTAATGGACACGTCAGTATTATGGGTATTTATCCCTACTTTTTTCTTTGTTTCAATTACCCCAGGGATGTGTATGACGCTTGCGCTGGGCCTAGGCATGAGTATAGGCTACAAGCGTACACTATGGATGATGCTAGGAGAGGTCGTCGGTGTTGCGGTAGTCGCTATCAGTGCGGTTGTGGGGATTGCGGCCGTGATGATCAAAATGCCCACTCTATTTCTGCTATTTAAGATCGTTGGCGCCAGTTATCTTACCTATCTAGGTATCCAAATGTGGCGCTCTAAGGGAAAGATGGCCATATCTTCCGAAAGCCTTAGTGTTGATCAAAGCTCCAACTACGCCTTAATGGCACAAGGATTTATTACCGCGATAGCCAACCCTAAAGGCTGGGCCTTTATGGTAAGCCTATTACCTCCGTTTATTTCGTCTCAGTATTCTCTAACCCCACAACTGGCCATTTTAGTCGCTATCATTATGCTATCTGAGTTTATCTGTATGTCGATTTATGCATCGGGTGGAAAGGGGCTTCGCGCTATGTTGGCCAATAGAGACAACGTAAAAGTGATGAACCGAATAGCAGGAAGCCTGATGATCATGGTAGCGATCTGGTTGTTAATTGAATAACCCCCTGTAGATACAGAAGAAGTAGGCTCACTCTTCTCTGTATTGGGACTTTAGCCAAAGATCTGCTGTGTCGTTGCCAAAACGATACGTGGTTTTAAGGCGTTTAAAGCTATCTTGTGCACCATTTCATCTACGGTCGTGGTGCAGTCAGACAAGACTGAAACATTGTATTTTTCAGCAGTTTTTGACAGTGCGGTATGCGTAATGCAATTTTGCGTCATCATGCCACACAATACTAATTCAGAAACATTATGTTGCTGTAACACCTCGTCTAAATTAGTGCAATGAAACCCGTCGGCATACCTCTTAATAACAATCTGTGCTTGTGGTGCTATCTCCATTATTTGTGGATGGATATCAACCCCTTGCGTTCCATGATTGAAAAATGGTGCTGACCCCAATTTAGGGTCGGCAATGTGTTGGACATGCACAATTAATACATTGTTTTGCAGAGCTTGAATCATAGCTTGCTTCACATTGTTTAGGGTGTGTTCGGTATTCCATAGCGGAAATTTACCTTGCGGAAAATAATCATTTTGAAGGTCGATAACAATTAGCGCTTGATTTGACATGTTGAGTTCCTATTCGCGTGCAATATTTGTAATTGATGCGCCTATTATGTTGGCGATATACTGTTTTGACAGTAGTCATTTATGACATAAAAAGTGGTAAAAATGACAATTAGACAGCAGCGAGTGGCATTGCTTGCCTACCCAAGCGTCTCCAAATCAGCAGTGTATGGGCTTTGTGAGTTATTCGAGGTGGCAAATCGTGTGTTAGCGCAACGGGCGATTGGAATCAAATTCAGTATCAGTATTGTCGAATGTATTGACGATTGTATTGAGTCACAGCTAATTATTATTCCACCTAGTATTGATCAAGATAGAGCTTATCTGAGGGTAGACGAATGGATAATCGAATGGATCAAAGGCAGCCACGCTAAGGGTTGCGTATTGACATCGGCATGTGCCGGGGCGTTCATACTGGCTAGGTGTGGGGTAATTGGCGGGCGTAGCATCACCACTCATTGGGCCTTGGCCGAGTTGTTTACCCAGCACTTTCCAGATATTCCAGTACATGCGGACAAAATTCTCATCTCACATGGTGACATTGTCACGTCTGCTGGGGTTATGGCATGGGTCGACTTAGGATTAGAGATTATATCGCGTTTCTGCTCGCCCTCTGTAATGCGTCAAGTAGGTAAGATACTAGTGGTCGATACTGGGTCTCGACAACAGAGCTATTACGCTCAGTTTAGTCCATCGGAAACCCATGGGGATGCAAGTATCATCAAGGCTCAGCACTGGATTCATACGCACTATTCGAAACCTTTATCAGTAACAAATATTGCACAGCAGTGTCATCTGACTACACGCACCTTGTTGAGACGATTTCACAAAGCTACTGGCTATAAGCCGCTGCAATATGTTCAAAGATATCGAATTCAAATGGCGTGTGAACAATTGGAGTGTTCAAACCTAAGCTTTGAGAGCATAGCTAGGAAGGTGGGATATGAGGATGTGGGTGCTTGCCGAAACCAGTTTCAGAAAATTGTAGGGCTAACCCCTAAGATGTTTCGGCAGCGATTTGTACGCGACAGTTAACTCTGTCGCGCCGCTTTAGCTCGTAATAATGCAAGAGAGTATGTTTACTTAAGCAGTGACTTTAACTGCTGTTTAATCTCATCACTAGCAAAGCTCTGTTCAACCGATTGCAGGTAAATTTTATGGTAATCCGATTCGGTTAACTCAAAGTGCTCAATTACCTTTTGTACTTCTTTTGTCATGGTGGTATTGGATACGGTACGATTATCTGTGTTGATAGTCACCGGTAGCCCTTGTCTATAGAACTGAGCTGCAGGGTGGTCTTTCAACTGTTTAACCGCTTTAGTTTGAACATTACTGCTAGGGCATGTTTCCAGCCCGACGTTGCCATCTTTGACTGCGTTATATCCACCCTTATGGTTGTGAATGAAGATCCCATGGCCTATGCGTTGAGCATGCAATAAACGAATCGCATCTTCGACATTCTGCCCTTCACCTTGTTCACCCGCATGGATAGTAATATTAAAACCAAGCTTTCGCGCATAATCTGCGTGGGAGATAAAGTCGTGACAAAAACCGGCAAATTCAGCGCCAGCAAGATCAAAGGCACACACGCCTTTACCTAAAAACGGCTGACACTGGTCGAGCATCGGGATAATAGTATCAGTTGGCATGGTTCTTAATGCGCAAATGATAATATTGCCTTGGATATCATGGTCTTGCTGGGCTTGATCTAGGCCCTTAACAACTGCACTTACAATCTGTTCTACATTCAGCCCTAATTGGGTATGCAATAATGGGGCAAACCGCACTTCCATATATTTAACGTTTTCCTGGGCCGCATCTTGATAGACCTCATAAGTAATACGCTCTAGTGCATGCTCTGTCTGCATCACCTGTAGAGGTAGGTCAAAGCGCGTTAAATATTGCTGAAGATCGTTACAGGTTTCGGGCGCTATCATCATTTCACCAATAACAGACACATCTTCGCTTGGTAATTCGATATGTTGCAATTTAGCCAGCTCGATGAGAGTTGCTGGGCGTAGACTGCCGTCTAAATGGCAATGGAGGTCTATTTTTTTAAGGTCGAAATAATTCATTGTTATATAGGGTTGTCAATGGTTTTGATTGCTAATAATTCTAACAAGTGACTGAGATAGTTACAATTTTCGTAACTCGTTAAAAACATTCAAATTAATAAATAACGCTATCGAATCATCATCTTGTAATACAAATACCCAATAAGGGGTATATTGGTCTTGAATTGATTTAGATCAATTCTGGTAATCGTCGCACCCATAGAATCGAGCGCAGTATTAATTCATAAATTAAGGAACCACCAATGAGCAAGATGAAGTTAGTCATCATCGGAAATGGTATGGTGGGACACCGTTATATTGAAGATCTGGTTGATAAAACAGACGTCACAAACATGGATATCACCGTGTTCTGTGAAGAGCCACGTAAGGCATATGACCGTGTTCACCTTTCCTCCTATTTCTCACACCACACCGCAGACGAGCTTTCTCTTGTAAAAGAGGGTTTTTATGAAAAGCACGGTATTAATCTATTGATTGGTGAGCGTGCGATTAACGTTAACCGTGACAAGCGCATTGTACACTCTAGTACTGGTCGTGAAATTCAATACGATAAGCTGGTTATGGCAACGGGGTCATTCCCATTTGTACCACCGATCAAAGGCCGTGAGAGTAAAGACTGCTTTGTTTATAGAACCATTGAAGACCTAAAAGCGATTGAAGCTTGCTCTAAGAAAAGCAAGGTCGGGGTAGTTATTGGTGGTGGTCTACTTGGATTAGAAGCGGCAGGCGCACTTAAAGCTTTGGGCGTTGAGACTCACGTTGTCGAATTTGCACCTAAGCTAATGGCAGAGCAGCTTGATCAAGCTGGTGGCAATCAGTTACGCAAAAAAATTGAGAGCATGGGGGTTAAGGTTCACACCAGTAAAAATACCCTTGAGATCGCACCTGAAGGTGTTAATGCCCGCAACGTTATGCGTTTTGCTGATGGTACTGAGATAGAAACCGACTTCATCGTTTTTTCTGCTGGGATTCGTCCTCAAGATAAGCTTGCTCGTGAAATGACGTTAGATATTGCCCCTCGTGGTGGTATTGCGATTAATGATTATTGCCAAACCTCTGATGACAATATTTATGCCATTGGTGAGTGTTCGTCATGGAATGAGCACTTTTATGGCTTGGTTGCCCCAGGGTATAAAATGGCTACTGTTGCCGTTGATCATCTAGTGGGTAACGACAGCACATTCGAAGGCGCTGACATGTCAGCAAAACTGAAATTGCTTGGGGTAAAAGTAGGTTCAATAGGTGATGCCAATGGTCGCACGCCAGGTTGTAAGAGCTACGTATACCAAAACGAAGAGCAAGAAGTCTATAAACGCCTTATTGTATCCGCAGATAACAAAAAACTGCTTGGCGCGGTAATGGTTGGAGATACCTCCGATTATGGCGATTTACTGCAATTGATGTTAAATGAAATTGACCTTCCTGAACATCCCGACGCGTTGATCCTTCCAGCTCACGCTGGCGCAGAAAAGCCGACTCTCGGCGCTGATGCACTGCCTGAATCTGCTGTGATCTGCTCATGTTTTGACGTAACCAAAGGCAAGATCGCACAAGCGGTTGCTGATGGCCACCATACCATAGGCGATATAAAGTCAGTGACGGGTGCGGGAACCGGTTGTGGCGGTTGTATTCCCTTGGTCACATCTGTACTTAATGCGGAGCTTGAAAAAGCGGGCGTTGTAGTGAAAAACGACGTATGTGAACACTTTGCATACTCTCGTCAAGAGCTATTCCATCTGGTACGCATTGGTGAAATCAAGACCTTTGATGAGTTACTTGAAAAGCATGGCTCAGGCTATGGCTGTGAAGTGTGTAAACCTCTGGCCGGCTCCATCTTGGCATCATGCTGGGGTGAACACATCCTTAAGCCTGAATTGGTTAAATTGCACGACACCAACGATAACTTCTTAGGCAACATGCAAAAAGACGGCACCTATTCGGTTATTCCTCGTATGGCTGGTGGTGAAGTTACACCACAAGCACTCGGCGTTCTGGCTGATGTTGCTGCAGAATATAACCTTTATACCAAGATAACTGGCGCACAGCGCATTGGCTTATTCGGTGCGCAAAAGGATGACCTTCCTGCTATTTGGAAGAAGCTGATTGCCGCAGGGTACGAAACCGGTCAAGCGTATGCTAAGGCACTTCGCATGGCAAAAACCTGTGTTGGTTCAACCTGGTGCCGCTATGGTGTTCAAGACTCAGTAGGGCTTGGTGTGATGATCGAGAACCGTTACAAGGGTATTCGAACGCCTCATAAGATGAAATTTGGTGTTTCAGGTTGTACCCGAGAGTGTGCCGAAGCGCAGGGTAAAGACTTAGGTATCATTGCAACTGATGCTGGTTGGAACCTATATGTCTGTGGTAATGGTGGTATGAAGCCTCGTCATGGTGACCTGCTTGCAGGGGATCTTGATCAAGCAACGCTACTCAAATATATCGATCGTTTCATGATGTTTTATATCCGCACCGCTGCGCCACTGCAACGCACTTCGGTATGGTTAGAAAACCTCGAAGGCGGGGTTGATTATCTACGCGAGGTTATTGTTGAGGACAAGCTTGGTATTAACGATCAGTTAGAGAGTGATGTGGCCAAACTTATTGAAGAGTATCGCTGTGAGTGGACCGATGCGATAAACGATGAAGCACAGCTCAAACGCTTTGCCCATTTCATTAACTCAGATCAACGCGATGATAACGTGGTGTTTGTAACCGAGCGTGACCAGCATCGTCCGGCAACATTTACTGAAAAGCACCCACAAGCGAAGGGCGATATCCTTCATGTTGATTTGGTGTAAAGGGAGACGACATCATGGCATTTACTAAAGTTTGCAATATAGACGACATCATCCCAGGTACTGGTGTGTGCGCATTGGTTGGTGAAGAGCAGGTTGCTATTTTTCGCCCTACAGCGGAAAAATCAGTCTTCGCGATAAGCAATATGGACCCATTTTATCAATCAAATGTGCTGTCTCGCGGCCTTATTGTGGAGCATGACCAGCAATTTTGGGTGGCGAGCCCCCTCAAAAAACAACGCTTTAATCTGTTGACTGGTGCGTGTAAGGAAGATGAAAACTTCAATATTAAGGCGTACAAGACGCGCGTTAATAAAGATTATGTGGAAGTGTCCGCCTAAAGATTAAATAGTCGAAGCGTTCTGGGCTATAGGGCTACACACGAGTGGGGGCTTGGTGTATAGCTTGTTTCCGAGAACGCTTACCTATTTATTTTTAAATTTAATGATAGGGAACAAAATGAACGACTTTAAACCTGCAGAAATAGTACAAACTATGATTGATGCTGGGGAAGCGAAGATAAAAACTAGCACTCGTGACCTGGTACTTCGAGGCACTATGGCGGGGATTATTCTTTCACTAGCAGTTGTAGTCGCAATCACTACTATTGTGCAAACAGGAATCGGTATTGTTGGGGCTTTGGTGTTCCCAGTAGGTTTTTGTATTTTAAGCCTGATGGGCTATGACCTGGTCACGGGAGCATTTGGCTTAGCACCTTTGGCAAAATTTGATAAGCGTCCTGGGGTTACATGGGGTGGCGTATTACGTGTATGGGGATGGGTTGGTTTAGGTAACCTTATTGGTTCTTTGATCGTCGCGTTTTTGATCGCCGTTTCTTTGACGGCTAATTTCTCTATAGAGCCAAATGCGGTTGCTCAGAAATTTATTGCTGCATCGACAGCGCGCTCAGCAGGATTTGAACATATGGGCTTTGATGGATGGATAACGTGTTTTGTTCGCGCTATCTTCTGTAACCTTATGGTGTGCTTAGGTGTCATTGGTAATATGAGCTCACGTACTGTAGCTGGTAAAGTGGTTGCGATGTGGCTTCCTATCTTCATCTTCTTTGCGCTTGTGTTTGAGCATACGGTTGTAAATATGTTCTTGTTCCCTCTAGGTATGATGCTAGGTGCAGATTTTGGTATTGCGACTTGGTTGAACTTCAATCTAATCCCAACCATTTTAGGTAATATCGTAGGTGGTTTATTATTTACCTGTATTCCTCTTTATCTTACTCACGCTAAAACAGCACCTGCTGTGGGTAAATAAACGACTACAACATGTAGCAATATAGCGCAGTTGCCCTGCATTTTGTGGGGCAATTGTATATAGCTGGTCCTCTGTGGAATACTGCGGGAGACGCGTTATATACAATTTTTAGCCATTTGAACTTAAGCACTTGATGCTAGGTGTATTGACTAGCCAATAGCGAGTTATAACTATGACAAAACATGCAACTTCAGCAAATCAAGGTGGATTTGTTTCGTTAGTCGGTGCGGGGCCTGGAGATCCAGACCTTTTGACTGTAAAAGCGTTACGACTCATCCAAAAAGCTGAGGTTGTATTATATGACAGGCTGGTTTCAGAAGAGATCATGGAGTTAGTTAATCCTCAGGCAGAGCGGATTTACGTGGGTAAACGGCTCAATCTTCATTGTGTACCCCAAGACCAAATAAACCAAGTATTAGTGAATAAAGCACGTGAAAACAAGCATGTGGTGAGGCTAAAAGGCGGTGATCCTTTTATGTTTGGTCGTGGCGGTGAGGAGCTCGAAAAACTGGCAGCTGAAGCTATTCCCTATGAGGTAGTACCAGGTATTACAGCTGCTGCGGGGTGTACGGCTTATGCAGGTATTCCGCTTACTCATCGCGATCACGCACAGAGCGTACACTTTATTACCGGTCATCTAAAACGTGAAGGGATGGAAGTGGATTGGTCTGGTTTTGCTAAAGGGAATACTACCTTGGTTTTTTATATGGGATTAAAAGAAAGCCCTAATATTCAAGCTAAGCTTATGGATAATGGATTAGATGGTGACACACCGATTGCCATTATCGAACGCGGTACGACCGTTAATCAAAGAGTATTGACCGGAACCTTGAGCACATTGTCTGAAATCGCGATGCAGGCTATTAGCCCATCTTTGATAGTTGTGGGTAGTGTCACAAGCCTGCATAAACAATTGAGTTGGCTCGACAATTAGCGGGATATCTTCTACATTTAAATAGCGCGTAGTAGGTGGTTAGTTAAAGGATTTAACTCAAAACCTACCGAGCCATATTATCTAAGCCTCAGGAAGAGGCTCCATATCTGCTAGCAAGGAATGCTAACTATGAGGCGACGATGGCGGGGAGTCGATACTCTCTCTAGCTTTACCTACTTTATGTTGGGTTTAGCGGCTGTTACATCACTTTCGTTCTATCAAGGCTATATAGTCAAACTCGAATCTTCATCCATTATTAGCAACAGTTGGCAATGGATAGCATCGATTCTATTCTCTTGGGGAATTTTACTGATCTTTTTTACGAGTGCTCGACGCATTGTAAGGGCTGCGTGGGCATTGGTATCGATCATTATCGCGCTAGGAATCGGCTATTATTTCTCAGTACAATCGATCCCTTTACAATACACAGATACGGCTATTCGAATTGATAGGGCACCCAGTTTGTCCAGCGATAATCAGGTAAGTGAAGAGATCTTTGAAGCCTCAGATTTGAGTCAGAGCTACCAACAAGCGGTGTTGGAGTCAGGATGGTATACGATCTTAGATCCGGCACGAATAGAGGATGATACTGATTTAGTTGAAAGCTATTTTATCATTGATGAAACGCGCAAAGCGATCCTTAAGCACTTATTGCAAACTCAACAACAATCATATGAATTAGAAAAAAAAGTATATAACTCCGAAGCCAGTGGTGTCGAAGAGGGTTATGTTAAAGATCTAATGTATAAATCTCAGGTTCAAAAGAAGATCTGGAAAGCCGAGCTTCTAGCGTTAAGAGAGGTGCGCAGTATTATTAATATGTTGGATGAGAATAGAGATGCGTGGGATGTCCAAAACAACACCTTGATCTTTTATTCAGACTCAGATCGACAGCGTTTTCAACATATTATGGATAAACTGCAGAAGATCGGCGAGCAGCAGAAGTATTTAGATAACTTAAACTAAAGAATCAGAAATTCGCGCAGAAATTAGGAAATTAGCAAGAGAGAAATTAAGGAGAAATTAATGGACACCCACAAATATTGACGCAACTAAAAAAGAAATTAATGGACACCCACAAATATTGACGCAACTAGATCCCAGAACTAGCCTTAAGTGATGCACAGTGCACCTTGGAGGTAGTTGTTATGACCCAATCTCGACAGTCTCAAGTCTCCCTTTCTGATACCCCTTATTACCATTGTATCTCGCGTTGTGTTCGTCGAGCCTATCTGTGTGGCGACGATAAATATACAGGGCAATCATTTGAGCACCGCCGAGCATGGGTGGTTGAGCGAATGTATTATTTGTCGACGGTATTTAGTATGGATATCTGCGCCTATGCGGTGATGTCAAATCATTACCACATTGTGCTGCATGTCGACGAGCAATTAAATCAACAGCTTAGTGATGAAGAGGTCTGCTGGAGGTGGGGGCTGTTGTACTCACTTCCCGTATTAGTTCAGCGCTGGCTAAAAAAGCAAACCTGCGCTGAAGTTGAAAGTAAAGCGGCTCTTAGTATCATCAATGATTGGCGAGATCGCCTGATTGATATTTCATGGTTTATGCGCAGCCTAAATGAGTTTATTGCACGCAAAGCCAACGCAGAAGATGACTGCTCCGGAAGGTTTTGGGAGGGGAGGTTTAAGTCTCAAGCGTTACTTGATGAAGAAGCCTTATTAACGTGCATGGCTTATGTCGATTTGAACCCCATACGCGCAGGCATCAACGACAGTATCGAAGCGTCTGAATACACCTCCGTTTATGAGCGTGTTCACGGAGTGTCACATCAAGATGAACAGCAAAGTGACAACCCTTGTAACAAGAAGGCATTATTTGGTTTTGTTGGCGATACCAGTGAGTCTGAGCAGCTTGGCATTCCGTATTCATTACTCGATTATATTGAGCTAGTGGATTGGAGTGGCCGTGTTATTCGAAATGACAAACCCGGTGCAATTGTCGCTTCGCACCCGAAACTACTGCACTCACTCGGCTTAGATACAGAGACTTGGATGGGCTTAGCCAGTAATTTTGGTAAAGATTATCAAGGAGCTGTCGGTACACTAGATGAATTGGCGTTATTTGCAGAGCACACAGGTAGGCGATGGATAGCGAAAAAGAACCAACTGCGACGATGTTTGCACTAACCACTCGCTCTATTTACTCATATTCACCGCACATCTTTATTAATTAGCCTAGCTAACGACACGCCACGCCACGCCACGCCTTGAATTCCCCAATTTACGTATTTTAATGTCAATTTCACGGCATTATTCAACATTTACCAGATTCAAATCACTAACTTACACTTCACTATGTAACAGTTAAGTATCGTATTTAGAATATACAATATTTGGATGTCCACTAATAAAAGAATGGATGTCTAGAATGAAAGGAAAATTGTGTTAGTAGGGTCTTGTTACTGTAAGACAAGGAGAAACCTATGCGTTTTGTAATTCTTATACTGCTACAAATTCCTATTATTTGCTGGGCACAGACATGGTCTAATTCTGGAAAACCGGCACAACTGATACAATTATTTACCTCGCAGGGGTGTTCGAGTTGTCCTCCAGCGGATCAATACTTGTCATCATTTGCGAGCGAACCAAGGTTGTGGCTTGACAAAATTCCGGCTGCATATCACGTAGATTACTGGGATTATATTGGTTGGAAAGATCGCTATGCACAGCCTGCCTTTACTCAAAAACAACGCTTATTTCACTCTTATGGAGTGCTAAGCAGTGTCTATACCCCAAGTTTTGTTGTAGATGGTATGGAATGGCGAGGATTTTTCTATCGTAGGAGTAAGCAACTTCCGGCAAGGGAGGTTAACTCCGCAGGTAAATTGACCTTAACCTTGGATGGTTCTAGCTATCGCCTTAGCTATGAAGGTAGCAAGGAGTATATAGCAACTTTGGTTTTTCTTGCTTTAGATGAGAAAACCGAGGTTAATAAGGGAGAGAATCAGGGGCGAGTACTATCGCATGATTTCGTTGTTATACAAGAGCAGCAAAGGCAAGGAAAGCAACAGTGGCAATTTTCGAACTCTACTGACAATCGAATTGATGCAGTAGCCGCCTGGATTAGGCGCCCAACAGAGTTCAAACCGACTCAGACCGTCGCGGGTATGATTAATTTCTAGTGAATGTAATATGTTTGAGATTAAACGGATGTATATTCAATCAATTACCGTTTAGTATCCGTAAGATATTCACTTATCTAAGACATAACAATGACAATACAACTGCAAGATTATCAAGGCATTATCTTTGATATGGATGGGACTTTGATTGATACGATGCCGCATCATGTGGCTGCATGGCAACAGACTGCGCAACATTACCAGTTTGAATTTGATGGTAAATGGTTAAATGGCATGGGGGGTATGCCAAGCCCCAAGATAGTCATTGAGATCAACAACAAATATGGCTTGGCCCTTGATCCTATAGAAGTCTCTGCATTTAAGATGGCACTATTTAACAGCCTGAAAGATAAAGGCGAACTCATTGAGTCGACCTACCGCGTTTTACAGAACCATTTAGGTGAGAAAAAACTTGCTGTGGGGACTGGAGCGCAGCGAAAGGGTGCTATTGAGTTACTTAAAGCCAAAGGTATTATTGAACATTTTGATGCTATTGTGACCGCAACCGATGTTCAAAATCATAAACCATTTCCGGATACATTTTTGTTAGCAGCAGAAAAATTAGGACTAATTCCAGAGAGTTGTGTGGTGTTTGAGGATACTTTGCTGGGGTTACAAGCAGCACATGCTGCGGGTATGGATTGTATCTTGGTGACTGAGGCGGGTTTGGAGTTTAAGCCTGTCTAATACTTGATATTAAGGAAGGACCAAGCATATGGTCCTTTTCCTCAATTTGGCGTCAATTAAGCATCAATTAAGATGTTTTCGCTGCCATTATCGACTAATACAGCTTGTTCTTTCTCGATTAACTGTGCTGCATAAGAAGGGGTGACGGCAAATACCTCGCCTTTTGATTTCATCTTAGTTGGTTCCCATGCTTGGTCTTTGTATTTTCCAGGTTTAGTAATTTGAATTAATACTTTCATGGTTCAGCCTCATAATTGGTTATTTTGTCGGCTGTAACAATACTGCTTTTATTCAATCAGTGCATTATGGAAAAATGCAACATTAGATTGGCAAATTATGAAATTAATATGCAAATCGCATGATAATGCACGTATTGGAATAGGGGGAGGCTTGGGGTAGTTGAGCTGGAACGTTAGGTGATAAAAAATTGCGTAAAGTGGAAAGTAAAAAGGGATGGCAAGCCATCCCTTTTTGTTGCGCGCCGGTATTTTCTATTTGATATCGAGCAGCTCAACTTCAAAAATTAGGGTTGCTGAAGCTGGAATTGGGCCAGTTCCACCTTTACCATAAGCTAGGGTGCTAGGGATGAATAGACGGAATTTATCGCCTTTAGTCATTAGTTGAAGCCCTTCTTGCCAACCTTTGATCACCTTATTTAAAGGGAACTCAATTGGCTCACCACGATCTACTGAGCTATCAAATACCGTACCGTCAATCAAGGTACCGTGATAGTGCACTTTAACTACGCTTTTAGGCCCTGGATGGGTTTCACCGTCGCCTTTGTGTAACACTTCATATTGTAAGCCACTTTCGGTAGTTATAACCTCAGAACGCTGTGCATTTTGCTTTAGAAATTCTTGGCCTTGTTCAAAGTTAACTTGACCTTCTTTATGGTTGTTCCATACACGATAGGCCATAAATACGGCAAGAACGATGATGATCGCCGGAAATAAGAATTTTGACATAAGTTTGATTATCCTTGATTTAGAAGGTAGTTGATAGTATTTGCCATTGATTGAACATCGTTATGAGCAGATGTAATCACCATATATTTGCCATTTACAATGAAGGTCGGTACGGAATTGATCATCGCCTTTTCTGAGATTTTGATTGCATCTCCAACATCAGCGAACAATTGTTGCTGCTGCGACTTATCTAGATCGTAAGGGGAAACCATACCGTGGTCGTGATACGCCTTTTTTAGCAATGCAGTACGCTGCTCAGAGGTTTTGTCGCTGTCAGCATGATAGATATCGAATAAGGCGTGCATCATATCTGGTGCGACTTTGTTATTTGGAGATTGCATCTGTGCCGCGTAATAGAACATTGCAGCAAGCTGAGCATCTTTGTTAAACGTCACGTGCACCTTAGCGATAGGCTGACCAATTTTGTCTTCGATCTCAGGTATAAATTGCTCCATCTTCATACAATGACCGCAGGTCAAAGAGAATACTTCCGCAACTGGAGCATCGAGTATATCGCTGACGTCATTGGGTAATTTACTGTACTGTTTATTAAGTTCTGGTGTTGAATTCTCACTACAGGCTGTAATAAATAAACAACTGAAGGTAAGTAATGCAATGCTTTTGATTATTGATTTCATTGTTCTTCTTTATATAAAAATAGGCACCTAAGTGCCTAATTGTCAGTTGGTTAACGGTCCCAATATACTTCTTCTAAGCTGTCTTCTCGCTCGGGTAAAGAGCGCGATAAACGAGCTGAATGCTGTGTTAATAGCTGATAGCTTACCCGATTTGCATACTTACAAATTTGAGAAAGCGATGAATAAGTTAGGAAATTAACCTTATGCTTTTTAGAGGTCGGAACATTTTGCTTATGGTAAGCGTTGGCTGCAATATCGTGTAATACAGCAGATAACGCACCATCTCCAGCGCCATTGGTGTTCTTGATCTCTAGTGGCCCACCCAGATACGGTGCGATATGAGAGTATACCCGCACTGGTTCTACACAGTCCTTGTATAACATAGCACGGCTGAATTCGTATTTATTGAATTCAGCGATATTACCGGGCAATAATGTGAAGTCGGTTTCACGTGTATTACGAGTGTCACAATAACCTGCCATATAAAGCCCAACAGGACCTGCAGTACAGAGCACCAAATCAACCCAATCAAGGGCCATATTGGCAGCCAGCAATGGGTCTTTTTCACCGGTTAAGGCTTCAGCTTCTTCTTCGTTCATGGCGACAACGGTCACATTGGCTTTGAGGAAGTTTTGCCACCAATCAGCGTTGCCTTCAATGACAAATTTAGTACCAAGGGTTAATACCACTGGCACGTTATATTCTTTAGCAAGAGTGATTGCACGCTGAACGGCTTGGGGCATTGGGTCTTCAGGTTGGCCGCGCATAAGATACGCTGAAATTACCAACGCCGAGGCTTTCTCAAAGATAGCTTCAGGGATATTCTCGGGCTTTAACTGATTCATATGCCCTTCGTTGATGGCAAATGTGCGCTCTCCATCATCGCTAATAAGGGTATAACAGCGCCCAATAGGGCCATCAACGGTTTGTAAGTGATTGAGATTAACCCTAGCGGAATTTTTACATAGGTAGCGGTATGCATAAGAACCAACTTCAATATTCTTAGACATGACACCCAGTAGTACGGATTTGCTGTCAGCCAGCACAGAGAAGTTATGTAGGGTGTTACCGATTGTATCGCCGGGATGCTCATGAGTGATAAGATTTCGCTCTACAAGCTCTTGATATAATGCGTCGGCCACATGTTGTTCAACAACCAGCGAATGGCCCTTGCTTAAACCATATTTGTCTATGAACGCATTATCGACGCGAGCTTCAATATCAACAATTGTTTGACCTACACCAATTATGGTTGGTCGGGCAAGTTTTGGCGTTTGTTGAATTTGATTCGCGAGGGGATCACGAAGTTCGGTCGGGAAATAGTGTTTAGATTTTCTTTGGCCAGGGAATTTCATGTAAGGCTCAGTGGTATTGTTTTATGCAGAGTATACCATAGTGATATCTCTGCACATTCTCTATTCGCTCAAACAATAATCACTTAGATGCCTAAAAAATAGGTTCTCCATCTGCTGAGTTGCTTTCGTCTAAGGTCTGGCGTGCACTTGGCGCTGGCTGTGGCTGAACATCAGGCAAACTGGTTTGATTGGTTAGGCTCGGATACGCCTTTGTTCCCCATAAAGGTACCGTTGAAAGGCTATGCTTGAAACTGCCCTCGGTCTCTTTGGTGGTATAGGAGAGATAGAGTAAGGTGTGATTTTTCGCATCATAGATACGCCTAACTTTCATCGTTTTGAAGAAGATGCTTTTCGATTGTTTGAATACCACTTCCCCTGATTTACTCTTGTCGATAGCGGCAATCATTTCCGGCGTTATGTCACCGGTTTGGCGGCAGGAAATAGAACTGTCACTAGGATCAGAGAAACTCAAGTTAGCCTCAATGGATGCGATATGACATGTTACACCGGGGATTTTGTCATCATTCAAATTTGATATTTTAATATCTTTCATCGTAAACAGCCCCAGAGACACGTCACCCACTTCGTTTTTATTACAGCCGCTTAGGGTTAGGGCAAGTGCACAGCTCGCTAATGTCATTAACTTCTTCATTGAGTTTCCTTGTTTAACTAGGCGTTACCATTACTTAGGTATATAGTCTAACACACAACCAATAGTTAACTGATTGATATGAGTAGTGAAATTTTAGGTAAGAAAATAAGCTGGATGACTTCTCATATTGAAGTTGATTTTCCCACTCGTGAAAGTGTATTGGGTAAAGCCATATACCTTGACCTCATGGAGGCGTCGAGCACTGAAGCATTGACTGGCGAGATTGCTGCGAAAACAGGCATAGAGTGGTTGCAGGCTGACTTTCATAAAATGACGGTAATGTTCGCCGACCATTTTTCTAATAATGTACAACTTCCAACTCAAAGTCAGGGTTTGTTGCTTGAGTTCTTGGCCCAGATTATTCTAGATAAAGAAGCATCGCAGCTATGGCTAGCCTTTAATGATGGGCAGGTAGTTGCCACCGCAATTGTTACCCAAATGGATAAACAGATCTTAATATCGGATTTCCAGTTGGCGGATAAACACAAGCTGGGATCGTTGATTCAGCAAATTGGTGGTTTGCATAATACAATTTGGTTACAAGCTGTACAGTCGTGATCTAAATCAATTTTTAGAAACACAATTCGCACTCAGTTAACAAAACCTATCCACAGTGTTTTATTCAACTTGATTCATTGACTATAAACATACAACCAGAAGGAGATGTTTATGGTTCATCAAGGGATAAAGTGCGTAATATTCGACTGTGAAGGCACGCTAGTTGATAGCGAAAGGCTTTGCTGTCAGGCGTTGGTTAACACCTTTGCTCAATTCGATGTAAAAATTAGTATGGAAGAAGCGCTAAGGCACTTTGACGGCGGAAAACTGTCAGAAATCTTGCTGCAAACCTGCTTTAGGCGCCACCTCGCCGTCGATATCGATGAGTTAGAGCCACTGTATCGAGAAGAAGCTCGAATATTGTATGAACAACATCTGCAGCCTATGGTGTATGCCAAAGATGTACTAGATGAATTGAAAAGGCGTGATATTGAGGTTTGTGTCATGTCAAATAGCCCTCGGGCACGCATTGAAGCGCAGCTGACGTTTACTGAATTAGATAGCTATTTTAAAGGGCGTATTTTCTCAGCTTTTGACGCTAATAGCTGGAAGCCAGAGCCCGATTTAGTGCAATTTGCTGCCATGAGTATGGGGTTTTTACCCAGTGAATGCTTATGTATCGATGATACCAGTAAGGGCATCCAAGCTGGTGTAAGTGCTAATGTTCACACTGTGCATTTTAAGCCCAACGCTATCTCTCCTCAGATCTATTTCGATAATGTCTCTGAAATTAATGACTTGCGTGACATATTAAAAATGCTTGAACCAAATTCTGACCTATCTAACTCTGATTACTCTAAACAAACCAGCCTTGTATAATCTCTATATATAGCGCCCTTCAATGGAAAATGACGTTGCCGATATACATAAGGCGACGTCATTTAATTGTCATTCCCTCCAATACTACAAATTCTGTGCTAACCATGTCTTAAATTGAGATTGGGTGAGCGCACCGCTAATTGAAGCGATCTCTTTACCTTGCTTGAATATTTTCAGGGTAGGAATGCTGCGAATGGCAAATTGTGCACTAAGGTTACTGTGAGCTTCGGTATCTAGCTTTACAAAACGTAGTGGCGCATCGAAATTGTGCGCTGTTTGTGAAAATGTAGGTGCAAAACTCATACACGGACCACACCAACTTGCCCAAAAATCAACCACCACTGGAATGCTACCTTGAATCAGTGGGTTGAAGTTGTCTTGGGTTCCTTCGATGACTGCACGGTCGAGTACTGCCGATTTACATTTTCCGCATATGGGAGATTGTTCAATCTTAGAGGTGGGAATGCGATTAAGGGCTGAGCAATGAGGGCATCGACTCACAAAATTGGACATGATTTTTCCTTGTTGAGACTGGACTTAGAGCCCGCTAAATAAGTTTGTGTTATGTTGTTTTAATATGATAACAAATCTGTAGCAAGAGGAAACATGGCTAATACATATGCTGAGATCACGGGATGGGGAAAATGTCTTCCATCAGCGAGTTTGTCAAACGCCGACTTAAGTACATTTTTAGATACGTCGGATGAATGGATTCAGTCAAGAACTGGGATCGCCCAGCGTAGGATAAGTCACGTCGATACCTCTGATTTAGCCACCGTTGCTGCGGGCCAAGCAGTGGCTTGCGCGGGAATTAGTGCGCAAGATCTAGACCTTATTATCGTTGCTACCTGTTCACCTGATACCTTGATCCCAAATATTGCATCAAAGGTGCAAAATAACTTAGGAGCTATTAAAGCGGCGGCGTTTGATCTCAATGCGGCATGTACCGGGTTTGTGTATGGTCTGGAAACGGCTACCCGTATGCTTCAAGCGGGAAATTACCAACATGCGTTAGTAATCGGCGCGGAGCATTTGAGCTTTTTTATTGATTGGACTCAGCGTGATACAGCGGTGTTATTTGGTGATGGTGCTGGCGCGGTTGTGCTTAGCGCAACCGAAAAACGGGTTGGATTACTGGAAAGTAAACTGGGGTGTGATTCAGCTGCGCGTGACATTCTTGCTGTTCCAGCTTTCGGTACTGCGATGGACCGATTTGCAGTAGATAACGGCTATTTTGAGTTTGATTTTGTAGGTAGAGAGATTTTTAAGCGCGCAGTAAAAGGGATGGGGGCTGCAGCTCATCATGTCTTGACTGAAGCTCAGCTCACCAAATCCGATATAGACTTGGTCGTTCCACATCAAGCCAACGTTCGCATTATTCAAACTCTATGCGATGTTGCAGGTATTGAGCAAAGTAAGGCGTTTGTGAATATCAAAAATTATGGTAATACCTCCGCTGCCACTGTGCCAATTGCATTGTGCGAAGCAGTAGAGCAAGGAAGAATAAAGCCGGGCTTTGATATTCTTACTGCAGCATTTGGGGCCGGTTTAACTTGGGGTGCAGGGCATATTAAATGGGGCGATAGGGTGACACCACTTGGTGCGAGCGATATTGAGCTTGCACCGTGTGATCAAAGTGCATTACAGCTGTTAGAAAAAGCGATAGATCATTGTAAGAATAAGCCGTTGTAAATCTAGGCTGTATTACACTCTAGCCACGGTTTTACCTGTGGTTAGAGTGTATAGCGCTAAATGATTACGCTTTGGCAAACGTATAGGTGCGATAACCACCAATTAGGTTACGTGCCTTATACCCGTTATTAACCAGTTGACGATAGGCTACGTTACCGCGTAACCCTACCTGACAATAAATGATGATTTCTTTGTCTATTGGCAACTCATTGATACGATTACGTAATTCATCAACAGGGATATTAATAGCGCCTTCAATAAAGCCTACATTTTGCAATTCATTTGGATTACGTACATCGAGTAATAATTGATTGTCAGTTAGGTTGTCAATCTCATCAAAGTGGATTGGCATTGCTTCACCATTAACAATGTTATTGGCAACAAATGCTGCCTGATTAATGACATCTTTCGCACTACCATATGGTGGCGCATAGGTTAGCTCTAAGTGTTGTAGCTGGTCTATGGTCATTCCTGCACGCTGAGCAACAGCAAGCACATCGATTCGCTTATCAACACCATCTTTACCTGCTGCTTGTGCACCTAAGATCTTACCCGTTTCTGGGCTAAACAGAAGTTTTAAAGACACGATTTCAGATCCCGGGTAATAGCTCGCATGACTGGCTGTGTGTACGTACACTTTTTGGTAAGAGATACCCTCACGCTCGAGTGATTTCTCATTTTTACCTACAGATGCGACAGCTAAATCGAAGATCTTAACAATAGCGGTACCTTGGGTGCCTTGATAAGTCTGCTCACCACCAAACATATTGTTAGCCGCCATGCGTCCCTGACGATTTGCAGGGCCTGCCAGTGGAACGAAGCCAGGTTTGCCGGTTACAAAATCCGCATCTTCAACCGCGTCTCCCACCGCGTAGATATACGGATCACTGGTTTGCATTGCGTCGTTAGTATATATGCCACCAAAATCGCCAAGTTGTAGGCCTGCTTCCTTAGCCAATGTGGACTCAGGACGAACGCCAATTGCCATGATAAGGATGTCAGTGTTGAGCGTTTCACCATTATTAAGAGTGAGCTCTAATTCACCTTGCAGGTGTTGATGTTCACTAGATTCCCCAGCGTTCTTATCAGCTACATGCTGGTTTGGTAAATAGCTGACAGCCTCGAGCGCGGTCCCTAGGCGTAGATCCACATCATGCGCTTTGATCTCAGCATGCGCAAACCCTGCCATTTCTCTATCAACAGCCGTCATAACTTGATCAGCCATCTCAATTAAGGTGGTTTTTATGCCAAGCTGATGAAAGGCTTCCATCATTTCTAGGCCAATGAACCCGCCACCAACAACTGTGGCATGCTCTGGTTTGTTGATTTGAATGGTTTGCAGAATACGATCCATATCAGGGATGTTACGAAGGGTATGGGTGAGAGGGTTGTCAATCCCATCAATTGGAGGAACGAATGGCGCCGCGCCAGGGCTTAACAATAGAAAATCATAAGACTCAACGTATTCAGTCCCATCGATTACGTTTTTAACGGTAACTGTTTTGTTTTGACGGTCTATTTCTATCACTTCATTCATTACGCGAACATCGACGTTAAAGCGTGCTAGAAAGCTTTGTGGAGTTTGCAGTAATAGCTTTGAACGATCTTGGATATCTCCACCGATATGATAAGGCAATCCGCAGTTCGCAAATGAAACGAAGCTACCGCGTTCAAACATAATAATCTCAGCGTCTTCACTTAGGCGGCGTGCACGAGCTGCTGCGGATGCTCCACCGGCTACTCCACCAACAATAATTATCTTAGTCATTTCAAGTTCTCCACATCGGCCATTGTGACCGTTAAGTGCTTTATAATTAGTAAATGCTAAATTAACTTAACCTATATTGCAATAACCTTAATTAGAATTGACTAATATTTAAAGCTGGGTTAATTTTGTGCCTAGGATTTGCCAATGGGATATGTAATTGAATATAGAGATAAACAGCACTGATGATGCCGATATCGGTTTATCGGAAATGACCGCTAAAGCGATGCAAGTCGCGACAACGCTAAAGGTATTATCTCACCACGAACGCTTGTTAGTGCTATGTCAGTTGATTGAAGGTGAGAAGGGGGTAACTGAGCTATTGAAGCATTCAACGCTGCATCAGTCGGCGCTTTCACAACACCTAAAGGTATTACGTGACAATCAATTGGTTGCGGTTCGCAAAGAGGCGCAACAGGTATTTTATTCTTTGAAAGATCCTCGAATCAGACAGTTGATCGAGAGTCTTTACAATATTTATTGTGTTTAGGAGCTGAGCATGGCTTTTTCGATTCCGTGGGATTCGCTGTTAGGCGGCATGTTGTTGGGTGTCTCTGCCAGTCTACTGTTATTGTTCAACGGCAAGATAGCCGGTATCAGTGGGATAGTGTCTGGCATTATTTCTAGTGTGAAAGATGAACGGATATGGCGCGGCTTGTTTGTCGTCGGAATGGTGTTAGGCGGATTATCTGGGGTAGTGGTGTTTGGCGCTGATATCCCTAAAAACTACGATACTAACTTAGCCATGTTGCTTGTGGCTGGGTTGTTGGTTGGTCTGGGCACCACTCTTGGTAATGGCTGCACTTCTGGGCATGGCATCTGTGGTATAGGTCGATTCTCAATACGCTCTATCGTTGCTACATGCGTGTTTATGCTGGTGGCGGGCGTAACCGTATATCTTCGATTACATGTGGTGGGATAGGTTATGTTTAAAATTATTGCGTTAATTGCAGGCGTGTTGTTTGGCTTAGGAATGGCTATCTCGGGAATGGCATCACCGCAAAAGGTCATCGGGTTTCTTGATGTTGCAGGACAATGGGATCCAAGCTTGGCCTTTGTTATGGGTGGCGCGCTGCTGGTATTTGCACCTGTCTATCATTTAGTGATAAAAAGGCGTAGCCAACCTATATTGCATCCACAATTCTCAACGCCTAAAAATAGCGTTATAGATAAGCGACTATTATTAGGAGCCAGCCTGTTTGGTATTGGTTGGGGGTTGGCTGGTATTTGTCCTGGGCCTGTGGTGTCATCTTTGGCGATAAATCACAGTGGAGCGTGGTTATTTTTGATGACTATGTTGATGGGTATGATGTTAGGACGGCGAATAACGGCTAAATAGTACCGACCAAAACTGAATCTGTTTGATAGAAAGGGCTCTGCTTTAAATAGTAGAGCCCTTTTTTATTAATATAGGGTTGCCCGTAATGGGCAATGGTCACTGAGTTGATACTGAAGCACATCGCGTTTTTGATAGTTGACTTGTGCGGTATTGCGAGTCGCTAGTCCTTTACTGACAATAATATGGTCAATCAGAGAGCGAAACCTATGAGTATGGTTCGGGTTTTTATCGGAGCGTATTTCACAGGTAGCCTTGGTGTTAACTGTTGCGAGAGCGGGTGAGCTGTTGCTGGCTATCAGGTTCCATAGCCAGTCATTTGGGTAAGCTAGATTGTGGTTAAAGTCTCCCATGATGATATAGGGTTGCCGCTTTAGTTCACGCTGCGTTATCCATAGATTGACCTGTTTTGCTTGTTTCTCCAGTATTGCGCACGAGCGAGTACTTCGTTTCTTGGCTTGGCATCCCGCTTTTAAATGTACAGACAATAGGTGTATTGACTCCTTGCTTGGTTGATGCAGCTCTATATAGGTGGCAAATCGCAGTTTGCCGTTGGGACTGGTATTAAGGTTGAGATCGGCATGATTGATGATGCGCCATGTATTACGTACCGCGAAACCTGTGTATTGATTGATGTCGCTAAACTGATGCCGATGATATTTAGTTAGGCTGCGTTCAGATAACACGATGCGATAGTTATCCCCCATGACTTTGGAAATAGCTTGTTTAGAATCGACCTCTTGAAATGCGAGTACATCAACAGAGAGTTGATCGGCATATTGCTGCAATGTTTGCCAATCTTGAGAGCTGCGTATACTTTGAGAAAATTGTGGATAAGGCTCCTTTGTAAGCCATGCAATGTTCCACGTTGCGATGCGTAATTGTTGGCTATATGCAACGGGTGACCCAAATATAATGCATAGTATTATTACTCTAAATGCAAGGTGTTTTTTTGCAATAAATCCCTTCAATTTTCTAATTCCTTCTACATTGCCCATGACAAAGGCGCTTCGAAAAAAGCAACCTCTTTAAAAAAAAATTCACTATTTTTTTTGTTTTTAAGATGGCTCATAGTATGCAAAAAATATTGGTTAGTAAGAGACCCAGTCTAAACGTTTATTGATCTAGATCAAATACATGATTGGGTGCTTTTCGTTTAATACGCCCACAAGATGTAGTGTGTAATCGTAATTTATATACCCTATATAGTGTATCTGTGAATATGCTGTGGGTAAGGAGAAAATGTGAATCCAGTTGTGCAAAAAAGAGATGGCTCTCTTGCTCCGTTTACTTTAGACCGTATCGTAGCAGCAGTAGAAAGCGCCGCGGCTCAAATCAACCTCAATGCATCAGAGTATGCAGTAACTGTAGCAAAGTCGGTTGAGGCTCAGCTGGAAGGGTGTAAAGAGGTCGATATACAACAGATCCAAACACTCGTTGAGAATGAACTGATGCAAGGTCCGTTAAAAGGGCTGGCTCGCTCTTATATTGAATACCGCCATGACCGTGATAGTGCACGTGAAAAGAAAAGCGCACTAAACCAAGAGATCCAAGGTTTGATCGAACAATCTAATGCGGATCTTCTCAATGAAAACGCAAATAAAGATGGCAAGGTTATTCCGACTCAGCGTGATTTATTGGCCGGTATTGTCGCTAAGCACTACGCGAAAACGCACATTCTTCCTCGTGATATTGTACAGGCACATGATCAAGGTGATATTCACTATCATGACCTGGATTACGCACCGTTTTTCCCAATGTTTAACTGCATGTTGATTGACCTTAAAGGCATGTTGACCCATGGCTTTAAAATGGGTAATGCGGAGATCGATACACCGAAATCTATCTCTACGGCGACAGCGGTTACAGCACAAATTATTGCACAGGTTGCGAGTCATATTTATGGCGGTACAACCATCAACCGCATTGATGAAATACTAGAACCTTACGTGATCTCAAGCTACGAGAAACATCTTAAGGTTGCTCAAGAGTGGGATATCCACGCTCCCGAAGCATTTGCTCGCTCTCGTACTGAAAAAGAGTGCTATGACGCATTCCAATCTTTAGAGTATGAAGTCAACACGCTACATACCGCAAATGGCCAAACTCCGTTTGTGACATTTGGATTTGGTTTAGGTGACTCTTGGGCATCAAAGCTTATTCAAGAGTCTATTTTACGTAATCGTATTGCAGGCCTTGGTAAAAACCGTAAAACAGCAGTATTTCCAAAGCTGGTATTCGCTATCAAAGATGGCTTAAACCACAAGAAATCTGATCCAAACTACGATATCAAACAACTGGCATTAGAATGCGCATCTAAGCGTATGTACCCAGATATCTTAAACTACGACAAAGTTGTCGAGGTGACGGGTTCATTCAAAACGCCAATGGGTTGCCGCAGCTTCCTAAATGTTTATGAAGAAAATGGTGAGATGATACATGACGGGCGTAATAACCTGGGTGTTGTTAGCCTGAACTTGCCACGTATCGCACTACAAGCAAAAGGCGATATTGCACGTTTCTATGAAATTTTGGATCAACGCCTTGTTACGGCTCGCCGTGCACTTGAAACCCGTATTGAGCGCCTAGAAAACGTGAAAGCGCGTGTTGCACCTATCCTATATATGGAAGGGGCATGTGGTGTTCGTTTACAACCTGATGATTCAGTTTCCGAAATATTCAAAAATGGCCGTGCATCAATTTCATTGGGCTATATCGGTATTCATGAAGCAATCAATGCGCTATTTGGTACTAGTGAGCATGTTTACGATGCCCCTGAGCTTCGTGAAAAAGCACTAGAAATGATCGCGTACCTGAAATCAAATGTTGATCAATGGACAGATGAAACAGGGTATGGCTTTAGCCTCTATGGCACACCAAGCGAAAATCTATGCAGTCGTTTCGCACGCATCGACACCCAAGAATTTGGCGTCGTAGCCGGAGTTACTGACCGAGGTTATTACACCAACAGCTTCCACCTAGATGTTGAGAAGAAAGTAAACCCGTACGATAAGATTGATTTTGAAAAACCTTATCCACACATTTCAAGTGGCGGTTTTATCTGTTATGGCGAATTTCCTAACATGCAGCGCAACGTAGAAGCCCTAGAAAATGTTTGGGATTACTCCTACGCTCACGTTCCATACTATGGCACTAATACACCGATAGATGAGTGTTATGAATGTGGATACACGGGTGAGTTTGATTGTACAAGTAAGGGCTTTACTTGCCCAAATTGTGGCAATCATGATTCAACCAAGGTTTCAGTTACCCGTCGCGTATGTGGGTACTTGGGAAGCCCTGACGCTCGACCATTTAACTTTGGTAAGCAAGAAGAAGTTAAACGCCGCGTTAAGCACCTTTAATTCACCCCTTAAATAGGGAAGAGAGAGCACTGATGAATATCCATCAATACTACCCAATAGACGTTGTTAATGGGCCAGGTACGCGCTGTACTTTGTTTGTGTCAGGTTGTATTCATCAGTGTCGTGGTTGTTACAATCAATCTACTTGGTCACCAAGCTCTGGAGTACAGTTCACTCCAGAGATGGAAGAGCAGATCATCAATGATCTAAAAGACACGCGAATTAAGAGAAGAGGGCTTTCTCTATCTGGTGGCGATCCTTTACTACCTGCTAACGTTGCTGCGGTCTTGCATTTGGTACAACGGGTCAAGCGTGAATGTCCAGATAAAGATATCTGGATGTGGACCGGTTACCTACTCGGTGAATTGAGCGATGCACAACGTCAAGTAGTTGATTATGTTGATACCTTAATTGATGGAAAGTTTGAACAAGAGCAAGCGAGCGCGATGTTAGAATGGCGTGGCAGTGCAAACCAAGTCATACATTATTTTAAAAAAAATGAGCTGTAATAGGCCACCCATTTAGCTCAGTTATTTAATGTGCCTAAAAATTACGCGAAACCTCAATTGCTCTTAGTTATTTATTTAGATTTTGTCTCGCAAGTGATAACGTGAACTTAATTAAATGGATTTCAAAGGGCAGTTTTCATGTTTAGCCATCTACCTTCCCCACAACAGGACCCGATCCTGTCATTGTCAGCCGCTTATCGTAAAGATACACGAGATAACAAAGTAGACCTTGGTATCGGGGTGTACAAAAACAGTGACGGTGTCACTCCTGTCATGCGTGCTGTTATTGCCGCACAACAAAAAATGCTCGATGCCCAAACTACTAAAGCGTATGTCGGTATGGCGGGGGACGAAGAATTCAACCTGCAAGCATTGCGTCTGCTTACTCAAGATCAGTCGGTAATCGAACGAGCATCATCAATACAGACCCCAGGCGCGAGTGGTGGTCTACGTATGCTGGCAGAGATTATCGCGTTTTCTCAACCGGGCTCGACGGTTTGGCTTAGTAATCCTAGCTATGTGAATCATCAACCAGTGATGGAAGCGGCGGGTTTGAAGGTCAAGCATTATCAATATTTTGATGCAAAAACCAAACAAGTTGACCTAAATGCCATGTTAAGCGACTTAAAAGGTGCGGGTAGACAAGATATCGTGTTACTGCATGGATGTTGCCATAACCCAACCGGTGCAGATTTAAGCGTTGAGGGATGGAAAGCGGTAACGGAACTGGCACAGCACAACGGTTTTACCCCGTTTATTGATATCGCATATCAAGGATTTGGTAATGGGCTTGAGCAAGATGCGTTCGGTGTACAGTATATGTCAGCTAATCTTCCAGAGATGTTGGTAACAAGTTCTTGCTCTAAAAACTTTGGTCTTTATCGTGAAAGAACTGGTAGCGCGATTATCATCGGTGAAAATATCACTCACGCAAATAACGCTCGTGGCAAGCTTATGCAGTTAGCTCGATCAACTTACACTATGCCACCTGCGCATGGAGCGTCTATAGTTAAAACTATATTACTCGACAACGACTTAACCGCAGATTGGAAGAGTGAGCTTGAAGAGATGCGCCTACGTTTGCGTGCTCTTCGAACGGGTCTTTGCCAAGAGATTAAGCAACGTAGTGGTAGTGATGAGTTTGAGTTTATTAAGCAACATCAAGGTATGTTCAGCGTGCTTGGTTTTAGCGCAGAACAGATGGTTAAACTTCGTGAGCAGTATGCGATTTATGGCGTTGATGATGGGCGTATTAATATTGCAGGACTGCGCGAGCAAGACCTTGCGAATGTAGCTCAAGCAATTATTGACGTTAAATCTTAGATAATTACCAGGTGGATGAATGAAATATTGGAAGTCTTTAGCAATTGCGATAGCAGGTGTTATGTTGGGTGCATGTTCGAGCGCACCGACTACAAGTCAAGATAATGGTGCCACAAGCACACCAAGCTTTGAGCAAGAAACTGAAGAAAGCGTCGAAGTCGTTGACGAAGTGAAAGAGCCAGAAGTAAAAAAAGAGCCAGTTGAGGCGGTAAAAGTGCCGCTACCTTCCAAAACTAAGGACGGTAAGCTAATTCTAGGCGAGAAAGAATGGGTTTATTTCCCTAAGTCTAATCGTCATGTGCGAGCGCGAATTGACTCTGGCGCGACGACATCATCGCTGTCCGCTGTCGACGTCAAAGAGTTTGAACGAGATGGTAAAAAGTGGGTTAAGTTTAAGCCGGCTTTCAATAATAAGGTTGGTAAAGAATTAAGCCTGCCAGTAGAGCGCTGGGCGAAGATCAAGCAATCTAGTACTGACTCGGCAGATAAGCGAGCTGTGGTCTCAGTTTGGATCCAACTAGGCGATTTAAAAGAAAAAACCGAGTTTACGCTGGTGGATCGATCTCATTTGAGTTATCCGGTTTTGCTAGGACGCAGCTTTGTTCGTGATGTCGCTATCGTAGATGTTAGCCGCAAATATGTTCAACCAAAAGTTACGAAATAACGCACTTTTTAACTTAAGTGCATTTGGACACCATTCATTATGTATCGATTTATAACGCTATTTTTAGCTATCTGTTTTAGCTCACTGACCTACGCTAAACCGGTTGTTTATATATATGCCGCTTCCTCTATGACCGAAGCGGTAACACAAGTAACCAAGCACTTTGAAGACTCAAATATCGAAGTTAAAGCGGTGTTTGGTAGCTCGTCTTCTTTAGCGCGTCAAATAGAGCATAAGGCGCCAGCGGATATCTATATTTCTGCAAATACACTGTGGATGGATTATGTTGAACAGGCATTATCTCCAAAACAGAAAGGGTTTAATTTTGCCTCTAACGGCTTGGTGCTTACGATTCCTAATTCGAGTCATGCCAAACCGATTGCTTTGAGTAATGCTTCAGACTGGGCTGGGCTATTGGGTAAACAGCGTTTAGCTATTGGTGAACCCAATACGGTACCAGTTGGGATCTACGCAAAAGAAACCCTAGAAAAACTCAAGGTATGGGACCAAATTAAAGAGCAACTAGCACCGATGAAGAACACCCGTGCCACACTTGCCATGGTTGAGCGTGGTGAGGTTCCTGCGGGGATTGTTTACCATACCGACGCAATTCAATCGTCAAAGGTGAAGGTTCTTCAAGTTATTCCAAGCCAGTTCCATGAACCAATTAATTATCCAATTATTCAACTTTCCGATAAGCCTGAAGTTACGAAGGTTTATAACTATTTCTTGGGTGAAGAAATGAAAAGCAAGCTAAAAGAGCTTGGCTTTACGACGATTAATTAAGACATACCATGGTGCTAACCGATTATGAATTAGCGGCATTACTTCTTAGCCTTAAGATAGCCCTAATCGCTTCTGTATGCTTATTACCGATAGGAATTGGCTTAGGCTGGTTGTTGGCGCGTAAGGAGTTTTACGGTAAATCGCTACTCGATGGGATTATCCACCTACCGTTGGTATTACCCCCAGTGGTGGTGGGTTATCTATTATTGGTTTTGTTTGGCAGCCAAGGAATATTTGGTCGAGCACTGCAAAATGCATTCGGCATCTCATTTGCGTTTAATTGGCATGGTGCGGTTCTTGCGGCAGCGGTGGTGTCGTTGCCGTTAATGGTGCGGTCGATTCGGTTAGGCATTATGGGGGTTGACCCTAAGTTTGAACAAGCTGCAATGACGCTAGGTGCAAAGCCGTGGAAGGTTTTTGTTACGATAACCTTACCGCTAACTCTTCCGGGGTTAATTTCTGGGTTCCTATTGGCATTTGCTCGCAGTTTAGGTGAGTTTGGAGCCACCATCACCTTTGTTTCCAACATTCCGGGTGAAACCCAAACCATTCCCTTAGCCATGTTTAGTTTTTTAGAGACTCCGGGCGCAGAGTTTCAAGCGATGCGACTGTGTATTCTTGCCATAGTTATTGCATTGAGCTCACTGTTTATTAGTGAACTGCTATCTCGAAAAGCACAACGTAACTTGGGGTATATTTGATGCTGACGGTGAGTTTCAAACACAGCTTTGAAGCCCAAACATTTGATATAAATGCCAATATCCCAGCTAAAGGCGTTACCGCCGTATTTGGGCGCTCTGGTAGTGGTAAAACCACCTTACTCAATGTCATTGCGGGTTTAGTTACACCTGATGAAGGCAGGGTTGCGCTATCAGGAAGGGTGCTATTTGATAGTGCTACGGGGATAACAGTGCCCATCTGGAAGCGAGAGTGCGCAGTTGTTTTTCAAGATTCGAGATTGTTTCCGCATCTGTCTATCAAACAAAACCTAAACTATGGTAGACCTAACACCGTCAATGAGAGTAAATACCAAGAGATTATTAATCTATTAGATATAGAACATCTGGTTGAGGCAAAACCTCATCAGCTGAGCGGCGGCGAAAAGCAGCGAGTTGGTATTGCTCGTGCATTGCTCTCGCAGCCCAAATTACTTTTGATGGATGAACCGTTAGCGAGTTTAGATATTCCTCGTAAGCGTGAGGTATTAAATTATCTACAAAATTTGGCACAACGCATTGATATTCCAGTTATTTATGTCACGCACAGTCTTGAAGAAGTCATGAATCTAGCCGATAACTTGTTATTAGTCGAACAGGGTGAAATAACAGGATTTGGCTCAGTAGAGGATGTTTGGAACGGAGAAAGCTTAGCGCTATGGAAAGGACAGGGTCAGCACAGCTCACTGTTGAACGTTAAGGTATGTGAACCTCACACAGATCACTGCATGCGCAGACTAGAGGTAGCCAATCACAGTCTATGGGTTCCTGATGATGGCTTTAACGGCCTTGTAAACAAGTGTATGCGTTTACGTATCAATGCCAGTGATGTATCTGTGACAACGTCACAAGCGGTGGGGAGCTCTATTCGAAATATATTACCGGTAACGGTGCTATCTATTGCGCAGTTGAGCGAACATTCTGTATTACTGGAGTTAGAACTAGCCGCAGGCGTCTCAATTAAGTCTACGATAACTGTGTGGGCGGCAAGAGAGTTAGATCTGACGCATGGAACAACACTCTACGCTCAAATCAAAGGCGTGAGTTTTACTCAGCAGAATTTGGCATCCCATTAGCCCAAATATGGGCTAATGGGATGATTGAATTTAATCGCGTAGGAATACGCTATTAAATTCACGTTTTAAGATAGGGTCACGGCGAGCTTTTTTCAGCTGTTTAACCATATCTTTTATACAATTAAACAGTACTTGATCGAGCATTTGTGCCTTATAGGCATTGGTTTGTTCTTCATCCATGTTTTCCGGAATGTTTAAGCTTGGAAATTCTTCAAGAAGACCAACACCGGCGAAAGCTTGGCTAACAGATGTTAAGGCGTGGAATTGCTCAAAGCTGTCTACCACGTTTTGCGCACTAGCGGGTAGGTCATCCCATGCTTGGCGAACTTCTTGTTCAGCAGCTTCATGGATAGAAACCACCATTTGATACATTTGTTCTGGGACTTCATCAAACTCGATAACTTGACGCAGTTCTTTCGATACTTCAGCTAAGTCAATGGTTTGGATATCTTGGGTTTCTGACATGATTAATACCTATGTAATGTTCAATAGCCATCGTAAGAAGTCTTACACTAAAGTCAACAATTAGCATGAAAATCGGTGATAAGTGGGCATATATTAAGGATTGAATGGTACGTGAAGGGAATCAATTTTAAATTTAGGTTATTTATTGCGCTTTCCCTTATAGGGGCTAGCAGCTGCGCATATGCAACTGAATTTTACCGCTCTATCTTGGAGGGTAACTTTGCAACGGCGGTGTTATTAAGTGACAGCGACGCATTCTCTTTTGGTTTTCAGGACTTTGATCCGAACCGTTTTGTTGATATTGGTGATGATATTGGCAATGAAGACTCCCTTAATCTGCGTAAAGAATTAGGGGTAACCACGCTACCTTATACCTATCAATTACCCACCTTGACCTTTGTGGATAATTCAAAGTTAGAACACAGCCTGCGGTTTATGTTTTCTTATATGAGGTTGGCGCGTGATGTGAGTCTTAGCCCAGATTTTGAATCGGATAAAGCGATAGACGATATTTATACAACTGGTGTTGAGTACTCGGTAAATCGCCCTTGGCAAAAGTATTGGAATTTGGGTGCAGGTATTGGCACTAACCTGATGTATTTCAAAAATACCTATCATTACAATAACCCGATCACGATCCAGTTCAGAGATGTTTTAGACGGCAATGCATTTAATACCAGTGCTTGGTCACAGACCTTTCAAACCAATGTGAATTTGCATTATAAGCGACCTCAAGATTGGGGGCGCTGGGATGGATTTTCTGAGCTTAACTACTTTTATGGCTATGGATGGGGTGAAGCTAATCAGGGAGATATAGGCAACCCAGAAGGCTTATATTGGATCAACGGCGTTAAGGTGTTTTATGATATTACGCACTGGGGAGGATATGGACAAACGCTGTTCACTAGTGTCCGTCATATAAATCTTAGCTCCGACTTGAAGGTGGCTTTTGGTACGAGTGAGTATTGGGAAGCCAGTGTGGGTTGGTTATTGTCGCCGCCGTTTCTTAAGCAATACGTTGATAACATTGGTATCGGTATTAACTTAAATTATGGTAGCTCTCTTAGTGGGGGCACCATCATATTAATGTTTAACCAAGACTAATATGCATGGCTAGACACACCACTAATTGTAATTTTTCTAGCGTGAAATACGAATTGGCTTCGATTTTATGATGCCATGCCGTTAGAATCTCTCTTTTCTATTATTAACTTCTCGAGTCGTTATGCCTTTGTCCGCAAATTCTGTTGTTGTTCTTGATTTCGAAACCACCGGTCTGTCCCCCAATATGGGAGATCGAGCGATTGAAATTGGGGCGGTGAAGCTTGTCGACGGTGAGGTGGTAGATACATTTCAACAACTTATGAATCCAGGCTTTCGTGTCAGCACATTTATCGAGGGATATACTGGTATCTCAAACCAGATGCTTCGCTCTGCACCAAGTTGTGCTGAGGTAATGCAGCAGTTTGCGACATTTGTCGGGGCAAGCAATTTAGTGGCCCATAATGCGTCTTTTGATAAACGCTTTTTAGATGCGGAATACGCACCTTTGGGCATTGAATATCAAGGGCAGTTCGCGTGCTCTATGTTGATAGCGCGCCGTTTATATCAAGATGCGCCAACCCATAAACTTGGGGACTTGGTTCGGTATAAGAATATTGAGCATGATGGAGTGTTTCACCGCGCGCTAGCCGATTCTGAGATGACGGCCAAACTATGGCTACTCATGCTGCAAGACTTACAAGGGAAGGGCGTCATTGAGCCAGATTTTTCATTTATGAAAAAAGTATCGAAAACGAGCAAGAGTGCACTAAATGCATTAATCCGTAAGCAATCAATGGTCATATCATCTAGGCCATAGACCCCAGCCCAATAGCCTATCGGCTGCCCTTTAAAACCAATCCAACTAAATAGCGACTTATCGAAAGTAAGCAGCCTTATTGTCACGTCTTTTTCCTGCGCTGGTTCTGCTCACTTACTTTGTGTGATCGGTATAACGCATCCTTGATCTCATAAATTGTGTAGAAAGTTCAAATATTTATAGTTTGGTCTCGCCTTTAGGTTAGGTATCCCTTAGATTGTGGATATAGATATTTTTGTCGCAAGGAACATATATGGGTTGGCTAAGCCGTCTTTTCACCGGTAAACAACAAAAACCGGCAGTTGAAATCGAACCTTATGAATATAAAGGGTACTTGATCTACGCTGAACCTATTGCTGAAAATGGCCAGTACCGTATTGCAGGCCGCATCGTTTTAAACCAAGGTGAGGCTCAAAAAACACATCGCTTTATTCGTTCAGACCTGTTGATAAGCCAAGGGGATGCGCAAGATCTTATGATCAAAAAAGCTCAGATGTTTATCGATCAAATGGGTGACTCAATCTTCGACTAGAGGCGTAGGCATCTGGTTAGACCTTACTTTGTTATATTTTTGTTGTTATTTAAATTGCCGATGTGCAGTATTAAATACAAAGCAAGCGTAGCGCTTGCACAGTGGAATATTGTGATTTGTATACAAGGAGTATGCGTTAATGATTATCGGTGTACCTAGAGAAGTACTCGATGGAGAAACCCGTGTCGCTGCGTCACCTAAATCAGTTGAGCAGCTAATTAAACTCGGTTTTGAAGTTAAAGTAGAATGCAGCGCTGGAGCGTTAGCCAGTTTTGATGACTCAGCTTATATAACATCTGGTGCGAGTATTGCCGCGCTAGATGAGATCTGGCAATCGGATCTGATATTTAAAGTCAACGCACCAACAGACGCTGAGATTGAAATGATAAAAGAGGGCGCGTCTCTCATTAGTTTCATTTGGCCAGCGCAAAATCCACAGTTGATGGAAAAGCTGTCTAGCAAAAACATCAATGTGATGGCAATGGATGCAGTGCCTAGAATTTCACGTGCGCAAGCATTAGATGCATTGAGTTCAATGGCCAACATCGCCGGTTATCGCGCCGTGGTTGAAGCCGCACATGAGTTTGGACGCTTCTTCACCGGACAAATAACGGCAGCCGGAAAAGTGCCGCCAGCTAAGGTATTAGTTGCCGGTGCTGGTGTGGCTGGCCTTGCAGCAATTGGCGCTGCAGGCAGTCTTGGTGCAATTGTTCGTTCGTTTGATGTGAGACCAGAAGTAAAAGAGCAGGTCGAATCTATGGGCGCTGAGTTCTTGGAAGTGGATTTTCAAGAAAACAGTGGCGCTGGTGACGGCTACGCGAAAGAAATGTCAGATGAGTTCAACAAGAAGGCCGAAGCGCTTTACGCTCAACAAGCGACTGACGTTGATATTATTATTACTACCGCGCTTATCCCTGGCCGTCCTGCACCCAAGCTAATTACCAAAGAGATGGTGGATAGCATGAAGTCGGGCAGTGTGATCGTTGATCTTGCTGCAGCTAACGGCGGTAACTGCGCCTACACCGAAGCGGATAAAGTTGTTACTACCGCAAATGGGGTCAAGGTTATTGGTTATACGGACATGGTCGGTCGTCTGCCAACTCAGGCTTCTCAGCTTTATGCGACCAATATCGTCAATCTACTTAAACTGCTTTGCAAAGAGAAAGATGGCAACATCAATATCGATTTTGATGATGTCGTACTACGAGGCGTTACGGTAGTTAAACAAGGTGAAGTAACCTGGCCAGCACCTCCAATTCAAGTATCCGCTCAGCCACAATCTACCCCGAAACCTGCCAAAGAAGTGATTGAGAAGGTAGAAGAACCAACATCACCAATCAAAAAAGTCATTGGGTTGGCGGTCGGTGTTGGCGCCTTTGCTTGGGTCGCATCTGTTGCTCCAGCTGCATTCTTGGCGCATTTCACGGTATTCGTATTGGCCTGTGTAGTGGGTTATTACGTGGTCTGGAATGTAACCCATGCACTGCATACGCCTTTAATGTCAGTAACTAATGCCATCTCTGGCATTATCATCGTTGGCGCATTATTGCAGATTGGACAGGGGCATGGTGTGGTGAATGTTTTAGCATTTATCGCCGTGTTAATTGCGAGTATCAACATCTTTGGTGGCTTTACGGTGACTAAACGTATGTTAGAAATGTTCCGTAAAGACTAAAGGAGTATTCAATGTCTGCAGGATTAGTACAAGCAGCTTACATCGTTGCTGCGGTGTTCTTTATATTGAGTTTAGCGGGGCTTTCAAAGCAAGAAAGCGCACGTAATGGTAACTATTATGGTATTGCTGGTATGGCGATTGCCTTGCTGGCTACCATCTTCGGCCCACATTCAAGCGGGGTTGCTTGGATTCTCTTAGCTATGGTTATTGGTGGCGGAATTGGTATTCATTATGCCAAGAAAGTTGAAATGACTGAAATGCCTGAATTGGTCGCCATCCTACACAGCTTCGTAGGTATGGCTGCGGTGCTAGTCGGGTATAACAGCCTGCTACACGCACCTGTGCTTACCACGCATGCTGAGCATATGATCCATCTAGTTGAAGTCTATTTAGGGGTCTTTATTGGAGCGGTAACCTTTACCGGTTCCATTGTTGCTTTCGGTAAACTGCGTGGGGTGATCTCTTCATCTGCATTAAATCTTCCGCATAAGCATAAGCTTAATCTAGCTGCGATTGTGGTTTCAGGGTTATTGATGAAATGGTATCTAGGTGGCGATGGTGCTCTATTCCCATTGTTCCTGATGACATTGATTGCATTTGCGTTTGGTTGTCACTTGGTCGCGTCAATCGGTGGTGCGGATATGCCAGTGGTTGTATCAATGCTGAACTCATACTCTGGTTGGGCGGCGGCGGCGGCCGGTTTCATGTTGGCGAACGATCTTCTGATTGTGACAGGGGCGCTGGTTGGTTCTTCAGGCGCAATACTGTCGTATATTATGTGTAAAGCAATGAATCGCTCATTTATTAGCGTAATTGCTGGCGGATTTGGACAAGACGTTTCAGCCTCAGGTTCTGATGAAGATTATGGTGAACATCGTGAGTCATCTGCTGAAGAAGTCGCTGAGATGCTTAAGGATTCAAAGTCTGTAATTATTACTCCTGGATACGGCATGGCAGTCGCTCAAGCGCAATATCCAGTGCGTGAAATTACAGAAAAGCTTCGAGCGAAAGGGGTTGAGGTTCGCTTTGGTATTCACCCTGTAGCAGGACGTTTGCCTGGGCATATGAACGTACTACTTGCTGAAGCTAAGGTGCCTTATGATATCGTACTAGAAATGGATGAAATCAATGATGATTTCCCAACAACGGATACAGTGCTAGTCATTGGTGCAAACGATACGGTAAACCCAGCCGCTCTTGACGATCCAAGTAGTCCTATCGCTGGCATGCCAGTCCTAGAAGTGTGGAATGCCAAAAATGTAGTGGTGTTTAAGCGCTCTATGAATCCAGGTTACGCTGGCGTTCAAAACCCACTGTTCTTCAAAGAGAATTCAACGATGTTGTTTGGTGATGCTAAGGCGAGCTGCTCTAGTATTTTAGAGCACCTTTAAGTGAATTAAATGACCAAAAAGGGACTCAATTTGAGTCCCTTTTTTTGAACAGTGCATTCGGTTAAGTTGAAGGGGTGAGATGCTAACCCCGCAACTCGTCTTCGTGTCATTTCTTAGTAAGAATGCCAGTTAATTTTGGTATGCGAGTAAGTTTATAGGTATAGTGAGCACCATTGTTATTTACTATATGTTGCTGTCTTTGCGTTTCTCGTTCGTTACCTTATTTCTTATACTTGTATCGCCAATGTTGCAGGCTAAAACGCTACCTCAACAGTTGGATTTACTGACCAGCATGTTTTCGTTTGATGACGCAAAGCAAATGTATGACATGCAACGAATACAAGTCGATTTCCCAACGGAGCTGATTAGCCCCGATTCGATGCTACCGCAGACCAGTAATTATCCCCTTAAAGATATTCAGTTGCTTTATCGTTTGGAGCAAAAATGTAAGGGTAAGCTGCCGCTGAGTCCCGCAGTAACTGAGCCTTTGGTTTTTACCCGAGCTATCTGTCGTGGTACTCATTTACCACTGAAATGGTTCGCTCGTTCTGATCATATTCATCCCGGTGGTGGCACATACGCATCCCGATACGTGGTTGCGCATCCAGATATGTTTAAGCAGCTGCAACCATTCATGCACATTAGTGAACGTAGCTTGGCTTCACCAGATACATTGCTCGGTCGTTTACAAATAATGAATCGAGATGCTATTACCGCCCTTATTAAAGGCGCACCAATGTTGATACAAGGTGATGAGTTTTGGATTCGAAAGGGTGACAGTTACTTTATTTTTGATAGAGCTAACATAGAGAAAAAGGCCAAAGCTGTCGATCTGACATTTACATTGCGCAATCAGGTGGATGAATGCTTTTTTGAGCGTGGAAATATCTGCTGGAGTCAGAATAGTGACCAAGATTTCATAAAGCCGTTTGCGTACCTATTGGTTGTGATAAACCTGTTACTGATCTCAGGTTGGGCAATCTATCGCTGGAATAGTAAACGACAAGACCTTAGAAGTCGCATGTTAGTACTGCAAATACTGACTCACGAACTGCGTACACCAATCGCTAGTTTGTCTATGACAGTAGAGGGGTTTCGCCGAGAATTTGAGCAACTGCCTGAGTCTGTATACGATGAATTTAGGCGCTTATGTGAAGATTCTATGCGTCTTAGGCAGTTGGCGGAAGCGAGCAAAGATTATCTGCAATCAGATAATCAGGTACTAGCGACTGAATATTTGCCTTCGATTAAAGAGTGGCTTGAATATAAAGTTGAAGAATATAGTGCGCCAGTTCAATTAGTTATTGATTCTGATACCGACGCTAACGTCAATATCTATTGGTTGGGTAACTGTATCGATAATCTGGTAAATAACGCGATTAAGTACGGACAAGCGCCCGTTAGCCTGAGTGTTATGAAGATCAAACAAAATTTAATAATTTCAGTTGAAGACCAAGGCAATTTGCGCTCCAAAGATTGGAAATCACTACGCAAACCATTTGTAAGTGAAGCAGGTCTTGGTTTGGGCTTAACGATTGTTGAGTCTATGGTTAATCGAATGGGGGGACGAATGCACCTTGAAGGCCCGCCAACTAAATTTGTAATGGAGATCCCAAGTGGAACAGACCCTTCTTCTCGTTGAAGATGATAAAAACTTAGCCGATGGTTTATTGGTTAGCTTAGAATTAGCTGGCTATAAATGCTTACATGCGGAATCTATTGCTGAAGCCAACAAGCTTTGGCAACAAGCGGATCTCGTTATCCTAGACCGTCAATTACCCGATGGAGACTCAGCGTCACATATTCATGAATGGAAGGCCCTTAAAGACGTACCTATTATCTTGTTAACAGCATTGGTTACAGTTAAGGATAAAGTGACAGGGTTAGACGCAGGAGCGGATGATTATCTAACCAAACCGTTTGCCGAAGCAGAGCTATTTGCACGTGTTAGGGCTAACCTGCGCTCACTAAATAGTGACGAAGACCAAGACGACTCTAAAGTGATTACACAAAGCCTTGTCATCGATAAAGCTACCCGAGAGGTATCTTATAAAGGTGACGACGTGACATTAACACGCACTGAGTTTGATTTGCTAATGTTTCTAGCTAGCAATTTAGGCAGAGTATTTACTAGAGACGAATTGTTAGACCATGTTTGGGGCTACAATCATTTCCCTACTACCAGAACCGTTGATACCCATGTATTGCAATTACGACAGAAGTTACCTGGCGTCGAAATTGAAACATTGCGTGGTGTTGGCTACAAAATGAAAGCTGAATGAAAATAACATCCCTTGCCTCATTAATTTTGCTACTGCCATTTAGTGCTCCACAAGCTAAATGGTTCGAAGAAAGCAATACTATTGCACAGATGCATAAAAGCCTGCTGCAAGATGACCTAGATGGGATGTTTGAACAGATGGTGCAGGTTTGGCAGCAAGAGTCAGAACAGTACATTCGACCTCATTTAGATGCGTTACTTGAGCAGGCTGTTAGTAAGGATTGTGGTAAAAGCTTGATGACACAAAGCCTGCCAACTTGGTTAACTAGCATAAATATCAGCCGCAATACAACCCAGCGACCTGGTAGAACGTCTCATAAACTGGTAATCACAATAGATAGTCAGTCTAAATTAGACAGTATTGATTTTATCCGATGGCCGGAACGACACATCTCTGCTGAACACCAGATCTTTCAAAAGACTGAAAAAATCTACAATGATGATAGACAGATGCATACAACGCAGAAGGTCTATAACATCCCTCGCCGTTTAGATAGTGGATTGTACCAACTCACTATTAAAGATAATGACGGGGAAAGCTGGAACTCTTGGGTCATTATTGATGCGATAAAGCCGCCACAATCAGTGCGCTGGGAATCTCGAGATAAGTGGGTGGTAGATAAAACCAAATTGCTTAATCGAGCCTGCCCACTGCCAAGGCAAGAAATACAAGTTTCAGAATATAAAGAAGGTAAATACAGTCAGGTGTGGAGTAATAGCTACGAGTCGCCCCGATATCCTACTCATTTACCGAAAAATGCGATTGAAGCAAATCGCTATTTACTGAGCGTCTCCATGGTCAATTCTCGTTGGCAGGGACCGGTAGTAATACAGCAGCAAAACACCATTAGTAAAACCATTGACCTTACAGAAGAGTAGGGTAAAAGAGGATTAACATGTTTGATGATTTACCACCGATAAGCCATGCCGAGCAACAGAAAGCAGTTGAAGAGATCCAACGCTTGATGAGTGAAGGAATGAGTACTGCACAAGCAATTAAGTTAGTAGCAGAACGAATTCGAGCTGAGTATAAAAACAAGCAAGATTAATTCTATGTGAATAGGCGTAACTATTTAATTATCAATAGCTTATTATGTTTTGGTTCGCAATTAAACAAGCGTATATTGGATTCATCTAAGCCTGTGGTCGTTATTTAAAATGACGCTCTTTGTGACCGCGTCACTAGTAATTATTCTGACGATGTATATCGTTTAGGGCTTTAGGGCGTAAATGTACTCAAGAGCCAAAGAATACGAATTAACCAACACAAGTTATAATTATTGATATGCAGTGGATCTGATTTCCGAGCCACTTGTTGGTGTAGAATAGATTTAGAGGTGCTACCTGATGATCCGACCTAAACATGTGTTCCGCGCAGTTTGTTTATGTTGCGGGGTAGCTTTGACTGTATTGGCGCTTGTTGATGGCTATAATGATTTTTTAAAACATTTAGACTCTCAATGGATTTTAGGTGCGGGTGTAATTTTAATTGGAGTTGCAGCTCGTAAGGCGGCAGTAACATTACCAAAATGAACTCATGATTAAGTGTCGGCCTTGGTTCGATACCTAGAATACCTCGGTGCGCATAATGTATATTATGTTAAATTGAATAATATTGTTAATATAGCTCATAAGCAATCAAGATAGATTGCTTACCCTCTTCTTAAGGTTCTTTATAAATAATATGCTCTGCTTAGTATTCGATTCGGAGCTCAATAGTAGAAATCAGACATCCAGTTTATTTCGAAATCAGAACGATACTTAACCCCTACATGGTAAAGCGCAAAATCAAGCGTTCAAATCGGCTAAATGTTGGTCAGTGCCGTGAAATTGACATTAAAATACGTAAATTGGGGAATTCAAGGCGTGGCGTATCGTTAGCTAGGCTAATTAATATGGAGATGTGGTGAATATGAGTAAATAGAGCGAGTGGTTAGTGCAAACATCGTCGCAGTTGGTTCTTTTTCGCTATCCATCGCCTACCTGTGTGCTCTGCAAATAACGCCAATTCATCTAGTGTACCGACAGCTCCTTGATAATCTTTACCAAAATTACTGGCTAAGCCCATCCAAGTCTCTGTATCTAAGCCGAGTGAGTGCAGTAGTTTCGGGTGCGAAGCGACAATTGCACCGGGTTTGTCATTTCGAATAACACGGCCACTCCAATCCACTAGCTCAATATAATCGAGTAATGAATACGGAATGCCAAGCTGCTCAGACTCACTGGTATCGCCAACAAAACCAAATAATGCCTTCTTGTTACAAGGGTTGTCACTTTGCTGTTCATCTTGATGTGACACTCCGTGAACACGCTCATAAACGGAGGTGTATTCAGACGCTTCGATACTGTCGTTGATGCCTGCGCGTATCGGATTCAAATCGACATAAGCCATGCACGTTAATAAGGCTTCTTCATCAAGTAACGCTTGAGACTTAAACCTCCCCTCCCAAAACCTTCCGGAGCAGTCATCTTCTGCGTTGGCTTTGCGTGCAATAAACTCATTTAGGCTGCGCATAAACCATGAAATATCAATCAGGCGATCTCGCCAATCATTGATGATACTAAGAGCCGCTTTACTTTCAACTTCAGCGCAGGTTTGCTTTTTTAGCCAGCGCTGAACTAATACGGGAAGTGAGTACAACAGCCCCCACCTCCAGCAGACCTCTTCATCACTAAGCTGTTGATTTAATTGCTCGTCGACATGCAGCACAATGTGGTAATGATTTGACATCACCGCATAGGCGCAGATATCCATACTAAATACCGTCGACAAATAATGCATCCGCTCAACCACCCACGCTCGGCGGTGCTCAAATGATTGCCCTGTATATTTATCGTCACCACACAGATAGGCTCTGCGAACACAACGCGAGATACAATGATAATAAGGAGTATCAGAAAGGGAGACTTGAGACTGTCGAGATTGGGTCATAACAACTACCTCCGAAGTGCGCTATGAATCACTTAAAACTAGTTGTGGGACCAAGAGGCGTCAATATTTATGGGTGTCCACAAATTTTCTTAGCGATTGAGGCCGTCAAACACGAAAACCGTTATTCCAAAAAATTCGGATTAAAATACCCTAGCCCCGCTATCGCGTGCAAGGCTAGTTGTGGGGTCAAGAGACGTCAATATATTTGGGTTTCCTCAATTTTTATCTCTCGTAAATAAGATCAGAATAAAGCTGCCCGCGCATTTGATAAACATCTGGGATGATTTTTTGAAGTCTGAATCCACATTTGTGTAGTACGCGTTCTGAGGCAATGTTACCTTGCGTTACAACCGCGCGAAATTTGTCTATCCCGTGATGGCGCTCTGCCCAATGTATCAATGCTGATAAGGACTCTGTGCCATAGCCCTTGCCTTGAAACTGGGACCTTAATAGAAACCCCACTTCGGCGGTGTCCCCATCCAGCCAGAAACCGGTGATTCCAAACTTAACTGAACTATTGGATTGTTGAATGGTGAGGCATAACCACGAATCGGACTCTTTTAGCCAAGGTTGTACTCTATCTACGAACTTGTTTTTAATATCAGGAAGTTGGGGTTGGTCAAAACAATGTTTAATTACGTCTGTGTCAGTATATAGAGAGTGGAACATGTCCCAATCGGCATCGACTAAGTTCGAAATCAACAGATTTGGTGTTTCAATGCATATCTGTGTGTTTGGTAATACCATGTTCTTAACTTTCCTTGTATAGCCGTAACTAGGTGTGGTAGTTGGCAGATTCTTTTACGCCAAAAATATCAACATTTGAATAGAAACTTAGAGTTCTTTAATATGGATTATGGAAACTGCTCTGTATGTTATATCATACAGGCTCTATGAGGCTATGCTCGCTTTTACAGGTAATTTCAATGACGCAATTAGACGATATCATTAACCATGCAGAATCGGTTTGTAAGGATCGAGGCTCTCGCTTAACTACAAAGCGTAAGCAGATTTTATCTGGTTTGGTACTGTCTAAAAAAGCATTATCTGCTTATGAGCTAATCGATTACTGCAAACAGGAGTTTGATATTACGGTACCTGCAATGTCTATGTACCGCATTCTCGAGTTTTTAGAGGCTGAGTCGTTAGTACATAAACTAAGCCTAGCCAATAAATATGTCGCATGTTCTCATATTACCTGCCAACACGACCACGGGGTTCCGCAATTCTTTATTTGTAGTAACTGTAATAAGGTTTCTGAGTTCAGTATCAGTCAATCTACTATGGCCGAGCTGCAATCTTGCGCGCAGCAAGCTGGTTACACGCTTTCCAGTCAACAGTTAGAGATGAATTGTCTTTGTAACGATTGCGCATAGTTTTATTGCGGATACTTTTATTGCTCATATTTTTCAGACCGGTGTAAACGCACAACTTAGCTTTATCCTCAATCTTGCCTGATTTGTGTGTATATACAGGTGATAGACTCATTCGAACTTGATCTAATTAATATTACAATATAACCCTATTTTCGAGTGATATTCTTCTATTGAAACGGTGCATATTTGGTCTTTTAAGCGTCGTTATTATCCCTATTCATATCTAGTAACACTTACCTGCGTTTAAAGAATTTTTAAAAAAAGTGCTTATAAACTCAGGTATTGCCTATACTAATATGCGATTAGGCACCTGTTTTGGACGACATCAAATCAAGAAACGCGACCTATTTAACACTTTTGGCCTCTGAGTCATTGCGTAAATCTAAGGCAAAGTATATTATCCTCATAAATAGTAATACAATAGTATATGAATTAGGAGTTAGACATGACTAAACCAGTAATTGGTTTCATCGGCCTTGGCCTTATGGGCGGCAACATGGTAGAAAACCTTCAAACCCGCGGTTTTGAAGTAAACGTAATGGATCTAAACAAAGATGCAGTTGCAGCTGTTCTAGCTCGTGGTAATGCATCTCAAGCAACTTCTGGTAAAGAACTTGCTGAAAAATCTGACATCGTAATGCTTTGCCTAACAACTTCTGAAGTTGTTGAGAAAGTTGTTTACGGCGAAACTGGTATCCTAGCGGGTATGTCTGAAGGCAAAACTCTAATCGACTTCGGTACTTCTATCCCTGCTTCTACTAAGAAGATTGGTGCTGACCTTGCTGCTAAAGGCGCTGGCATGATCGATGCTCCTCTAGGTCGTACTCCTGCTCACGCTAAAGATGGTCTTCTTAACATCATGGCTGCTGGCGACATCGATACTTTCAACAAAGTTAAACCAGTTCTTGACGAACAAGGCGAAAACGTATTCCACCTAGGTGCTCTAGGTGCAGGTCACGTTACTAAGCTTGTTAACAACTTCATGGGTATGACTACTGTTGCTACTATGTCTCAAGCGTTCGCAGTTGCTAAACTAGCAGGCGTTGACGGTCAGCAACTATTTGACATAATGTCAGCTGGTCCTTCTAACTCTCCATTCATGCAGTTCTGCAAATTCTACGCTGTAGATGGCGAAGAAAAACTAGGTTTCTCTGTTGCTAACGCAAACAAAGACCTTGGTTACTTCCTTGCACTATGTGAAGAGCTAGGTACTGAGTCTCTAATCGCTCAAGGTACTTCTACTAGCCTACAAGCTGCTGTTGATGCAGGCATGGGTCAAAACGACGTACCAGTTATCTTCGACTACTTCACTAACCTTAAGAAGTAATCTCAGATAATCTGATAGATATTATTAAGCCCCGTTATTAACGGGGCTTTTTTTGTGCCAAATTTTGACTGAATGTTAATGAGTAAATACCAGGTTATTAAGCACTAAGAAGATCATCATGCTAACTACTGTGGTCAACAGTACGTTATGAGTTCTATATATAATGATGATGGCTAATATGGCACACAGAAGATATGGATTGTATAAAGAAACCCATAATGTATCTTGCGGCGTAAATACAATTGGCGCCGTGATAGCGGTCAAAACGGTAGGCCCTGAATAACTTAGGATCCGCTGCAACCAAGGCGCAATCCTGAGTGGCAGTTTAGGCTCCAGGAAAAGATAACGACTGAAAAAAACCAAGCTTGCAAGTATGAAGATTGTTATTAAAGTCAAAGCTGACTCCCCTTCACTTTCTCTGCAGCAAAGCCGGCTAACATTCCACCAAGGCTTGAGAGCATAAGAGCCCCTTCAATGTTTAATAGATGAAGTCCCACCGATAGGAACAAGGCGACCAGTACAGCGATTAACGTCGGAGAGTCCTTAATTGCGGGTACGACTAAAGCGATAAAGGTGGCGGCTACCGCAAACTCCAACCCTAATTCGCTTAAAATAGGAAGATAACTTCCGGCCACAATGCCAACTAAGGTTGCGATATTCCAGCATAAATAAAAGCTCAGTCCTGCGCCAAGCGCATACCAAGTGTTAAACCTATCTTTTGATTGATTACCGCAGATAGCAAACAGTTCATCTGTTAATAAGAAACCGAGGATCAAACGCCATTTCAATGACAATGGGCTAATCCGATCGCGCATCGATACACTATATAAAAAGTGCCTTGAAGTGATAAACAGCGTAGTTAGCAGCATGGTTACCATTCCAGCGCCTGCCTTTAGCATCCCAGTGATGACCAGTTGTGCTGATCCAGCAAACAAGATAGTTGATAATGCCTGACTCTCTAACGGGCTTAGCCCTGAGTCGATGGCATATGAGCCTGCTAATAGGCCCCAAGGAATGACCGCAACACTTAAAGGGATCATAGCAATAGCGCCTTTAAGTGCGTATTTTTTGTGACTTTTAGTTGTCATCTTCTCTCGATGTTTTATCTAGGTATTAAAACACAAAAAGCCTCTATTTTAAGAGGCTCTCTTAAATAGTGGGATGGAGATTAACCGCCAGCAAGTTTAACGGTAAAATTTTTCTTTTCTAAGTGTAGTTTGATCTTGTCTCTGTTATCGCCTTGAATTTCGATAACGCCGTCTTTGACCGACCCACCACAACCGCATACTTTTTTAAGTTCCGCAGCCATCAACTTAAGCCCTACATCATCAAGATCTAAACCGGTAACTAAACACACGCCCTTGCCTTTGCGACCTTTAGTTTGTCTTTGAATTCGTACCACGCCATCACCTTTTTCGCGCTGTACTTTCTCTTGTTCTGGTTTGATTCTGCCAACTTCGGTTGAATATACGAGACTCATGGATATGCCCTAATAATTTGTGATAGTTAATATTATCATTTTTACGAACGAAGCTCAGCGTTGATCGCAGTGTTGGTTGAAAAATTGATGAAGTCTCTGTGTGTATCACTATAGAATAGAAGCCAGGTAATACATTGGATATTTGGCGCGATTTGGTTTATTGTTAAGACATACAATATATTAGTTATAGTGCGTTAGATGAGAAAGAAGTGTATCCCCATCGTTGATGTTCAAATGCGGCAATTGAGCTGTGCCAGATTTAACTCCTTGGTCTCAATTGAAGATTTAAATCAATTAACCGTGCAGCAATATAGCCACAACTCATTGTTATCTATGACAAATGATTGGAACCACTTTGTGGAGTTTTGCCATAACAATAACGTAGTTGCCCTACCGGCTTCGACTATCGCAGTTAGGTTGTTTCTCGACAAGCAAGCCAAGACCAAGAAGTACTCCACAATCAAACGTACTGCCATTAGCATAGGGTTAGTGCATCGTTTTCACGACCACAAAGACCCATGTAATCACCGGCAGATTAAGCTAAATATGGCGCAAACTCGTTTAGATAAAAAAGGCGACGCTCGTCAAGCCCCCTCTTTTGACCGACAACATTTGCAGATACTACAACAGCAGTTAAGCAGTGACAGCGACCTTAAAACGCTAAGAGATGTCGCCCTTGTCTCAGTTATGTTTGAATGTGCCCTAAAACGGAGCGAGTTAAGAGCGCTTCAATTTGCACAGCTACAATACAAAGCGCCCTACTATTGGATCCGTTTTGGCGAACAGACCTATCAGTTATCTCAGGCCAGCAGTGATATTTTAGGTAGTTGGATGCTAATGATTGCCGAGCACAGCGGGCCGGTATTTAGGCGACTCGATCGTCACGGCAATATAGGTGATATGGCTCTAGATGCTTCGTCTATCTACCGCGTATTTCGTGCAATTGAACAAAGGCTTAATGTGAATACCAAGTTTACCGGACAATCGGCGCGAGTTGGCGCAGTAAAACAGTTGTCCGCACAGGGATATCACATAACAGACATCACGGAATTTGGACGCTGGGTTAGTCCTGCAATGCCTGCCCAATACCTAGGTAAACAGGTAATGGCAGACAAAGAGCGCTTACGATTCAAGACCATAAAACCTTGGGATTAAAGGCTGCGTTTTATCGCTTGAGCAAGGAATTCAGAAAATTGATGTCCGTTGTTTATCACCATTTTCGGGAACATTGAAATAGGTGTCATCCCCGGGAAGGTATTCACCTCGTTCAAGTAAATATCGCCTTCTTGGGTTAAAAAGAAATCAATTCGCGACAAATCCTTAAGCCCCATCTGGGTGAAAACGCGTCGAGAATATTGTTCAATGAGCTCAAGTTGTTGCTCAGTGAGTCCTTTTGCCTCAACTTCAGTAACTGCATGGCTATCACAGCTGTATTTTTCTTCATAGGTGTAGAAGCTATCAACCGGTGCGGCCACTTCTCCAGGCGGTGTGACAATAAGCTCACCGTTATACTGATAAGCAGCAACCTCAAGTTCGCGGGTAACTACGGTCTTCTCAACTAACACTTGGTCTGAATAGCCAAATGCGTTTTGAATCGCTGTTGCAACCGCACCCTCTGACGTGACCTTGTAACAACCAACAGAAGAGCCTTGGCGAGCAGCTTTAACAAACAGCCCACCCCATTGTTCAAACGCTTGCTGCGCTTTCTCAATACTGTGCGGGTTATTTTGAGTTAGGAATAAATAGGGTGTATTGGCAACATCAATTGCATCATACCAAAGCTTAGAGGTGATTTTATTGAAGCTATTACTGCTTGCCTCTGGTCCACAGCCTAAATACGGGATGTTAGCCAGTTCAAACAGCGATTGAATATCGCCAGTTTCGCCCGGATAACCATGAATACAAGGGACAATGTAATCAAGGTGCGTGCGTTTTTGTTGATCGACTAACTCTGAACTATGGATATCTAGGTAACATTCATTCCCATCACTAAGTACCCATTTATCATTCTTAAGCTCGACACGAACAACATTAAACTCCGCGGTTAACGCTAATTGTTGTTGCACATAGTCTGCAGAAACTAATGAAACCTCATGTTCTGAAGAACCGCCGCCGCACAATAACAGCACATTAATTTTTGACATTATTATTTATACCTAACTCAATAATTACTTAATCAACTCAAAGCTTTGCGTGTCAGAAAGCTCGCTATCGGAGAAGTTTTTAACAAATGGCTTTAATTTTTGTAAGTCTTGTGGCATCGCTGCGATTGTCGCCTTAGTTTGGTCATAATCACCAAAGTCGCCCATTACCACTGAATAGACAGTTTTTCCGGATATTTGTTTTTGTTGCACCCATAATGAGGAGTCTAAATTCAGGCTCTTAGCAAACGCCATCGCTTTATCATGATCAGACAACGTCGCCAATTGAATGGCAAACCCTTGGCTTGGCGCTTGTTTGTTTGCATCATCAGTTTGTGGTTGTGACTCGTCTACCGCGACAGGTGTAGCTGCAACCTCTTGTTCTGAGATCGCTTGTTGGTCCTGAACGACCGGCTGGTTTACTACTACGTCGTCTTCATCTTGGGCTGCGGATGGTTGCTCTACTGGATCAACAACTTGTGGTTGCTGTTGGAACTGCTCTTGGTAGCCCTCTGATTCAACTTGAGTTTGATATTCATCACTCGAGCTGCAAGCTCCCAACAATAACGCGATACTGATAATGGCAATTTTTTTCATAACAAGGGCTCTATCCTTAAGATTTTATAAAATGATGCCATCATCTGATTGATAAGCAAGGAAATAGTCATTTGATTCGATAATCTGTTGTGATCACATACGCACATTTTACTAATCCATAACAAAAGCCACAAAATATCGATACGTTTTAGATTAATATTAAACCATCGCTCAGATATCTCACTACGGAACTGTGATGGACTCGTTATTCAATCCTAGAAGCCTTGCCATAATCGGAGCGTCCAACCAACCTCGCTCTGCGGGTAACGTGATCATAAAAAACCTGCTAAAAAGTGATTACAGCGGAACTATCTTACCCGTCAATCCAAAACATACCTCTGTGGCAGGGATATTGTGTTATCCATCATTGAGCGAGCTGCCCATAAGCACAGAATTTGCTGTGATTTGCATTGAGCATTTTGATGACGAGATACTGTTTGAACAAATGCGCACCTCCGGCGTACGCGTCGCGATAATTATTGCCAATACTTTTTACGACCCAAGCAAATTCTCTACACTCAGAGCATTATCGGCGCGCTACAAAATCCGTTTGTTGGGCCCAAACAGCCTGGGTATCATTTTACCTTGGGCAAATCTCAACGCCTCTCTATCACCAACCCCGGTGTTACCAGGGAAAATAGCCTTTGTATCTCAGTCAGCGGCAATGGGGAGTACCATCTTAGATTGGGCGGCAGAGAAGAACATCGGCTTTTCAGCCTATATTTCTATCGGTAGTATGGCTGATGTGGGGGTGTCAGAGGTTATTGATTACCTTGCAATGCACAGCAAAACAGAAGCAATATTGCTCTATATTGAACATATTAAAGATGCGCGAAGCTTCATTTCAGCGGCGCGTTCATGTGCGCGGAACAAGCGAATCTTGGTGTTAAAAGGCGCGCGTAATGACGCATCAAAATCGCTGTCGATTCAGCATCACGGTGGCCTTAAATCTCTTAATGTTGTATACGATTCCGCATTTGAGCGCAGTGGGATTTTACAGGTATTCTCAACCCATGAGCTATTTGCGGCCGCAGAAACCTTGACTCATTCTGTTCCTCTTAAAGGTAAGAGATTAGCCATCATTACCAATGGCTCGGGCCCTGCGGTAATCGCTACCGATACCCTATATCGACTTGGGGGTAAGTTAGCGCAACTCAATGATGCAACCCAGGACAAGATAAACAGCCTAACCGGTAATCAATCTAGTCACTGTAATCCGATTGATATATCAGGAGAAGACCAGGTTAGCCGGCTATCTCAGGTATTAGAGCATCTAATGGAAAGCGACTGCGTGGATGCCATCCTCGTTATGTATAGTCCAACAGCACTTGCTGACCCGGTTTATGTTGCGCAAACCATTCTTGATACCTACCAGCGCCACCCTAAACGACAACGAATTAATTTATTAACCAATTGGTTAGGTGAAACCAGTGCCAAGCAAGCGCGTAACCTGTTCGCCGAGGCAGGAATTCCTACCTATCGCACCCCAGAAAGCAGTGTCACGGCATTTATGCACCTTATTCGCTATCGCGCCAGTCAGATCCAGCTTATGGAGACACCATTATCCATCACCAAAGCGCGTCAGCCACTTACTGAGGTTGTCTCAATTCTTGACTCTGTATCTGGTTCCATTTCAAGAGAGGTGGCACACCGAATTCTCAGTCACTACGACTTGAATCTGATCACTCAGTTACGGCCAGTCGACCTTTATATCAAAATGTATAATGACCCTACCTTCGGTGCCGTGATTGCCCTTTCACGATTGGACGATGCACAAGACCATTTACTGACCATTGGCCTACCACCACTCAATCAAAAGCTTGCTCAAACCCTGATAAAAGATGCCCTAAAGCAACAAAAATTAGCCCCTTTATCTGAAACGAGGTTTGACCAATTAACTCGAAACTTAGTCTCTTTTTCGCAGATGGTCATTGATTTACCGTGCATTAGCGGGATAACACTGGCTGGGGTGTTTGATAGCCAACATCAACTCAACTACATTGACGCATGGTTAGAAACCTCAGCCAAGGAATCAACCTTCGCCATAAAAGCCTACCCTGTTGAACTCGAACAAAGCACCCAACTAAAAGACGCCACTAAGGTTACAATTAGACCTATTCGTCCAGAAGACGAACCGAACCACGCGGCGTTTATTAGCAAGGTAAGCAAAGAAGATCTGTATAAGCGTTTCTTTAGTGACGTGGGTGAATTCGACCATATGGCTCTCGCAAATCTCACTCAAATTGATTATGACCGTGAAATGGCGTTCATTGCCGAATTGGACGGAGATATCATAGGTGTGGCTAGAGTTATTACCAATATCCGTAACAATGTGGCTGAGTTTGCGGTATTGATACGCTCTGATAAAAAAGGAGTCGGGTTAGGTAAAATACTAATGCAAGCGGCGATACAACACAGCCGCAACAAAGGCCTTAAGCGCTTAGAGGGGGTCACTATGCCTACCAACCGCGGAATGATAGGGCTAGCGCAAGCATTGGGCTTTAGTGTCGCGGTCGACTTTGAAGAAGGGATTGCCGAAATGAAGCTAGATTTTAGTTAAATAATACCGTTTTAGGCTAAGAATACGGATGGTGCTATGTTACAATCCTCGGCCTTTACCCTGAGCTAACGAGAATATTTTCATGTCAACTAAGCAAGAGCTACAAAATCTACATAACCGCATCGAAACCTGTAAGCGTAAACTCGACGCGGCTAAATCACGTAGCGATCAGGAAATGATCAGTAAATTTACTGATGAAATTGAAAAGCTTACCAAAAAAGCAAATACGCTTAAGCATAAGCAAAGCTACGACATGAACAAGGAACGCAAGACTCTACTTGATATGCCTTTTTCTCGTGAAATTACCAAAGCAGAACAAGCAGATATGGGTAAACTAAAACGCTCTGTCAAAGGACTGGTTGTTGTACACCCTACGACCAAACTAGGTAAAGAATTACGCGTTGACGTAATGACAGGTTTCGCTCCAAAAAAATTCTAATCTCCCCCCACTGCGCGTCCATGACGCGCAGTTCAGTTGTATAAAGTAATCATGCCCACAACACACTCATTGATACCTACTGGTGTCCGTTTCATGCTGTTATCAGCACTCGGCTTTGCCTTCATGTCCGCTTGTGTTAAATACGTCTCCAACCACGGAGTACCCGTATTTGAGATTGTTGCAGCGCGTGCACTGGTATCTTTGGTCATTAGTTATGCTGACGTAAAAAGAAAACGGATCTCCATTTGGGGAAACAACAAGCCTTTGCTTATTTTACGCGGTGTGGTTGGCTCTATGGCATTGATGTGTGTCTATTATGCGATTACGACTTTGCCATTGGCTGAAGCAACGATTTTACAATACACCCATCCCGTATTTACCGCACTTCTCGGTTTATTGTTCTTAAAAGAGACCATTAAGCTACCTACGATAGCTTGCATAGCCCTTTGCTTGGTCGGTTTAATCGTTATTGTCCAACCATCAATGGCAAACCCTACCACAAGTGAATTGCCACCCTTTAGTATCATGGTAGCCTTGCTGGGTGCTTTGGGTAGTTCTATCGCTTATGTGATCGTAAGAAAGCTAAGCAATAGCGAAGATAGCTCTGTAATTATCTTTTATTTTCCGCTAATAGCCCTACCGGTTTCACTGGTTTTAGGGTGGGATACCCTCATTTTGCCAAGTATGAATATGATTCTATTACTGGTTTTAGTGGGAATATTTACTCAGATTGGCCAATTTGGATTAACCAAAGCGATGCAAACCCAAGCCGCAGGACAGGCATCGGCCTACTCTTACGTACAGATTATTTTTTCTGCGCTGCTCGGCATATGGTTATTTCAAGAAAGCCCTACGATATCTACCTATATAGGCGCGGCACTGATAGTAATCGGCGCAATGGTGAATGTATTTGGTCAGCGTATCGCCTTGGCGTTTAAAGGTCGCTCACACGATTAATCAGAGTTATTTCCTATCCAATAACTCAAGATCGCATATCTTGGATAGGTTACGAATAACCCATGCCTTAGCTTTACCCATCTGATTACGCTTCCAAGCCACAATCAGTTCAAGGTTTCCATGTTCACTGCCCTCTATGCGCTTTAGCTTTCCCTGCTCGATTTTTTGTTGCGCAACATGAGTGGATAAAGTGCCAATACCAAGCCCCATTTCTAGCGCTTCTAGTTTTGCTGCAAAGTTGGATACCGTTAGGCGTGATTGTTTTTCCAACACATTAATACTTCTAACTGGGTTAGTTCTGGCTGAATCCGCAATCGCAATCACCCTATATTTGGTTTGTGCCTCGCGATCAAACTCACTACTACGTTTATGTACTTGATGCGATGGTGCGGCAACCCAAGTAAAACCTATATTACCTATAGTTTGTATCTTTGCCTCAGGCAACATATTTCCTATCTTGGGTGTAACGAGAATATCCGCCCTATCACTACTCAATGACTCCCAGCTACCTGCTAAGATCTCCTCTTGAAGCTTGAGTCTGGTCTTGCTGCGCTTACCCAACTCTTCGACTAACGGAAAAAAATGCGAGACCGGGATCACCCCATCAAAGGCGATGGTAAGCTCTAATTCCCAGCCATTTGCTACACTATTAGCATCGGCTATCATTTCTTGTGTTGCGGTTAGAATCATGCGCCCTTTGTCTAATAAAACCCGCCCTGCGGGCGTAAGTTTAGCTCTATGGCCTGAGCGATCAAAGATAACAATATCAAGCTCTTGCTCTAACTTCTGGATTTGATAGCTCAATGAGGATGGTGCACGGTCTAACTCTTCTGCTGCCGCAGAAAAGCTGCTTCTTCGCTCAATTGCGTCCAAGATATGCATCGCTTCTAACGTGATTGGGGTGATCATCAAAATCCTTTTGTGGATTGCTCCGTTTAGTAAATACGAAAAAGCCAACTCGGTTGAGTTGGCTTACAGATAGCTTAAATTGTAAATGAAAAGGAGTGGCTATCAAAAAGTTATTTGTTAGCGTTTATCTCTTTTTTAAGCATAACAACCGCTGACACAATAAACGTAACAATTAACGCTAATTCCATTATATTCCCCACTATATATACAAGATATGTCTAATTCAGACCTGACGTTCCGTGTCCCGAAACAAAACTCTACCAATAGTGTAACAACATATGAGGAAATATTTACATCGTTTATTCGGAATTATTCAGGGTAACCATTCGGATTTTCCGATTGCCAACGCCATGTATCTTGTGTCATTTGTTGTAAACTGCGGGTTGCTTTCCATCCTAGCTCTTTTTCAGCCTTGGCCGGATCAGCCCAGCACTCGGCAATATCTCCAGCGCGACGCGGAGCAATCTTATATGCGATACTTTTACCGCTAGCTTGCTCAAACGCTTTAACCATATCTAATACGCTTGAACCATTACCCGTTCCTAGATTAAAGGTATGTAGTCCACTGCGGTCGCCGACTTTAGTTAGCGCCGCGATATGACCATCTGCAAGATCCATAACATGGATGTAATCGCGCACCCCGGTACCATCTGGAGTTGCATAGTCGTCACCAAATACTGATAGGTACTCTCGACGGCCCACCGCTACTTGCGCCACAAATGGCATCAGATTATTAGGAATTCCTTGGGGATCCTCGCCTAAACGACCACTTTGGTGCGAGCCAACAGGGTTAAAGTAACGTAGCAAAGTGATACTCCAATCCGGGTTAGCTTTTTGGAAATCAGTAAGGCATTCCTCAACCATTAACTTGCTACGTCCGTATGGATTAGTCGCGCTGGTTGGGAAGTCTTCTGTGATAGGCACAGTATGTGGGTCACCATAAACCGTAGCCGACGAGCTAAAGATCAAGCTGTTTACACCAGCCTCTCGCATTGCATCGACCAAAACTAATGTACCATTCACATTGTTGTCATAGTATTCCAATGGCTTTTGCACTGATTCACCCACAGCTTTTAAGCCAGCGAAATGGATAACCGCATCAATATTGTACTGGCGCATAGTTGAAACCAATAGTTCTTTATCGCGGATATCACCTTTAACAAAAGCAAGCTCTTGACCCGTTACCTCATGTAAGCGTGAAGTAACACTGGCTTTACTGTTATACAGGTTGTCAAAGATGATAGGAGTTATGTTGGCTTGGAGAAGCTGAATACATGTGTGGCTACCGATATAGCCCATACCGCCGGTTACTAATACGTTCATCTAAATACTGACTCAATGTGATGTGAATAACGCTATATTAAAGAAACAGCCGCGAGATAGCAAAAAACCGATTAAAGAATCTATACTTAATTCCAATTAAACAATAACTTAATCATACAATGAATCTAAATTGCGACATGGGTGAAAGCTTTTCTGCCTGGACCATGGGTCAAGACCAAGGAATAATGCCTTATATTGATATGGCCAATATTGCCTGTGGCTTTCATGCGTCAGACCCTGATGTTATGCAAACAACGGTGCGCCTGGCCCAGCAACACAAGGTTAGCATTGGCGCACACCCAAGCTATCACGACCTGCATGGTTTTGGGCGGCGCTCAATACCCCATACCTCACAACAGATCACCAATGCTATTTTGTATCAAGTTGGTGCATTGAACGGGATCTGCGCGCTTTATAGTACTGCCGTTAGTTACATCAAGCCTCACGGCGCGTTATACAACGACATGATGACCAATATCGATATCTACCAAGCTATATTAAGAGCTGCCACGACACTCGACCTGCCGTTAATGGTCCTCGCTACGCCAAACGTGAAGCTTGATCAATTAGCGCAACAATGCGGCGTTACACTGATTAAAGAAGCATTTCTAGACCGTCGATATCTAGCCAATGGGTTATTAGTACCGCGCTCCCATCCCAACGCTGTTCTCCATGATTGGAACGAGATCGAGCAACAAATGAAAGGCTTTGTAATGCAAAGGATTACAGCAAGCGATGGCACCTCAATCCCAATTTATGCGCAGTCGCTGTGTATCCATGGTGATAACCCAAACGCTATGATGATTGCATCTAAAGCAAGGCTTATATTAGATGCAAAATAAGCCATACTTTTGTATAGAACATGTCGGAGAATTTTCCATATTACTGCGCTTTTCGTCGCAGATAACACCATCATTACCCATTACGATTCAACAGGTAGCGACAGTAATTCAACATCACTTCCAAGATAGTCTGCACCAGCTTGTACCCAGTTACACCACCTTGCTACTCGAATTTGATCCACTGCGGTTTGAATCAGATACCATCACTTGGCAAATATCTAAGTTATTGTGCCCTGATAACAGTACGTTAGCGACTCCTATACCAACTAGGGTGATTGAAGTGCCCACCTATTATGGCCTAGAGACCGGTTTAGATTTAAACCTCTATCAAGGTAATGGGCTAGCTGTTGATGATGTAATTCGTTTGCACACCAGTATCGATTACCTTGTTTATGCGCTGGGCTTTACCCCAGGTTTTGCATTTATGGCCGAGGTAGCCACGGATCTGCAAATGCCCAGAAATCCGACTCCTCGCCCCTACGTTGCGGCCGGAAGCGTTGCGATAGCGGCCAATCAAACCGCAATTTACCCGAGCGCTTCTCCCGGAGGATGGAACATAATTGGCAAAACACCACTGTCCCTATACCAACCGAAACATCAAAATCCTTGCTTATTAAAGGTTGGCGACAAGGTTAGATTTACCTCTATAAGCAAATCCGACTTTCTACTAATGGGAGGCGTGATTTGATTGCTACTGCGGTCGTTGTTCGCGCTCACCAAGGCTGCTCTATTCAAGATAGCGGTCGCTGTAGGTTGGCACATTACGGTATGAGTCAGGGTGGCGTTGCCGATGAATATGCCTTTCATTGGGCTAATAAGTTACTGGGTAACCTATTTAACAGTGCGGTAATTGAGGTAACTTTGGGTGGTCTAGAGCTCAAATTCTTAAAAGCTACTCACTTTAGTGTGTCAGGAGCCAAAAATAACGCCTGTCTAGACCAAACACCAATCGCATCATGGCAAACCTATTACGCAGCTGCCGGACAACACTTAGTTATTGGGGTACCCAGAGATGGGCTAAGAAACTATGTCGCTTTTAATGGAGGGCTCATTGCAAAATCTGATAGTGGCAGTGTCTCAACCTCTAAAATTCAGCAACTTGGTGGGCTCAAAGGTGATGGTTCGTCTTTGCAGTTCCAAGATATACTTTATTGTAATACGCCCCGCACCACTCTCAAGCACGCCTTTGTGTCAGCGGACTATGTTCCACAATATAGCGACACTATTGACCTGCGCGTGACACTAGGTTCCCAAGTCGACGGCTTTGCAAAAACAGAATTAGTAAAACTATTTACTACACCATATAAGATAACAGCAGCGGCCGATAAAATGGGTTATCAGTTGCAGGGTGAGCCCTTGTTAGCACCACAAACTGATCTAATATCTGAGCCTATAACCCTTGGCGCAATTCAAGTCCCAAGCAGTGGTCACCCCATTATTATGCTTTGCGAACGCCAAACCATAGGTGGCTATCACAAACTCGGCAATGTGGTGCGTATGGACATCAGTAAATTGGCTCAGGCTAAACCTGGACAAAGGGTAAAGTTTCATCCCGCTGACCTTGAAAACTGCCGCAAGCAGTATCAAGACTGGTTGCAATATTTCAACCAACCTCTTAACAATTGATGCTTTTTTAACACTTATGTTTCCAATAAAATTATAAAAAAATGCTTGACCGATTTTCGGCATTTTTTACATTTCCCTGACTGTGCATAACCAAAAGCTGCTAGCGCCCAATAATAAAGGGCAGCGTGTCACTACGCTACCCTTTAAAATAAGTTATCCCGACAGTTATCCACAAATGGTGTGGATAATATTAATTAGGTATACACCGGTAGTCATTACTGATTTATCCACTTAGGGTTGTAACTAATCGGTTAACGTAAGCCCTTGCTATACAAGAGATCCCTCCTTTATAGCGCGCCATTTTTTACCGGAATTAACAACTGACGAATCAAGCTATTAACCACCAAAGCCAACATTATAAAGGTGATAACAGGTAACCAAATCCAAAGCTGTGGATGAATATTGGGCTGTAGATCGAATCCAAAGTAAAGCACTCCCGCGACGCTCGCATCGGCCGCCACGCTGGCTATTGCTCCAGCAATTAACGCCATAAGGCCATACTCAAACCATAAGGTGTCGGATATGCGTTTTCGGCTTGCGCCTAGCGTTCGGTACAAGCGAATTTCCATCTGTCGCTGTGTGATACTAAGACGAAGTAAAGTGAAGATAAGTAGCATACCCGCAACTACTCCCAGCACTGCAAGCACCGTAATTGACCACGCAATCTGCTCTAACAAGGCTTGGATCTTGTTTCCCATAATTCGGATATCTAATAAGCTTACCGTCGGAAATTGTGCTGAAAGGGCTTGAATAAACCGATTGTCTTTATCTTGTAGTCGATACGAGACCATATACGCACCGGGTATATCTTGAGTAAGTTGTGGCGCAAAGATAAAGTAAAAATTGGGTTTCATTTCCCTCCATTCGACCTTACGAATAGAATTTACGATGGCGGTGATTGATTGGCTATTGATAACAAAGGTTAACTTATCACCTATCTCTAACCCCAAGGATTGGGCGACCTCGGATTCCACTGACACGCCGTTATCGCTTCCCCATTCTCCCGCCAACACCTCATTATGAAGTGGTAATTCATTTGCCCAAGTTAGATTAAGCTCACGACGCACCGAATCGGTATCTGAATCCCCTGCAACCTGCTTAGCGTCAAGACCATTTATCTCACTCAACCTGCCCCGAATTATCGGATAAGCCTGTGAGCGCGCTATCCCTTGTTTGTCGATTAGCGCAAGGTAATCATCTATTTCATAAGGCGCGATGTTGATAGCAAAGGCATTGGGTGCATCCGCAGGTAGGGTGCTTTGCCAATCTTGCAGCAAGTCTGTTCTGACCAACCACACGATAGCTAGCAACATTAAAGACAATCCAAGTGCGCCAAACTGAAGCCCACTGGCAACCCATGAGCGGTTTATACGACTGACAGCAAGGGCAAGCGCAGGCCGTAACTTGAACCGACCAATAAGCCGAGATACCAATACCGCCGATAAGGCCAACACCACAAACAATACGCTAATACCAAATAAAACTATCCATACTAAGGTATTGTCAGAATACGCCACCAGCATTGGGATAAACGGCACCAATATAAGCCACCAGCTTTTACCCTGCTTTACTGGAGCAGGTTGCATCACATTAATTGCCGAGGTGTTAAGTAAATTAAGCATGGGAATGCCCAATGCTGGCACGCCAATCAACAAGCAAGTAGATATCGCAATAATCGCGGGGGAAACGCCGTAACTAGGCAGAGGCGTTGGAAGTAAATCAGTTAACGGAATCCTTAGTAATATCTCCAGTAAATAACCTATCCCGGTTCCAAACACTATCCCTATCACAATCAAAAGCAGTACTTGGGTCAATAACCAGCGACCAATCCAATGCGTACTAGCGCCTATGCTTTTAAGCATCGCGACCGTAGTGCGACGCCCACTTACATAGTGTTGACAGGTTAAAACTAAGGTTGTGGCCGCCATAATGATCACAATCGCCACAGTCAATGATAGATACTGCGTGGTGCGAGTGAAAATATCATTGGTTCGACTGCGCGAACTCTGGTCGCGCCAGCGATCGGACGGCGACAGCTCAATCCCCTGCTGTAATTGATTTAGCGCGCTATCCTCTCCCTTAAAAAACTGTTGATAGCGTACCCGAGAGCCCATTTGCAAGGCCCCGGTTCGTTCAACATCAGAATCATGAATCATAGCTGTTGGCATCTGTTGGAAAGGGTTAAATACTAACCCCGGTTCTTGTAGCAGTCGCCCAGAAACCTTAAGGTCTGCGTCACCTATAGTGACAACGTCACCCACATCAACCCCCAACGCTGAGATAATCCGCTCGTCTAGCCATAACTCACCCGGACGGACACCCTTTGCATCTGCTCTTCCCTGCAATTGCAACTCGCCACGTAATGGATAACCATCTCCCACCGCTTTAACCGATACCAGCATCATCTGGTCTTGACTAAATGCCATAGTCGCGAACGAGACCATGCTGGTATTGTTTAGCTTTAATTGCTGCGCTTTAAGCACTAGTGGTTGAGGCACAGGATTGGAAGAGCGATACACAAGATCGGCAGTGAGTGCGTCACGACCTTGCTTAACAATAATTTGTTCCATACGCCCTGCAAGGGCTGAAAGAGCAAATACACACGCAATAATAAGGGTTAGCGCCACAGAAATAGGCCAAAGCTGCCCGTATCGGATCTCTTTGAAACTCCACGCCAATAATCGGCGATTCAGTTGTGGTTGTTCAGGCAATGGTATTTCAGCTTTAGTCGATTCCATCCTTACCTCACTTCATCGGTCGAGGTTTGCAATGTGGAATCACTCACCAATGAGCCCGCTTGCATAGTAAAGGTTCGGTCGCAGCGACTCGCTAGCGCACTATCGTGGGTCACCATTATTAGTGTTGTCCCGTGTTGCTTATTTAAAGAGAATAACTGCTCAATGATATTTTGTGCGGTGTGTTGATCAAGATTGCCTGTGGGTTCGTCAGCAAATAAAATTCTTGGGCGAAGCATAAACGCACGAGCCAACGCTACCCGTTGTTGTTCGCCACCGGATAGCTGTGATGGAACATGGTCAAGCCTGTGTTCTAAACCCACAGATTCAAGTAACCCCTTAGCGCGCAGTTTATCTTCTGCTTCACCACGTAATAAACAAGGTAACGTAACATTCTCTAGGGCGCTAAGACTTGGAATCAACAAAAAGCTTTGAAATACAAAGCCAATATAATCACTACGTATTTTAGCGCGTGCTTCATCATCCATATTGGTCAGCGAGTGGCCTAGTAACGCAACATCCCCTTCACTGGCAGTATCTAATCCAGCCAACAAAGTCATGAGCGTGGATTTTCCCGCCCCGGATGCGCCAACAATCGCAACACTTTCACCTTCTTTGATGTCTAAATTCACATCCTTTAAGATTGTTAAATGCTCTTGTTTCGTAGACACTATTTTAGTTAGCGATTTAGCACAAATTACGGATTTAGTCATGACGCGTTTATTTTCCTTACTCTTATTTATTTTTTCCTTCTCCACTCAAGCAAGCACACTATTGGTTTTGGGTGATAGCTTGAGCGCAGGTTACCAGATGTCTGAAAATCAGGCCTGGCCGTCTTTTTTAACCGATGAACTCGCCCATAAAGGGATTGAGATTGAAACCATCAATGGCAGCGTATCGGGAGATACGACTGGCAATGGCCTAGCTCGCCTTCCGCAGCTTCTTACGCAACATAAGCCCAGCTATGTTCTGATTGAGTTAGGTGCTAATGATGGTTTACGAGGCTTCCCCCCTAAACTGATCAAAAATAATCTCACTCAAATTATTGAAATCAGCCGTCAATCCGGGGCTCAAGTCATTATGATGCAGATCCAAGTACCACCAAATTATGGTCGCCGTTATACGCAATCATTTGAACAAGTCTATCCTACCCTAAGCGAGCAACAATCCGTGCCACTTATGCCGTTTTTTCTGGCACAGATCATCACAAATGATGATTTAATGATGCAAGATGGTTTGCATCCTAAGCCAGAAGCACAACCATGGATTGCTCAGTATGTCGCTGAAAACATTGCCAATATCATCAATAAGGGAAACTAAACGATGAAAATAGAACCCATAGTCAAAGGTGTTGTTGCGCGCTCTGCCCACCCACTCGGTTGTAAGCAAGCAATATTGAATCAGATTAAAGCCGTCGACAGCGCTAATGATGTTCTCGACCAAAGCATATTACCTAAGCGAGTGCTGGTATTGGGGGGCTCTTCTGGGTTCGGTCTTGCCAGTCGGATTGCGTTGGCATTTGGCGCAGCGCAAGCAGATACCATTAGCGTTAGCTATGAAAAAGGCCCCAGTGACAAAGGCGTTGGTACCGCGGGTTGGTATAACAATATTTACTTTAAGCAAAGTGCACAGCAGGCGCACCGAAAGGCTATCAATATCAATGGCGATGCCTTTGCCCAAGACATAAGAAAGCAGGTTATCCAAGCCATAAAGGAAGAATTTGACGGACAGGTTGACCTAATAATTTATAGCCTTGCTACCGGGGCAAGACCGGGAGCAAATGGCGAGTTGTGGCGCTCAGCCATAAAACCGATTGGAGAGTCGTTAACCGGCGCCAGTATTACCTTTGACAGTGAACAGTGGCTTGAAAGTACCCTCGCCCCTGCGACTGAACAAGAGATATATGAAACTCAAAAAGTAATGGGCGGCGAGGATTGGGCAAACTGGATAGACGAACTGATTAACGCCGATGTTATTGCTAAAGGGGCGCAGAGTATTGCTTTTTCTTATATAGGACCAAGCAGTACCCATGCTACCTACCACCAAGGAACGCTAGGCAGAGCCAAGGTTGACCTACATCAAACCAGTCATGCTATTAATCTAAAGCTAGCACCATTTGCTGGTAGTGCTTACGCGGTAGTTTGCAAAGCGTTAGTGACTAAGGCCAGTGTTTACATCCCTACTTTCGCACCCTATGTCATTGCGCTGTATAAAGCAATGAAAGAACAAGGGGTCCACGAAACACCTATCGAACAGATGATTCGCCTATTCAATGCTCATCTCTACCCATCACCGAGAGTGGATCAGGAACGACTGATTCGAATCGATGATCTGGAGCTCAATCCACGGGTTCAAACTAGAGTCGACCAGATATTAAGTGAGCTCACCAAACATAATTTTAAACTACTGGGCGACTATAAAGGCTTTAAACAAGAGTTTATGCAGTTAAATGGATTTGAGATAGAAGGTGTTGATTATGAACATGAATTTGACCTTGAGCAGCTTATCGCTTTAGGGGTACAATAACAGTAATTTGTACCCTTTGCCGCTTCGCGACTATCCTTATAGACAAACGAAGGTGCCCACGACTTGCTATTGAGTCAGTGGGCTCGGGCAATTATGGATGATATTATGCCTAGGGTCGAAATACATGCACTACAAATTCCCAATAAAACCTATCACTCTTGGCAGGACATGCTTGAGGTATTTGCTCAGTTTGCCAAGGCGCCAATTGCGGCGATAAACCGCCTCAACACCAATCAGCTTGAGGTGTATTGCGTTAACCATGACGCGACGAATCCATATCGTGTTGGCACCACTTTTCCGCTAAATAGCAATAATTTCTGCGAATCGGTACTAAAAACTGACCGGATATTAGACCTAAATGACGCCCTAAATCAGTCGCAATGGAGTACATTCGATCCCGTTACCCACTTCGGGATTAAGGCATACCTAGGTATCCCAATTCATTGGCCTAACGGCAGCCCGTTTGGCACTCTCACTCTACAAGACACGCAACCCAATAAGTTTAAGCCTCAGGTATTGGAACTACTGGAAGTATTTAAAGACTCTGTGGAAGCGCAATTGACTGTTATATATCAAAACAAAAAGCTACAACGTAACAACGAAACCCTCACCTCCCGAATTCACAATCGTACCATTGAACTTGCTAGCCTCAGCTATCAACTTGATAAGGAGTCCTCCCGGTGCAAGCAGTTAGAGCGTGAGGTTCACTATCAACGTTATCACGATATCGGGAGTGGCTTGCTCAATGCCAAAGCGTGGGAGCTAGAAAGTAATCGTCTGGTCAATCAAACAGACCTTTATACCCATGAAGTGGCGGTATTTTATATCGGAATTAGTAATGGTGCGCGCATCCAAGCCGAGCTAGGTGCGCGCGCTCTTGATCTTATTTTCAAGCAGTTAACCGATAAACTTGGCCGACTCAGTAACGGAACTCAGATCACTGCACGCCCCCATAGTAGCGACATTGCGTACACCTTGGTTAATCCAATTGCACAGGAGCAGTATGATTCGAGTATCCAACGGATATTGGACATCACAGCGCAACAGTTTCACGTAGCAGATAATCATGTTCGCCTGCAAGCATATATCGGAGTCTCGGTTTCCAATTCGCTGGCTGGACAAAGAAACCTAGGTTTAACCGTGCAAGCGCGCCAAGCAATGCAACACGCCCAACAATCGGGTAAGCGTATTTTATTCTTCGATGAGACGCAAAATGACGGAGGGACGCGTTTCAACCGTATGGAGAGTTATTTTATTGAATCCATACAAGATCATACCTTAAGCCTGCATTATCAACCCCAAGTTTGTGTTCACAGCGCAGTTTGGCAATGTGCCACCACCAGTATTTACTGGAGTCATCCTATTTTAGGAATGATTTCTGAGCTATCCATTGTACAGCTTTGCGATCAACCTGAATTAGCCGACTCCCTATGCCACTACTTAGTCCACCACTCCCTTAAAACCGCAGTAAAATGGCGCAAATACAACAAAGATTTCAGGATCGCAATCAAGCTCACTGCTAGCCAGCTGGCGTCAAACACCCTTGCTGAATTATTACAACAGCAGTTGCAACATTTTAAGCTTCCTCCAGATGCTATCGAGATTGAGATCTCAGAAAAGCAACTGGTTTCCAACCAAGCAGCATTAAGTACCTCGCTCGATGCCATTGCCAAGCTGGGTATAATTCTCACGTTAAGCGATTTTGGCCATGGTCATGCTTCATTTAGTTATCTAAAGCACAGCCCATTTAAACGCATTAAGATAGATAAAAATTTCACCTATAACCTTCAAGGCAGTGCTGAAGACAAGGCGTTCTTACACTCATTGATGCAGATTATCGAAAAACTGGAACTGCAACCGGTTGTTACTGGTATCAAAACCAAGGAACAAGAGCGATGGTTAACCCAGTTCAAAAGGCCATTTGCGGAGGGAGAAATATATCAAATCCCCCTCAACGCGCACGAATTTGAGCAAGCTCTAAGCAAGCAGACCCTCTGCTTGCAAACTTATTCAGCAATTCGTTGAAAAATAAGTATCATTAGAGCCATAGCTAACTAAATTAAGAGTCCTTCCGATGGATCTGCTGATATCCAAACTAAAAAAAATTGAGAAACAAAACTATCGCGCTTATCAACAGATCAAGGGACAGTACGATTTCAAAGACTTTACTCTTATCATAGATCAGGTTCAGGGAGACCCTTACGCCTCTCCATCGCGTTTTCGTGCCATTAGACCATGGTCAGTGACCGGTTTAGATTACCTAAGAGATAAGTCACAAGCCTATCAAATCGCTGCCCGCGATTTTATTGCCCGTAGCCTAGCGCAGTTTGCCAAACAAGATAACGCCATTTCCGTAGCCACCACAGGTCAAATAGTACTCGACAATACCGCAGTACTGTTTACTGATGAAGGCATTGAATTACGCTTTCGGGTAAACCTTCCAGCAGACGGTCGTTCAGTGCTAGGTAAAAAAGCCATAAATCTGATTACATTCCATCTTCCTAAGTACATACGCAAAGCAACCTTGTTGCGCGAACTACCGGCTCCAGCCCTAAATCAACACTGCGAAGTAATTGAAGATCAAGAAGCGCTACGTAGCCAGCTCCAGCAGCACAATCTGGTCAGTTTTATCGCCAACGACGCACGCCTGCCTCGCCTTGCCGGTAATAGCGAACTGCCAATGAAAGATGCGATTGCTTTCACAGCTCCCGAATCTATGGCCATAACCCTTGATACCCCAAATAAAGGCCCGATTACCGGGCTTGGTATCAAAAAGGGAATTACCTTAATCGTAGGGGGTGGATTTCACGGTAAATCAACTCTGCTAAATGCAATCGAGCTGGCTATCTATAATCATATTCCACAAGACGGTCGTGAGTATTGTGTCACAGACCCTATGAGCATGAAGATCCGTGCAGAAGATGGTCGATGTATCCACAACCTTAATATTGATAATTTCATCTCACACCTGCCGATGGGACGCTCAACCGTCGATTTTTCAACTCAAGACGCGTCAGGATCAACCTCACAAGCCGCGTGGTTGCAAGAGTCTCTTGAGTCCGGGGTCAGCGCACTTTTGATTGACGAAGATACCTCTGCCACTAACTTCATGATTCGTGATGAACGTATGCAAGCCTTGGTCAATAAAACCGATGAGCCCATTACACCACTGGTGGATCGCATCTCTGATCTTCGTGACACCGCAGATGTGAGCAGTATTATCGTTATGGGTGGCTCAGGGGACTATTTTGATCATGCCGACAGCGTTATCCAAATGCACGACTATCAAGCCATCGATGTAACAGAGAAAACCAAGATTGTTGTCACTCAACACCCGAGTGCGCGCAAGGCTGAGGGCGAAACCGTATTTACTACTACCGCTGCGCGTGCCTTTAATCGCCAGTGCATTCAGACTATCCTTGCCGATGGTAAATACAGAGTGACAGCAAAAGGCACTGACTCCTTAAGATTAGGCAAAGAGTTTATCGATATTAGCGCTCTTGAGCAGCTACAAACCCCTAACGAGATAAACGCTATCGGTTGGAGCCTATTTCAAGTTGCCCAACAACCTGGCTGGAGCCAAGACCTTGGTTTAGAGATAGATACTATCTTCAACCAACAAGATTGGTATCAGAGCATGCCTAACAATGGCGATCTGGCTAAGCCGCGTAAATTGGACGCATTAGCCACGGTTAACCGGCTGCGTAAGGCGCAGTTTAAACCTGCATAATAATCCTCATCACATCTATTGCTAGCCACTCAAAATGAGTGGCTTTTTTATAACTCTCAATCAATAAACTTTTGTTATTCAATTGATTACCTATAACTAGCACTAAATTCCTCACAGAGTGTGATCTGGATTAAACTCCAAAACAACCCATGCTGACTGCATTTTATTTAAAAATAACTTAGGCATATAGTGTCATCAGTTTAGGTTTTAAGAGTGATTAATAATGAAAAAACAGTGGTGGCACAATGCCGTTGTATACCAGATCTATCCGCGCAGTTTTTGTGACTCTAATAACGACGGTATTGGTGATATTAATGGCATTCGTTATAAACTCGATTACCTCAAACAGCTAGGGGTTGACGTACTTTGGTTGTCTCCCGTTTATAAATCCCCTATGGACGATAATGGCTACGACATTTCAGACTACCAAGATATTGCGCCTGAGTTTGGCACTATGCAGGACATGCAAGCGCTTATCAAAGAGGCCAAGCAACGTAATATCAAACTGGTGATGGATCTAGTCGTAAACCATACCTCTGATGAGCACCCTTGGTTTAAGCAAGCTCGCCAATCTAAGCATAACCGCTTTCGTGACTTTTATATCTGGCGTGATGAGATCCCCCAACACGGCGACAAAAATTATTTTGAATCTGTATTTGGTGGCCCAGCATGGCATTGGGACGAACAAGCTGGGCAATATTACTTTCATCTGTTTTCCAAAAAACAGCCAGACCTGAATTGGGAAAACCCTGAAGTCCACAAAGAAATCCATAACATGATGAACTGGTGGATTGAGCAAGGCATTGGAGGGTTTCGTCTAGATGTCATTGACTTAATTGGCAAAGAAATCGATAACGGTATCTCAGGTAACGGCCCTCGCCTACATCCTCTAATTCAACAAATGAACCGAGAAACCTTTGGTAAACACGAGCTGCTTACCGTCGGCGAGACTTGGGATGCCGATCCGAAAATTGCGAAGCTATATAGCAGCCCGCAACGCAATGAGTTTTCAATGATATTCCAATTTGAACACATTACTTTGACTTGGAAGCATTGCGACAAGTGGAACCCCATCCCATTGGATCTTAAAGCCTTTAAACAGGTGTTAACCAAGTGGCAGCTTGAGTTATCAAATGAAGGCTGGAACTCCCTATTTTGGAATAATCACGACCTGCCTCGTGCGGTGTCAAAATATGGTTGTGAGGGCGAATTTAGGGTTGCCTCAGCAAAAATGCTGGCAACTGCGCTGCACTTTCTAAAAGGCACCCCTTATATCTATCAAGGTGAAGAGATAGGGATGACCAACGTACAATTTGACAGTTTGAGTGACTATCAAGATATTGAGACCTTAAACTTTTATGATGTAAAAACCAAAGCCGGAGTCAGCCATCAACAGATGATGGATGCGATACATAAAAACAGCCGTGATAATGCCCGAACCCCGATGCAGTGGTCATCCAAGCCCAATGCAGGGTTTAGCGATGCCACGCCATGGCTCAAAGTTAACCCTAACTTTACCAGCATCAATGTCGCCTCTGCATTACACGACCAACACTCTATCTTCTATCACTATCAACGATTGATTGCATTACGTAAGCAATATCCGGTTATCGTATATGGCGATTTCATTCCACTATTGCAAGATAGCGACACCGTATTTGCTTATATTCGAAAAGATGCTGATCACCAAATACTTGTGGTCAACAATTTTAGTAACCAGCCACAACGCATCACCCTTCCTAGGGAGCTACACCAACTTAATGGTGAATGCCTAATTGCCAACTATGCAACACGACATAAACTTGATAAGGCGTTATCTCTAGCGCCTTACGAATCCTTTGCCGTAAAGCTATAGCGCGGTAAGCGCGCAATTAACCCCACATTCTAATATCAGCAAGCCTTTGTCATAGTTTCCCAAACAAATGGAGGAACTATGACTCAATCAGAAAAGCACCAACATTGGACGGCCATCATCTCCAAGCAGCAAGAAGGTGGACTTTCTATTCCAGACTTTTGTAAAAAGCACGATATTAATTACGCCACTTTTCACTATTGGCTAAAAAAGCTCAAGAACACTGACAATGAACAGGTCGCGCACCAAATGGTCATTAATAGCCAACCGTCTTTTTGTGGCGAAATGGTCGTTGTACATTTGCCTAATGGCGTGCGCGCCGAGCTGCCGACATCACTTTCATTTTCTCAAATTCAAACTTGGCTGAAGGCGCTGCAATGATCCCAAGTGGCGCGGTTTATCTCGTCTCGGGGGTTACCGATATGAGAAAGTCGATTGACGGCCTCTCTCTCATTGTCGCTGATGTGCTAGAAATGGATCCATTGAGCAGTGCGTGGTTCATCTTTTGTAATCGTGGCCGAGATAAAATCAAAATTCTCTTTTGGGACACTAACGGCTTTTGGCTCTACTATCGCCGACTCGAAAAAGGCCGCTTTAAGTGGCCAAAGCCTACAGCCGCGGGCCATATCCACATATCTACTCAACAGCTTAACTGGCTATTATCTGGGTTGAATCTTGAAAACCCAAAGGCTCATCAGCCCCTTTATGGCCGAGAAGTGTGAGCGATGATACTGATCACCTCATTGGACTTGAGCGATCCTTTTTCACTGTCAAACTAAGGGGAAATGACAGATGACGAGCCCCAAAAAATGACCGAACTTCCTGATGATGTAGAACAACTCAAAGCGATGCTACTCAAGCTTCAGGAAGAGAACTATGAACTGAAAAAAACAGTTGATACCCAATCAGAAGAAGTGGTTGAGTTAGAGAATAAAATGCGGCTGCTTCTTGAGGAACTTAACTTAAGTAAGTCCAAGCGCTTCTCCGCTAAAAGTGAAAAAGCCCCGAAAGGGACGTTTAACGAAGCTGAGCAGCAAAATGCCTTACCTAAAGCCAGTCCAAAGCATCACAAGAAAGGCCGAAAACCATTACCAGTAGAGCTTGATCGTGAAGTTCATCAGCACACACTCAATGCCCCTTACTGTGAATGCTGCAATGAACCGCTACATCCATGCGGTACTGAAGTCTCGGAAGAGCTAAAAATCATCCCTCAGAAGGTCAGCGTCGTGCGGCATGAGCGCACGAAATACGCCTGCCGTCAGTGTGAAAAGACACAAACCAGCAGCAAAATCGTCACCGCCCCTCGACCTGCCAACATGATCCCGAAAAGCATCGGCAGCCCTGAAGCATTCGCTGCGGTAGTTACGGCCAAATATGTTGACGCCTTGCCGCTTTATCGCCAGGTTGAAATCTTAAAGCGCTCAGATATCGAGTTAAGCCGAGGCACGCTTGCAAACTGGTGTGTTCAACTGGGCAGTAAAGTGACCGTTATCGTTGAAGCAATGAAAGCTCATTTACTGAATGAAAAACTCATCTGCGCGGATGAAACGACCGTTCAAGTGTTGCGAGAGCAAGAGCGCTCAGCACAAAGCAAATCTTATATGTGGGTTTATCGTAGCGGTGAGTTCGCCAAACAACCTGTGGTCATTTACGACTATCAACCAAGTCGTGCAGGGCAATGTGTTAAAGACTTCCTTGGTGGCTACTCGGGTTACCTACTCACCGATGGTTATCAAGCTTATAACGGCCTCGATAATGTTAGCCAAGCGGGGTGCTTAGCACACGTAAGACGCAAATTTACCGATGCACAAAAAGCGCAACCGAAGAAGAAATCGGGCCGTATAGAGAAAGCCATCAGCTTTATCGCAAAGCTTTATGGTATTGAACAGGAAGCTAAAGGCTTGAGCACTGTCGAGCGGCAACATCTACGACAACGAAAATCGAAACCCATCTTAGGCACGTTCCATAAGTGGTTGCTGGAAAGCCAAGGAAAAGTACTGCCGAAAAGTCAAATCGGCCTCGCCATAAATTATACGATTAACCAATGGCCGAAGTTGCTCACTTATCTAGAAGATGGTGACATAAGCATTGATAACAATGTGACAGAGCGAGATATCCGTCCGTTTACAACGGGTCGAAAAAATTGGATGTTCTCAACATCAGTTGAAGGTGCGACTGCGAGCGCTAACTTGTATAGCTTGGTGATGACTTGTCGTGCAAATAACATCAATCCATATTACTACTTCGTGCACTTATTCAAAGTGCTGCCGATGCGATCGCCACAAGATGATCTGACCGATCTTATGCCGTGGGCGCTGGAAATCGATGAGGCTGAATAAGGCCTTACTGCTTAATTGCGCGCTTACATAGCGCGCAGATAACAAAGCCGCCCCAATGTGGGCGGCTTTGTGTGGGATTAATCATCGAGTTTGCTAAATTGAAGCCTAAAACTTTCTCACAAAACGCCCTACTAAGCCGGGGTGGTAGCTCCAATTGTGACTGAATATGTTTAGTAGCTCTGGGTTGCCATACTTGGATAGGCTTACCGCATGGAAGCGATTGTGTTGTAGCTTTAATGCTTCGACCTTAGCCACCATTTCGTCGGACTGTTTCGGTGCAATAAAATCAGAAAGCACCACCATATCTGCGTTGCGATAGCGGTCCCCTTGCATTAGATCAATACAGGTTTGTAGCACCGGCTCAAAATCCGTTCCACCGTGAAAGGTATAAGAAAGAAAGTCGCTTGCCTCTCGCAAACCATCTTTTTTGGTTAATTCGTAGGTGATCTGCTCGGTTGAAAACAAGATAACAAAGCAATCTCGCTGTTCTGCCATCGCTATCTGCATTAACGCATAGGCTATCGCCTTAGCACACTGCTCTGGAAAGCCACTCATGGAGCCTGATGCATCAACGCACGCAATAAATGGCCCCTTTTCTACCTCCAACTCACTGTGACTTGGCGTATGGGCATTAACTTTACGCAAGGTACGCGACTTACCAGAAGTACGATAGTTGGCTAAGCGTTTGTCGACAAGGTGCTTATAGAAAATAACCTCAAGCTCAGGGTAAGCCAGAAACATGGTTTCGTTGGGTAATAGCTTGCTAAGATCATCTCCCTCGTGGATGCCAACGATATCGTCTGTGGCTTCAGCGGAGTGCTCTTCGACAACCTCAAATTCCATTGCTGGCGCAATCTTGAGTGAAGGATCATCAACTTGGCTCGCCATGCGCCCTAACTCATTGGCGATTTCCTTCAACCCACCGTGTTTACGCAAAAATTTCGCGTAGTGACTCATCACCTTAACATCACTGCGGGTCAGCTTTGCCGCCGCCATATCCCATAATCGCCCAAGTTGCGATTCATCACCCGTCTCACCGAGCTGGCGCATGTTGTTCATGTTTTCCATACGATTGTACAGATCATCTAGAAACTTCTGCTTGTCTTGTTCGAGCTCGTTAAGTTGAAGTTGCTTTATCTCGTTATATAGGGATTGATACCACTGGTCGCAGAAATAGTGCGCAAACATAGGGTTAGGTGTGCTTTTTTGCCGATCAAGTAACCGCCGAGCCTGCAGGTAAAAGGCGCTATGCCATTCAAGTTGTTTTACAACCGACTCAATATCTTGTTCAAATTGCGCCTCATCCCAATGAATGACCTCTTGATACAAGGCTAATTCGGCTTGGGTGTGCTCGGTATCGCACACCTTGGTGATTCGTCGCTTAACCGATTTTCGCCACTTAAATAGGTGATTTTTAACCGAGGCTTGCACGCCCGGTTTCTCAGTAGACATCAGTACCTGGCTACGCCCAATTAAATCATTTACTGCGCTCTCTACCATGCCAGAATCAGCAACTGAGATAGCCAAATTTAGCGCATCAACACCAAGCATCTAAAATCCCTATTGTGAATAGTAATCGGCCATAAACCCAATACGCTGAGCAAGCTTTTTTGATTGCCCCTGCGCGGCACTTAATGACTGCGCAAGTTTCTGCAATCCAGATTCCATCGCGGTTGGCAGTTCTGGCTCAATAAAGTTATGGGGTAACGCACCATGAAATGCAGAGCGTACCTGAGTTAAGGTCAATTCGGCCTTTTGCAACTCATTCACAGCATTTTGAGCTAAACCATACCATTTTTGGTGTGTTTGTGCGTCTAAACCTTGGTTGGTGACTAAGCCAACTAGCACTGAGCGATTTGCAATATCTTTAACTACTAGGTTGTCATCTGCATCTAGCGCTAATTTAATAGAAACCATATTGGTGTTTTGATTCACGTATCCATACACATCACCGCCACCATGAGAGATCACCTTTAGTAGCTCACTGTGCGGCACATAGATCCAACGCGAGTCCCCTTTTTCGTGCTCAGAAACCGAGAGATTACTTTGTAAAAGCACCAATTTAACCAGGTTACCCGTTGGACCAACCTTGTGTACACGCCAATCCTTAAGGTCGATTTTAAAGCCCTCTTTACGCAATAAACCGCTGCCCATTTCATGGGTAACATGCAGGCTATTTTGGGTTTCGATTTCGGATTGAACATCCTCTAGGGTTGCCTTACTGCTTTCAATAACATGTAAGATCTCACTTTGATCAAAGGCGTATTCTAGTGCAAATTCACGCATCACCTCACGCACGATCACCCGAGATTCTGGGCTATTCCATAGGCAATCTTGAATTAGGATAAGATCAAGAGCGTTGATCTTTTGTCGGCCATTAAAAAATGCACTGGCTTTAAGCAATTTTACCGCTTTCTTCCATCGACGATCGGATACATAAAGGTCATCGGCTTTAAGCGTGGTTTCAACCTGCTGGTGGCGTTTCTCCAGCATACTTTTGAGTAAGTAGAGCTTATCGAATAGTGCTTCACTTAACGGGATCTGATCAAGTTCACTCAACCACTGAGTATACTCTTGATTGGAGATTTTTAGCTCATCAGGTACCTCAGCCTCTTGGGTAGTCCCAACCGTCAGCATGCTATAAAAGTTGCGCTTATCTTGAATCCGATTGACGAACACACGCACTAACATGCGATCATATAACGCCTCAAGGCCGCTTTCTTCATCTGGTAATTCATTTGACGCTGAGATCAACAGCCGCATTGGGACCTTTTCGATATCATTGCCATTTTTAAAGGTTTTTTCGTTGACTACCGTCAATAGGGTATTGAGGATCGCAGGGCCGGCCTTCCAAATTTCATCCAGAAAAACAACATTTGCTTTAGGCAGGTAGCCATCAGTCAATCGCACATAGCGTCCGTTGTCCTTTAGCTCTTGAATACTTAAAGGTCCAAACACCTCTTCAGGGGTTGAAAATCGAGTCATTAAATATTCAAAATAGCTGCTGCTTTGAAAGGCACTAATTAGGCGTTTAGCAATCAGGCTTTTAGCGATACCCGGAGGCCCTAATAAGAATACACTCTCTCCGGAAAGTGCTGCGAGCAGGCACAACTTAATCGTATGTTCACGCTCATAAACCCCTTCAGATAGATGTTTAACGAGTTTATCAATTCGCTCCGAACGGAGCGCTCGATGTGCGTGTGTGGCACTGCTGGCTTGTATCATTCCTTTACCTACCTATATAACTATCTAACCACGATCTAGGCTACGACTATGTTACCTTGTGATTGTGTACATGAACTCGATTTCATGTGCTTCCTTTGTATATAGCAAGGTAACGAGAACTGGATCACATTGCAATCTTAGTTTTCAATATTAGAAACATCAATATTTATCAAGGTGTTAGGCAGGAAATATCCTTATATATTTATTCAAGTGCAAAAGCGTGATCGAGTACATATAATCGATACAATCATTCCTCGAATTGACAATAAAAATGCACAAAATCATTCATAAATGGAAGAGCCTGTCCTTAGTTGAGGAACCTCTCATTTTGCCAAATAAGTTGGCTATTTCTCACACCTCCATTCGACACCCAGGCGCCGTAGTCATATTGGCAAAACTCGATGACAATACCGTTTTATTACTTAATCAGTACCGCCCGTCTATTAAACAGTGGCTACTAGAGATACCCGCTGGCACCATGAAGCAAGATGAATCACCGCTAATTGCGGCTAAACGAGAGCTTGAAGAAGAGACCGGATATAGCGCAAAGCGCTGGCAAAGCCTTGGAACCTTGACCCCGATGGCTGGATTTTGTAATGAAGTGCAGCACCTGTTTGTGGCTGAGGAACTTCATTTGGAGAACCGCTTACATAAAGACGACGAAGAGGTTATTGAGTTACAAACCATTACCTGTAATGACCTATTACAAGCTATTCAAAGGGACGATATCACCGATGCCAAAACGATAGCGACTGTTGCCAAAGCTATGTTGTGTGGCAAACTGTAGTGACAAACACTCGGTTATAGTAAGGAATAAAAATGGACTTTCGCTCAGACACGGTCACCCGCCCAACCCAAGCCATGCGCGATGCAATGGCTAACGCCGCTGTTGGGGATGATGTTTATGGTGACGATCCTACAATTAATGAGTTGGAGAACTGGGTAGCACAACGCCATGGATTTGAAGCGGCCCTATTTACTACCTCCGGCACCCAGGCCAACTTGTTAGGCCTTATGTCCCATTGTGAACGCGGCGATGAATATCTTTGTGGTCAACAGGCTCACAATTACCGTTACGAGGCAGGAGGCGCAGCCGTGTTAGGCTCAATTCAGCCGCAGCCAGTTATGAATGAACCAGATGGTACCCTTTGCTTTAAGAAACTGGCATCGGTGATTAAACCAGACGACTTTCACTTTGCGCGCACAAAACTGCTTAGCCTCGAAAACACCATTAACGGTAAGGTGCTACCGCTAGAATATTTGGCGCAAGCTCGCGAGTTTGTTAATCAATACGGTTTGAAATTGCACCTCGATGGTGCGCGTGTGTATAACGCCGCCGTAGCGCTCGATGTCGATATTAAAGAGATAGCGCAGCACTTTGATACCATGACCATTTGCTTGTCTAAAGGGCTTTGCGCGCCAGTGGGTTCACTGCTACTCGGTGATAAAGAAACCATAGCTAAGGCACGTCGAATCCGTAAAATGCTTGGCGGTGCCATGCGTCAGGTAGGCATATTGGGCGCAGCAGGTAAGTTGGCATTAACCGAACAGGTAACGCGCCTTAAAGATGACCATAAAAACGCCAAAAAGCTAGCGCAGGGCTTGTCACTATTACCTGGCTTTAACGTTAACTCTGAGCTCGTACAAACTAATATCGTATTTGCCAAACTCGACCACAGCATTAACATCGATGCGGTTACCGAACAGCTTGAACAACAAGGTATTTTGGTGTCCCCGAGCAATCCGGTACGCTTTGTAACCCACAAAGACATTAGCTCATCAGATATCGATACCTTACTTGAAAAGCTAACTTCGCTTCTTTAGTTGTTACTATATAACCAATAAATAAAACCCCTAGATGTTAGGCGACTAATTTCAAGGGGTTTAAATGTCTATGAGCGTTTGGTACGTCCGCGATTTTTGTGGATACCAAGCTTGGCTTTCAACTTACGTTTCTCTGAACTTCGGCTGCGACGCCCCATCGGCATATCTTCAGTAATAGGCGCTATCGAACCTGGTTCGTAGCCGGCTAGCCATTCCTGTGGTAATTTTTTATCCAGTAGTCTTTCAATCGCCTCAAGCAGATACTGCTCATCATGACTCATCAGCGATACCGCGTTGCCTTTACGCCCAGCTCTACCACTGCGCCCTATTCGATGAATGTAGTCCTCAGCCTTAAATGGCATATCATAGTTCACTACATACTCTAGTTCGCTAATATCAATGCCACGCGCAGCGACATCGGTTGCAATCATCGCTCGCGCTTTACCTGATTTAAAGTCTTCAAGGGCTCGGGTACGTGCACCCTGACTTTTATCACCATGCATTGACACGGCGCGAATGCCATCAAGCTTTAGCTCTTTGGCTAAACTTTCTGTGCCCTCTTTAGTACGACAGAAAACTAACACTTGTTGCCAGTTTTTAGAACCAATCAAATATGCCAATAACTCACGCTTACGTCTTTTATCTACTGGGTAAACAATCTGTTCAACGCTATCGGCGGTTGAGTTAGCAGGTGACACCTCTACCTCGGCAGGAGAGGTTAGGATCTTATACGCAATATTCTTGATGTTTTTGTTGAAGGTTGCAGAGAAAAACAGCGTCTGTCTTTGCGGGCTCACTTTGCCTAGTATGCGTTTTATGTCAGGCATAAACCCCATATCTAGCATACGGTCGGCTTCATCCAGAACCAGAGTTTGAACCGTATCTAAACGCAGTGTTTTGTTGAACAAATGGTCTAGTAGCCGCCCAGGGGTTGCCACCAGCACGTCACAGCCTTCACGTAGCATCTCACATTGCACTTTAAAACTAGTTCCTCCATAAACCACGCCAGTTTTTATAGCGGTGGACACACCATATTGACTGATTGCGGTATAGACCTGCTGAGCTAGCTCTCTGGTTGGTACCAATATCAATGCTCGGATCTCACACGGCTGTTGCGGATTGACCGGTTTCAGCGGTTGCTGACTAAGCGCTTGAAGTATCGGCAATCCAAACGCTATGGTTTTACCGGTACCAGTTTGCGCCGCCGCTAATACGTCTCGCCCCTCTAAAACATAAGGAATAGCCTGCAATTGAACAGGCGTTGGAGTAACGATATTGAGTTCGGTTAACGTATCAATAAACGGGTTTGCGATACCGAGTGCGGCGAAGGATGAATCTGTCATAGTTAGGTATATAAACGGCCACTAAATTAAGTGAGCGAAGTTTACTTTATTTTACGCACCGCTTCGATAAGTTCAGGGTAAAACTCCAAAAACACTTGGTTTAAATGGTTATAGTGTTGCTCAAGGTGAGAATAACAGAGCTGCAAAGGCGCCATTCTAGGTGAACGTAGTGACATTCTGTGTAGCGCATATTGAATGTTATCCATCTTTGCGTAAGACTCAAGCCACTTACCGTCCCACATTGCGCCTACTACCTGTTGATATCGAACCGGCAACGCCTGCTGAATATACCTTGGGTGCGTTTTAAGCTGAGCCTTTAAGCAAAACTGTTGCACGTCGTGAGGGTGAAACCTAGACCACTGGTTAATTAAACAGTGGTCCCAAAATACGTCCAATGCAATGGGTGCAAAGCGGCGCTGCTTAGCAAACAATGGTAGAAGCGCCTTAATAGAAGGATGGCTGTCGGTATAGCTATCTACAAACCGATGCAATCGAATGCCTTCGGACCACTCTTGATGGTACTGTTTACTTGGGTCGCCACGCACAAAATCGCCCAACAGATTGCCAACTAAGCTACTACCACTTTGTTCCGCTAAATGTAGGTGTGCTAAAAAGTTCATTATGCTTGCATCCGTTTGCGGTATTCTCTCGGCGAACATCCAAAGTGCTTACTAAATCTATGCGTAAAATTATGCGGGTCTTGATAGCCCAAACGTCTCGCAATCATGCTTACCGTCCAATCCTCATATTTTAGTAGATCAACCGCCTTTTCCATGCGAAGTTGGATCAATCTTGATCGAGGCGAGACCCCATACAGGGATTTGCAAACCCGATTTAACTGCTCCTTACTAAGAAAACAGCGCTGCGCTATCAACTCGACTCTCCAGTTTAGGTGTAGCTGAGATTCAATATCATTAAATAGGGTTTGTACGCGAATAGAGGAACTAAACGGCTTGGCTTGAATACCGGCTAATATACGGCTCATCTCACTAATGAGTAATCGCCTATAGCTAGGGCGGCCGCCTACTTCCAAATGCAGTAGATTCATTAAAGACCACACTTGCTCACTAGCTTGAAAAGGTAGCACCGTTTGTCCGATAGAGACGATATCTCGCCATTTAGGCACGTTATCTAACAATACCCATGCCATTTTCCAGCGCGTTTGTTGAGGGTGAAGTTCGAAACGAAATGGCATCTTAGCCGGTAGTAATATCAACGAATATGGAAGTAGCTCAATCACACTGTTAGCCGTGGTCAGCAGGCCGCCACCTTCAAGGGTCATCAACAAGGTGTGAACGCCAACGCCCTCTCGTTCAACCTCGTAGCCATTTTCAAGCTCTGCCAATCCAGCCATAAAATAACCGCTTTCAGCTAATTCAGGAATGTCAGAGGTGGTTAAAAAGCGCTCTTTACACTCTTCACTCAAAAATACGCGATCCCGCCACTGTGATTTTGGCTCATATTGACTTATGACAGATTTGCACAGTTTTTTGCTCAATTGAAATATACCATCTAACCCGGTTGATGAATAAGATACGCCTTGTTATATCAACAGGCAACCAAGATGAACCTCCACTTTTCAAAAGCGACTCAACACGCCATCCCTAATGGATTCATGGGCAAAGTAACCCGTTTAGCCGTACCCGTTGCTATCCAAAGTGCACTGGTTGCTATTTTGCAGCTCGCTGACGTGCTTATGGTTAGCGATTTTGGTAAAGAAGCGACCGCCTCAGTTGGTATTGCCACAAAATGGCACTTTGTGATTATCATGATCTCCGCTGGTATCGCCAGCGCCAACGGTATTTTAGTGGCTCAGTACTGGGGAAAAAAAGACACAGATTCAGCTAAAACTGTCACATACCTAGCCTTAAAATACGGTGCGTATTTGATGCTTCCACTCACGCTACTTATTGTATTGGGTTCCGATACAATCATGTTGCTACAGACCTCAGATACTGAGGTTATCCGTCTTGGTTCTACCTATATCTGGTATAGCATTCCAGTACTCATGCTTACCCATTGCGTTGTGATTGCCGAATCAAGCTTGCGCAGTTCAGGCAACGCTATGTTACCGCTTATACTTGGTGGCGCGACCGCGTTAATTAATATTTGCCTTAATTTTTGGCTCATAAAGGGCGGGTTAGGTATTGAGCCTATGGGGGTTGCAGGAGCAGCTCTTGCCACGACAATAGCCAGACTGTTCCAAGTATTAGCCATTGCGGTAGCGCTATATAAGATGAAGCACTGGACCCTAAGTGCAAACTTTTTGCCCAACCCGCAACGTTTAACTCGCTCATTTGCAAAACTGGCGGTGCCATCCACAGCTAATACCATCATCTGGGCCTTTGGCACCCTAACCTATCAAGTCATATTTGGGCATATGGGCACCACAGAGTTGGCTGTCTTTAGTATGATGGGGCCGTTTGAAGGCCTGTGTTATTCCGCGTTTTTTGGTATCGCAGTTGCGTGCTCGGTTCTTGTTGGTCAATCCTTAGGCGATGACCAGTTCGCACAGGCAGAATCAATGGCAAACTGGTTCATTAAGACTATTTTTATCTGCTCGGTGGCCCTTGCCATTATCCTATTGATATTTAAACAACACGTCTTGAGCGCACTACATCTTACTAGCGATGAACTCTATCCTTTAGCCTCTCCCGCAATGGCGATATTCGCCATTTTATTAGCGGTTAGAATGACTAACATGCTGATCATTATTGGGATTTTAAGAGCCGGCGGCGAAAATACATTTTGTCTACGTATGGACTTCATTGCCATGTGGTTAGTGGGTATTCCTTTCCTTGCGATTGGCGCATTTCTACTTAATTTACCCTTTGAATACGTCTACGGCCTGATGCTAACAGAGGAAATAGTTAAGTTTGGCCTCTGTTTTACGCGCTTTCTCAAGCGCAAATGGGTGAAAAACCTGACATTAACACCCGCCTAGATTGAGGGGATATCCGCTGTTAATGTCAAAAGATTGCGAAATTTAAGATTCAGAGGCGACCTGTCAAAAAGCAGGCGCTAAACTGTAGTTTTTGCTTATCAATGGAAATCTTAGTGTCGACGTTCTCCACCTATATAAACAGCAAGCGCCATGGCATCGTAGTGCTTGCACTATTTGCCGTGGGTATCAGCCTTATCTCATTACTGGCAGGTCCCTTCAATCTATTATCACATCCTAGTGACTTTGAGGGGCAACTTCTTACTTACCTAACCTATTCTGCAGGTAGTGAAGGATTTTTGGTAACCCTAGCCGTGTTCACTCTAGGCATGTTTTTAACCTCTGATCGTAAAGGCCATTTTATTAAGCTGTGTGTCTGTTTTGGGGTGCTATTGGTATTATGTTTTGCAGGTAAAACCGGCCTTAAAAAACTGACGCAAAGTCCACGTCCATATACTGAAACCCTAGTACAGTTAAAGTTGGTTGACTCAGCGCAAGACTTCTATGCTCATGACAAATATGCCCAAAATGCATTAGTTATGTCAGCTAAAGACGAGGTTTCACCATATCGAATTAACCACTGGAAACACGAGACAGATTACTCATTCCCTTCCGGACACACCGTATTTGTCGCAGTATGTTTGGCCTTTTTTGGAGGCCTGGCGGCTGTTCAAAAACGATATACCATCACAGGTTTGATGTTGGTGTGGGCACTTGGAGTTGCGTATAGCAGGCTATGGCTTGGGATGCATCGCCCGGAAGATCTCTTTGGTTCGATGGCATTTGTGGCATTACTGTATCTAATCATACCCATACCGAAAGCCAAATAGATACCCGCATTTATGAATAACCCATATACAAAAATAGATGGCTGTATATGGGTTTAACTTGTTGTCTTATATCACTATTTATACAGGCTAAATTTCTTAGTAAACTCGCGCAGTGTTTGCGTATCACCAAATAGACAGATCCCAAGATATTCAAGATCAGCCTCTGCGGTTTCTCTAGTGCGCTGCTGCTGGGCCAATGAGCCCCCTTCAATCATAGTGTTGGTAAAATCGGTAAACGTAATCCCGCGATTTAACGCCTCTTCTCTTACCTTACGTATCTTGTTCGAGTTATCGCCCTTTAACACAATGAAGGGATAGTGAGACATATTTGGATGGCAACTGCCGTCTGCGTCTATGTAATCCACATATTGTGTCGCGGTACTGTCCAATTTATTTGAAAGGGCAACACTGAGGTGCCCAAGTACATTAAAACTGCGCCCGATATCCATTTTTTTACTGAGTACGGCAATATAGCGTTTTTGATTTTCATCAGGTAATTGGGTCACGGTTAATCCTTATCGACAATAGTTGGACATAATCACTCACAGGATTTGCTGATATAACAACCCCCTATGACTTTCTATAGTCATTTAATACTAAAGATTTTCTTGGTCCGCAACTCAATATCACATTGCATAGATGGTATTGAGGCCATAAATGTGAGTTAAAAAAACGAATCCTATAGCAAAACATCCCTAGCACGCAGTTTGTTATTGATGTATTTAGAAAAACCGCGCAAAATGGCCACCTTTCAAATCTAATGCACGTAGTGGTCAATAATCAACTACGCTCCTATTAGTCTTTAGGCACTATTCGCCTCCATCATAATTTAAAGAGAATCTATGAGTTTTGACTCCCTTGGTCTATCCCAACCTATCCTCCGTGCTGTTGAGAGCTTAGGCTACACAACTGCATCTCCTATCCAGGAAAAAGCAATCCCTGCGGTCATTGAAGGCAGAGATGTCATGGCTGCTGCACAAACAGGAACGGGAAAGACCGCTGGCTTTACACTGCCATTGCTTGAAAACCTCAGCAAGGGTTCAAAACCACGTGCAAACCATGTTCGCTCTCTGGTATTAACTCCAACTCGTGAACTGGCAGCTCAGATCCAAGACAGTGTGGTTAAATATGGTGCTAACCTGCCGTTAACCTCCCATGTGGTATTTGGTGGCGTTAAGATTAACCCGCAAATGCAAAATTTACGCAAAGGGTGTGATGTATTGGTTGCCACTCCTGGCCGCCTATTGGATCTATACAATCAAAATGCGGTTAAGTTTTCACAGTTAGAGATTTTAGTACTCGATGAAGCTGACCGCATGCTGGACATGGGCTTTTATCGCGACATAAAACGTATCCTAGATCTGTTGCCTAAAAAACGTCAGAACCTACTGTTTTCTGCCACCTTCTCTAATGAAATCCGCGATCTCGCCCGCGGGTTAGTTAACAATCCAGTAGAAGTCTCGGTAAACCCACCCAACTCAACCACTAATCTGGTTGAGCAGAGCGTTTATGTAGCAGACAAGGGTCAAAAGCCCGCAATCCTAGCTAAGTTAATCGAACAAAATAATTGGCAACAGGTATTGGTGTTTAGCAAAACTAAGCATGGCGCAAACCGTCTGGCACGTTTTTTGGAAGAGCGAGACATCTCTGCTCTACCGATCCACGGGAATAAGAGCCAAGGTGCACGCACTAAGGCACTCGAAGGCTTTAAAACTGGAAAGATCCGAGTATTAGTTGCCACCGATATTGCCGCTCGTGGGCTTGATATCCCTCAGCTGCCACAGGTTGTAAACTTCGACCTTCCACACGTATCAGAAGACTACGTACACCGCATTGGACGCACCGGACGTGCCGGAGAGACAGGCAAAGCCTACTCTTTAGTCTGCGCGGATGAAGCAAAAGAATTATTTTCAATAGAAAGGCTTATCGGGAAGCTTATTGAACGACATGAATTGGAAGGATTTAAGCCAGTAAATGAAGTGCCAGAATCTAGGCTTGATACTCGCCCAATAAAGCCGAATAAACCGAAAAAAGCCAAAACGGGCCATCAAGACGGGCAACGTTCAGGTGGCAACTCTAGCGGAAACAAGCCAGCAAACAAGAACAAACGCCACTCAATAAAACCTGGCGCCGGTAGAAGCCCGTCGGGCAGCAAAGAGGGTAACGCCTCATCAGCTCCAAGTAGACCAAGTCGTCGACCACGACGTACTGCTAAGCCTACCGGACCTAAGTCCTAGGTTTTAAGTTTTAGGAGATTGGCGTCGGATATAACGATTTGACACATTCTGCTTTGGTAATTCAGGCACCTGTTTCGTTTCATGATACAGGTGCCTTATTGCTAGCACAGGATGTTTAAGTAGCATTCTAGGCCCCGCGTACACCATTACTTCGCGCATCATCCGCTTCTGCTCTGGTTTGTAGCAATGCACCGGACATTTGTTACAGGTTGGTTTTTGTTGGCCAAAGACACATCGATCTAATCGAGTTTTTGCATATTCCTTTAAGTCGCTGCACTGCGCACACAATCCGTGAATCGTATTATGATGATTTCGACAATAGATCGATATCATTGCGCTCACCGTCTTAAATTCAGTAACGAGTTTACCTTGTAAAACATCAGAATTAGTTTTTTTGGCTTGCACCTTGGCCCCCTTTTATAAGTTGCATTTAGTTTACATTATAACGCCATCAATGTGCACCCTAGTCACTGACTCCCTGAAATATCACCTCCCTATAAGATAATTACACCTAAATATTTCCTATACTCAAGTAGTTACCATTTTATCCCATTCCACTTTTGTGCATAATCGGATATGGTAAAGAATATGCAACACAACGAATATATCTAGGATTTGAGGTACTCATGCTAAAAAGGACTTTGGTAGCGTCTGCAGTTATTTTCTCTCAGTGGGCCTTTGCAAATACCATCGAAACCAATGTTTTGGTCGGCTTTGGACAAGCAAAGCATCCCAATGGGTTTCAACACCTTGACTATGTTAACCCAAGCGCCCCTAAAAGGGGCCATATTACCTATGGAGCAATCGGTACTTTTGATAGCTTTAATCGCTACGGTTCGCGTGGTAAGCCCGGTTCAATGACCGGTGAAATCTACGATACTCTCATGTTCTCACCTAGCGATGAAATCAATACTTCCTATCCACTTATTGCCCAAAATATTCGCCATGCGGACGACTTTAGCTGGATGGAAATCGATATTAATCCCAGTGCAAAGTTTCATGATGGGGTCTCAATCACAGCCCAAGACGTTGAATTTACCTTCAAAAAGTTTTTGGCTCAAGGCGTTCCCCAGTACCGCACCTATTATAAAAAAGTGAAATCAGTCACCGCAATATCAAAGCGTACTGCGCGCATAGAAATGAATCAACCCGACAAAGACGTGCTGTTTTCTCTTGCACAAGGCATGGCGGTATTACCGCAACATTTTTGGAAAGACAAAGACCTTAGTCAGCCCCTGTCACACCCTCCTATTGGCAGTGGTCCCTATAAGATCACCGACTTTAAAGCGGGGCAAAGCATCACCTATTCCCGCGTTAAAGATTACTGGGCAGCGTCACTTCCAGTCAATGTTGGGCGACACAACTTTGATAGTATCTCCTACGACTATTATCGCGATGATACCGTTATGCTTGAGGCATTTAAGGCTGGAGAATATGACCTACGCCAAGAAGGCACGGCCAAATTCTGGGCCACTGCGTACACAGGATCTAACTTTGATAAAGGGTTTATCAAAAAAGAAGAGATAGAGCATCAAATCCCCCAAAGCATGCAGGGGTTTATTTTCAATACCGAGCGTGCGGTATTTCAAGACCCTAAAGTGCGGGAGGCGTTAACCTATGCGTTAGATTTTGAATGGATGAACAAAAATATGTTCTACCAACAATATCAGCGTACTAATAGCTACTTTCAAAATACCGCATATCAAGCCCAAGGTATGCCATCGGCAACGGAAATAGAGATCCTTACACCAATCAAGGCACAAATCCCTGAGCGTGTGTTTGGCCCAGCCTATAAAGCGCCTCACTCTGATGGTTCTGGGCGAATACGTTCTCAGATGCGCACCGCAATCAAGATCCTTAACAGCGCCGGATGGGAGACAAAAAATGGTGTGATGACCCATGTCGAAACCGGTAAGCCTCTAGAGTTTGAATTGATGGCCTTTAGCCCTACGACCGAACGTATAGCCGAACCCTTGAAGAAGAACCTCAGTCGTATGGGCATTAGCATGAAAATCCGCACCGTTGACACCACCCAATACCTCAAGCGTTGGCATGAGCGTGACTACGATATGATATTCCGTTCTTACAGCGCCAATGCCTACCCTAGCCCAAGCCTAAAGATTGTATGGCACAGCCAGTTTATCGATAGTACCTACAATCAAGCGGGAGTAAGAAGCAAAGCTATTGACTACCTTACAGAGCAGATCGACCAGCATCAGCAAGACCCTGAAATGTTAAAAGCGCTAGCTCCAGCATTAGACCGAGTTCTAACATGGAACTTCTATGCGATTCCGGCATGGCACAGCAGTACCTTTCGTGTCGCGAGCTGGGATAAGTTTGCCCGTCCTGATACGCGCCCAGAATATGATTTGGGCTTAGATACCTGGTGGATAGATACCGACAAAGCCCAGAAGCTTCCGGTTAAACGTCGCTAGCCTGAATTCAGTGAAACCCTGAATTATGTCTTAATTTTTATTAGGTTACTAAGCGCTATGTCTGCTTATATTATTCGACGATTATTGCTAGTGGTGCCAACCCTTTGGGCCATCATCACCATCAACTTTTTTGTTATCCAGATTGCACCGGGTGGTCCGGTAGAGCAAGCTATTGCTCAAATGCAGGGCCTTGATTCGGGAGTAATGGAGCGATTTACCGGTGGTGGTCAAGAAGTAAAACTTGAAGCAGCTCAAGATACCAATACTACTGGCTATCGAGGCTCTCGGGGTATGGATCCCGAAGTTGTTGAGGAGATAAAAAAACAGTTCGGTTTTGATAAACCTATGCACCAACGATATCTGGAAATGCTCGGTAACTATATCACCTTCGACTTCGGAGAAAGCCTATTTAAAGATGGTGACGTCATAGACCTGATTGTAGAAAGACTGCCTGTCTCCATATCATTAGGCCTCTGGAGTACCCTAATTATCTATATAATCTCTATTCCGCTGGGTATCGCTAAGGCGATTCATCACGGCACAAGATTTGATATCTGGAGTAGCGCACTGGTTATCGTGGGCTATGCGATACCCGGTTTTTTGTTCGCCATTTTGCTGATTATCTTATTTGCCAGCGGTAACTATCTAGATTGGTTCCCGTTAAGGGGACTGGTTTCTAATGATTTTGAAACCATGACATGGTACCAGAAAATCATCGATTACTTCTGGCACCTTGCCCTTCCTACCTGCGCTATGGTGATCGGCGGATTTGCCACCCTCACCATGCTGACCAAGAACTCATTTTTGGATGAGATAAACAAGCAGTACGTCGTCACTGCCAGAGCCAAAGGGTTAGATGAGGGTGCCATCCTTTATAAACACGTTTTTCGCAACGCTATGCTTATTATTATTGCTGGATTTCCAAGTGCATTTATCTCGATATTCTTTACCGGTTCGATGCTAATTGAGGTCATGTTTTCTCTTGAAGGCATTGGCTTGCTTGGTTTTGAATCTACCCTACAAAGAGATTACCCTGTGGTATTTAGCTCTTTGTATATCATGACGCTACTTGGTCTGATCCTAAGCATAATCTCTGATCTTACCTACTCATGGGTTGATCCGCGTATTGATTTCGAGGCTCGTTAAATGAATCCTATGCTCCGCCTTCGTATTCAGCGCTTTATTGCCAACCGTCGTGGTTACTATTCGCTGTGGCTATTTATGCTGTTGTTTATTATTAGCTTGTTTGCTGAATTGGTCGCCAACGACAAACCGCTGTTTATTAGCTTTAACAACCAATGGTACTTTCCGGTTGTAGTTCAATATTCAGAAATAGAATTCGGTGGCGAATTTGCAGCAGAAGCCGATTATACCGACCCTTATGTGCAAGATCTTATTGAACAAAGCGGCTATATGGTATGGCCTTTGATCCCGTTTAGCTACGATACCATCAACTACAACCTTCCCGGCCCTGCGCCATCTGCTCCAGATAGCATCAACTATCTAGGAACCGATGACCGTGGGCGAGATGTATTGGCCAGAGTCATTTACGGGTTTCGCATTTCTGTTCTATTTGGTTTTGTGCTCACCATAGTTAGCAGTGTCATTGGGGTCATCGTTGGCGCAACTCAGGGCTACTATGGCGGTAAGCTAGATCTGTTAGGGCAACGGTTTATAGAGGTCTGGTCCGGCATGCCTACCCTATTTCTGCTTATTATTTTATCGAGCTTTGTCGAGCCAAATTTTTGGTGGTTACTCGGTATTATGGTGCTATTTAGCTGGATGGGTCTCGTGGGCGTGGTGCGGGCAGAATTCTTACGCTGTAGAAACTTTGACTATGTAAAAGCGGCGTATGCGTTGGGCGTAAGTGATAGCCGGATTATCCTAAGGCATATGCTACCAAACGCGATGGTTGCCACCCTGACAATGTTGCCATTTATACTATCCGGTTCAGTGACCACGCTAACATCTCTCGATTTTCTTGGTTTTGGCCTACCTAGTGGCTCTCCTTCATTAGGCGAACTGTTAGCCCAAGGAAAGGCAAACCTACAAGCACCATGGCTTGGCTTTTCTGCTTTTATCGTATTGTCGGTGATGTTAAGTCTGCTGGTTTTTATTGGCGAGGCGGTGCGAGATGCGTTTGACCCACATGCGGTGGGCTAAAACAACAGCGGGGCGAAAACGCCCCGCTGTTAAATCATACATTATGATTTTTAATTAATTGCTTTGCTCTTTAAAACTTCAATCGATTGCTTTAGTTCATTGGCTAAGCGTGTAGTGGCTAACAAGCTAGATTGGTTTTGACCGGCAATCGAATCTATTGATGTATTTGCCTGACTCAACACATCACTTACGTTGTTATCGAGGCTTTTTAAACATTTTTGAGCAAGTTGCAGGTGTAATTCAGCTTCTTTAATTAAGCTGTAAGCAGATTTATCGATGTCTTTTGGCATTTTCTCGTCCTAGGGCTTGATGGTTAGCAATACTGGGGGGTACTAGCTACGAAAGTAAATGAACACTCTATTAAGTAATACAATTAATTTACCTAAAAATAGTTTAGTTAACTACAAAATAGTTGATCAAATGAGACAAACAGCACAATTGTTTATAAGTCATTCACTCTATAACCCCTATAATTTTACGTAACTCAATGGAAATATCAGTTTATGCCGCAATCAAGCTCAGGCTCGTCGCACCAACAGTTACTACATATTGACGATCTATCGGTCGCGTTTTGTGGTGCAAATAAAAGTATGACTACCGTAACTAAAGGTATTAGCCTCTCTATTTTGCGCGGCGAAACCCTTGCCTTAGTTGGCGAAAGCGGCTCGGGAAAGTCTGTTACAGCCAATGCTATTTTGCGATTACTCCCTAAAGCCGCAACTCGCTATCAAAGCGGTAGCATTCATTTCGACAATCAAGAGCTTTTGACAATCTCAGAACGGCAGATGAGAGGCATCCGAGGGGCACGAATCGGCATGATTTTTCAAGAACCTATGGTCTCTTTAAATCCGCTACACAAGATAGGAAAACAGCTGGTTGAAACCGTTGAGATACACCGAGGTTTACGTCAAAACCAAGCCAAATCGCTGGCGTTGACTTGGTTAAATAAGGTTGGCATTCGAGATCCTGAGCACAAACTTAACGCCTACCCACATCAGTTGTCTGGCGGTGAAAAACAACGGGTGATGATAGCGCTGGCGTTGATCAATGAACCCGAACTACTGATTGCCGATGAACCTACTACGGCACTGGATGTTTCAGTGCAGGCGCAAATTCTTCAGCTGTTAAAGGAGCTTCAATCTGAGCTAAATATGGCGATGCTATTTATCACCCATGACCTGAGTATTGTAAAACGTATCGCCGATAGAGTATGCGTAATGAAGGATGGAGAGATCGTAGAAACAGCGAATTGTGGGCCATTATTTACCTCCCCACAACACCCTTACACCCAAAAACTCATCTCCGCCGCTCCATCGGGTAAACCCGTTGTAGGAAGTAACGACAACCCCAACCTGATATCGGTTAAAGATCTAAAGGTATGGTTTCCTATAACGGGCGGGGTATTTAAACGTATTACAGGTCACGTAAAAGCGGTGACGGATATCAATTTCACCTTAAAAAAAGGGCATTCTTTAGGCTTAGTTGGTGAAAGCGGTTCTGGTAAATCTACTACAGGTATGGCGCTGCTTAAGCTTCTTAATAGTGATGGGGTGATCGAATTTGATGGCCATCAAATATCAAACTTTAACCGCAAGCAGATGTTTCCACTTAGGCATCGCATGCAAGTGGTTTTTCAAGACCCCTTTTCAGCGCTAAATCCAAGGATGTCCGTTGCACAGATCATAGGTGAAGGGCTTAGGGTCCACCAGCAGCTTTCCGACCAGCAAATAGATGAACGGATTTGTCACACCATGCAAGAGGTCGAGCTTAATCCTGATACTCGACATCGTTATCCCAATGAGTTTTCTGGAGGACAACGGCAACGTATTGCCATTGCGCGAGTCTTAATCCTTAAACCAGAGTTTATCCTACTAGATGAACCAACCTCATCGTTAGACCGAACGGTTCAGGCTCAAGTATTGGATCTGCTTAAACGGCTTCAACAAAAATACCAACTTACCTACTTATTCATAAGTCATGACCTGAATGTGGTACGCAGTTTATGCCATAACACTATGGTACTGAAGGAAGGCACTGTGATTGAGTTTGGAGAGACAGAATCCCTATTCACCGCTCCACAACACGATTACACCAAGCACTTAGTGACATTGTCACAATAACGGCTTTTACCCGTAATAGGTACTATTACCAGTACTAAGGATTAGACGTATGCAGAGTATTGAGCAGCTTAACTATATCAGCACCTATTATGAACTAGGCCGTGCATTCGGATCGCAAGTTAATCCGACGCCTTTACAAAGCCCTTATCTCATTCATGCCAATCACGGCCTGGCTAAGCGCTTGGGTATTAGCCTAGATAACCCACAACCGCTTATTGAATTATTTTCAGGACAACAGCAACTGCCGAAATGGCACCCCTTAGCAATGAAATATACCGGACACCAATTCGGTCACTATAACCCTGATCTAGGCGATGGACGAGGTTTGCTACTAAGCGAGTTTATCGACCGCAACAACAATAAATGGGACATGCACCTGAAAGGCAGCGGAAAAACCCCATACTCTCGTAGTGGTGATGGCCGTGCAGTTATTCGCTCTAGCGTAAGGGAGTATCTGGTAAGTGCTGCCATGCAAGGTCTAGGTATAGAAACGACCCAGGCACTAGCCTTAATCGGCTCAAAAACTGAGGTAGAGAGAGAAGATATTGAATATGCCGCAACGTTACTGCGTATCGCGCCAACCCATATTCGTTTCGGTCATTTTGAGTATCTATTCTATAGCGGACAGTCGCACCTTATTTCAGGGCTGGTCGAACACCTGCTCCGCTGGCACCTTCCGCATCTGTCTGAGCGCCAAAACAAATACGAGCTTTTTTATAAAGCCGTAATTAGTAATACCGCAACCATGCTAGCGAAATGGCAAGCCTATGGGTTTTATCACGGAGTAATGAACACCGATAATATGTCCATCTTAGGGCAAACCTTAGATTACGGTCCATTCGCTTTTATGGAAACCTATGACCCAGGCTTTAGTGCCAACCACTCAGATTATGAAGGGCGCTATGTATTCCATCGACAACCTGCCGTTGCACACTGGAATCTTTCGGCGTTAGGCTATGCGTTATCATCGCTTATTGATAAAGAGATCATAGAGTCAGCGCTACAAGATTACCCGCAGCAACTCCAACTCCATTACACCCAATTAATGTGCCAACGTTTTGGCCTAACAACCACTCAAACTAGTGATAGTGACATGCTTAATCGCTGTTTGACACTGATGCAATCGCACAAGCTTGACTATCATTACACCCTTAGGCGCTTATCTGAACTTGATTATGCGCAATGGTATGCGCAGAGCGATTGGCAACACCCTAATTGGATAACATGGCTCAAACAATACCAGCATCGACTTGAGCAAGACCACCTTTCTGACAGCGAGCGTCAGCAAACGATGTGCGCGGTGAACCCTCGCTATTTACTAAGGACTCACCTTGCGCAGCAAGCTATAGATGAAGTTGAAGCTGGCAATTTTGGCATCATAGAGCAATGGTTACAGGTGCTAAGCGACCCTTTCGTTGAGCACCCGTGCCATAGTGATTGGGCATTACCTAACCACAATAACAATCAAGGCATCATCTTGAGTTGCTCATCTTGACCTTCTCCGGTTCAAGGTCGAGTGGTTGTAAGGTTATCGTTTCGACGGTATTGCGCACCAACTGAGTCGTGCTGTGGTTGTTTTGTAACTCAGTAGTTTGTTTATAGGTTTCAGTAGCTAAATATTCCACACCATCAATGGTCACATTGCGGCTTGTTTCACCCGATAAGTTTTGTCCTGACAATTGTGTCAACGATAACAATGGGTCACTTACTGGGGCTTGAGCCATAGATTGTGAGACTCCGATAGTCAGCATAAATCCGACCACAGTACTGCCAACGATAGCGCGTTTAAGTATTCTATTTTTCATTCGATGTTCCCCTAGTTTAATGCTGTATAACCACGCCCAGACATACAGTTACGTACCACTTCACTGTAAGCGCGTTGATTATTTTGTTCAGTGGCTTTACGATTACCGCGATTTCCAAGAACTCCAAGGGTCATACCCACCGCCGCGCCGGTTTTAGCCGCCGAGCTGCCTGAGTTTCCTGAAACGCTTCCCGCAACTGCACCAGCTGTCGCACCTCGCATACCACGCTTAGCCGTTTCTTGAACCAAACCATCCGCTTCTTGTTGCGGTGTTTGCTGTGCCAATCCCTCGCAGTAATGCATATCTTGTTGAAATACATTCGCTTCATATTGGCCGCTATCGTAGATAAGGCCGTGCGCCTGCGCTGGCAGACTGATAAATAAACTGACACAGCTCAGAGTTAGAGCCTTGTAAAGAACACGCATAATCACTCCAAATAGGAATATATTTGACGTAAGTGATTATGCTAGGGTCATTGATGTAAAACGATAAGGTGAAGTTTCATTCACCCATAAATCGTATTTATGTTTCTGGGCGCACCCAAACCTGAGAAAAGTCAAACCAGCCTAACGCATTGCATTTGGCGTTTTGCAGTGAGCCGCAATGGTCTTTGCTGACTCCAAGCCAACAATGAAACATCGGGATGATGAAGTGATGCTCAACTAAAAATCGCCCAATGGCCTTTGCGGGAAATGGCAATTGTGGGTTGATATGCCAACTCTCAATCATTTCGGTCAATTGAGGGTACAATTCTTTATTACCTAGACGGTCAATATCGCTGTATTGCAGCAACCACCCACGCAACATATCATCGCGATGGGTCCCTATCCCCATCGGCTTTAACCACAAATCAACGCTATCCAAATCATCTGGGAACACCTCATAGCGATTAAACTGCACAGTCAGCCCATCTTCTTTGAGCAAGTTGGCAATCGCTTTAGCAATGATTGGAAACATTGGGTGTTGTTTATGATACGCAATAGTGACTGTTGACCCATGTGGAGGCTGCGAGAGTTCAAGGGGTTGTGAGTGATACCAGCCTGGCTTTAATCCGTGAGCAGGTATCAGACCTAGCTCAACAATAGAGGATTGAGGCAACTTAGAAAACAAGTTAAACGAGGTTAGTTTAGAAGCGAAATATTGCTGCCATTGGGTACTTTGACCTAGGGCACTATTATGATTGATCGCCACATAGGTACAGCCTGGATCGAGCGATACATCACTATCTCTACCCTTAGTAGGCAAACCGGGCTGATCAAGGCTTGGGTAAACGATGGCCGAATGGATCTCATCAATCACCCATACCTCCACTCTATCCACCAGCGCTCGATAGCCAAAATAGTTATCAAATGCCTCCAAAATCAGTTGCTTGTCGCTATTAAGTACCACCTTATATGGCCCCGTACCAACGGGTAAACGGTCGAAGTTTTCCATCTGTTGGTGATTCTTAGGTAGGACCTTAGCACTCGATTCCGCCAATATTAGATCAAAGTAGTGATCGCCCTTATTAAGAAAAACATCAACTACAAATGCTGAAGGCGATGTAACGGTCTCAATATGAGCAAATAGAGGCAGTGACGCCAAAGATTGAAGATGTTCGACGATGTCTTTGGTATCTAGCAGCTGCCCATTATGAAAACGCACTTGAGAGCGCAGATAAAAGCGCCAGTGCGTGTTTGAGAACGACTCCCAGCCGTGGGTAAGATCGGGGATAAGGTTGTCATCTACATCTAATTTAGTCAGGCCGCTGTACACCTGATGAATAATATTTTGTTCAGAACGACGGTGAGGTTTTCTGGGATGTAACATAGCTAAAGGTCGATAGTACGGCAGTCTGATTACCTGCTGACCTTCATTATGCTGAACACCTAAGTAATCTTGAATGACCTTAGTTAATCGATTCGGATCTTGATCTAATACCTGCAGCGCATGTTCTATTTTGCCTTGTTCAAGGTAACGTTTGGCGAGTTCCTCACCTACCGCATTACGGTTTTGCTTGAAGATCAATTTTGAGTGCTTACCGCGCCCCGCAGACGGATGCCACTCTATCCAGCCTTCTTCAGTGAGCTTATTCAGGACGATACGTGCGTTACGCCGAGTACAGAATAAGATTTCGGTAATGTCCTCTATACGGGTATCGCTGTCTTTGCCTTCAAAGTGTTCAAATAGCGTTTCAAATTGGATTCTTAAGCGGGGACTACTCATAAAGGGGAAATTCCGAACAAAAAGATAAATTCATAATTTCCTTATTTTAGCACTTTGTTTTGCCAAGGTGCAGGCTTTACAGGCGAGTAATTCCCGTGATTTCAATAATTTGCTCGATTAGATTTGAATCAAGTTTCATCGACCACCGGCTCTGGGCATCATGAACAACTAATACATCTCCCATGATCTGTAACGCCTCTGTTTGAGCTTGTAGGGTTAAGCGTTGCACCCCTTCAATACGAATCATAATTTCAAGTGGCGTGACCACTATCTTACCCAGTTCAAAATCAAGGGTCATAACACACCTACTCTGGACTTACTACCACGCACCATTACCGTCAACCGCGAGGCACATATCAACTGCTGTTGCTGGTTAAAGATATCAATTCCCCAAATTTGGGTTTTAGCACCAAGATGGATAGGTCTTGCGACTCCAGTAACCACCCCATCCCTTACCGCTTTTATATGATTGGCATTTACTTCCAATCCTACACAAAACTCACCTTCCTCAACGCAAAGGTTTGCCGCCACGGAGCCCAATGTTTCAGCAAGTACTACAGATGCACCGCCATGCAGCATTCCCAAAGGCTGATGAGTGTTGGTGGTGACTGGCATGGTGGCACTTAAACTGTTGTCGCTAATGTCACTGTATTTAATGTTGAGATGCTCAATAAGGGTATCTTTAGAGCTGGCGTTTAGCTTTTGTAATGTGGTTGTTCTTTTCCAAATCGTCACTATCTATATCATCCCTATTTAATTTTGGTGTCGCATTATAAAAAACGGCAAAAACCGCTAACCCAGTATATCCTTTTTATAATTGATTTCGGAACCATCACTATGAAGTTTACTAATCGTATTGCAGCTTGGATTTTCGCTATTATTTTAGTGGGTTGTAGTACCTCACCAACGGGCAGGAATCAGGTCATTCTTTTTTCTGATAGCCAGATGTCACAACTTGGTGCCGACTCTTTCCAACAAATGAAAAAAGAGCAGCCCATCAGCAAAGATACCGCGGTAAATACATATGTGCAGTGTGTTACCCGTCAAATATTACAGCAGGTACCAAAACAGAAGGAATTTAGCCAATGGGAAGTGGTGGTATTTGATAGCCCACAAGTCAACGCGTTTGCATTACCCGGAGGTAAAATCGGTGTATATACAGGGCTGCTTAAGGTTGCCGTCAACCAAGACCAATTGGCAACCGTTATTGGTCATGAAATAGCGCATGTGTTGGCAGATCATGGCAATGAGCGTATGTCTCACGCCCAATTGGCTAACGCAGGGCTGCAAATATCCGATGCCGCACTATCTAATCAAGAGTATCGCAATGAAATTTTAGCCTTAATGGGCGCAGGTGTTCAGTATGGGGTGTTATTACCCTATGGTCGCACTCAAGAGAGTGAAGCCGATATTGTTGGGTTGAAATTAATGGCAAAAGCCGGATTTGACCCATACCAAAGCGTTGAACTGTGGAAGAATATGGCAAAAGCATCTGGCGGCAATCAACCACCGGAATTACTCTCCACTCACCCATCACACGATACTCGAATAAAAGATTTAACCGCAGAAGCAAAAATATTGCCTAACACCAACCAACAACAGCCTCATTGTAGCGCCCCTTAATCTATGCAGACTAGGTCTAACAATAGTGACCAAACTCGCATTTTTTTGGTTTTAGCGTATAATATCGCGAAAAATACATTAGCAAGGTAATGAGATGTCTATAGAAGCAACCCTACTGCAACGTAGCGGCGATAAATGTGAACTTTGTTCTTCAACTTCGAACCTAAGCCCATTTGCGGTTGCCCCACATACTCAAGTTACGGTAGATCACGGCGCTATGCTTTGTGAAACCTGTCGTACTCAAATTGAAGACCAAGAGCAAATGGTTGTAAACCATTGGCGTTGCCTAAACGACAGCATGTGGAGTCAAGAGGCTCCAGTTCAGGTACTGGCATGGCGTCAATTGACTCGTCTAGCGCGCACAGAAGCTTGGGCTCAAGACCTTCTAGACATGATGTACATGGAAGAAGAGACCAAACTTTGGGCTGAAACTGGCATGGAAAATGACGGTAAAAAACACGTTGATTGCCATGGTGCACCTCTGGCAAAAGGCGACACAGTTACTATCATCAAAGATCTTCCTGTTAAGGGGTCTTCAATGGTGGTTAAAATCGGTACTATGGTTCGAAATATCAGCCTAGCTCAAGATGACCCAGAACTGTTTTCAGGTAAAGTTGAAGGCCAATCTATGTGGTTACGTTGTGAGTTTTGCCGTAAGAAATAATCAAGCCTTAATTAAGGCTTGATATAAAAGAGGCGCCAATAGGCGCCTCTTTTTGGTTTTCTTTTTATTAAAAAGACAATCAAATAGTTTAGCGCGGTATTAGCTCACTAAACCAAAAACCCTTCACATGCGGATTTTTGGTCTCATCCACATATTTTTCATCCAGCGGCTTATACACATTATCTCCACTATCAAATACCACGGGCTGACTGAAGTTCGGACCGTCAAAACAGAAAGTATGAAATTCCCCATTCTCTCCACATGGGTCCACCTCTGGTGGCAAGGCATTGATCCAATCTTGGGTAATGGTCGCCCCCACATGTGATTCATCTAAATACTGGTCGTTAATACAACAAGTGACCGTTTTGAACCCTAACGCTAAGAACTCTTGAATCACCTCTGATGTATCACGCTTCCATAGCGGGTAGATACCTTTTAGCCCAATCTTGGCTAGATTATTATCACGATATTCACGTAAATCCTCTAGAAAGATATCTCCGTACACCACATGAGTAACCCCCTGTGATTGGTACTCCAGCAATACGTCTTTCATTCGCTGTTCATATTCGTCATATGAATCTTGCTCGACCCACATTTTAATCAGTGGTAAGCCTAATGATTCGGCTTGGTTTTCGAGTAGCTCTTCACGAACCCCATGCATTGAAATGCGACGATATTCTTTATTTAGGGTAGTTAATAGTGCGACAACTTCGACATCAGGTCTTTGCTGTATCTTATGTAACGCCAGCGAAGAATCTTTGCCTCCACTCCACGTAAAAATAGCCTTTATCATTCAATTCCTTAGTTATTGAGGATCACTTGCTTACTTTTGCGCCAAAAGGCATTGTGACCTAGTTCTCCATTTACAGATTTCATCAAATTCTGCATTCCAATTACAGCGTTGTTTTTTGCGCTAGAGCACACATTATACATATGCACCCCTAGTCGTATAAACTTACACTTTATAATCAACAATACTAAAATGTACATAATAATCAACATCTTATATTTTCAATGAATTCACACCCTTCATTTCACATCATGTAATTGCACATGCAATTCATAACCTTAGATTGCTTTTTTACGGGTTAAAACCGCTGCTGAGTTTATATAACCTTAGTCGCAAGTGCTCTTTTGAGATTTGAAGCACTCTCCCAAATTAAAGGACCTAAAAAATGAAGAAACTGACCCTTACCGCTATCGCTGTAGCTGCAGCTTTCGCTGCAAGCGCAAACGCTGCTGAAGTATACAAAGCTGATAACCTAGCTCTTTCTGTAGGCGGCCGCGTTGAAGCACGTACTGAACTATCAGACCAAGGCAAAAACGACGTACTAAAAAACGACTCTCAAGCTGATATTTCTCGTGCTCGTCTAAACGTTGATGCAAAAACTAACATCACCGACGATATCTTCGCTCACGGTTTCATCGAGAATGAATACACTAAAGATAAAAGCAACAATACTCGTTACCTATATGTTGGTATCGGCAACGCGAACAACGAAGTGCAATATGGTAAAACAGATGGTTCTCTAGGCCTTATCACTGACTTCACTGATATCCTGAACACTTACGGCGCAGAAGCAAGCAGCAAATCTGTTACAGCTGACCGTGCTGACAACCAAGCATTGTACATCGGTAACTTTGGTGACCTAACAGTTAAAGCTAACTACAACAGCGGCGGCGAAGCTGTAAAGGTTAACGGTCAAAGCCTAACAATCCAAGATGGCTACGGCGCAGCAGCTAGCTACGACTTCCACCTATTCAAACTTGGTGCAGGTTACGCAGAAGAAGCATACAACGCTGGTGCTCGTACTTCTGACGACCACAGCAAAAACCTTCTTGTTGGCCTAAGCTCTAACCTAACTGACGCTCTTTACGTTGCAGCTCTATACGTTAACGGCTCAAAAATGGGCGATGACTTCCAAGGCTATGAACTTGCTGGTTCTTACGCGTTCACTGAGAAGCTGACTCTTGCTTCTACTTTCACTAGCGCGAAATTCGACTCTGAGAAAAATCTTAAAGATGACACTCGTGACCAAGCTGCACTTGACCTTGGCTACCAGTTCACTGATTACTTCAAAACTTACGCTGGCGTAAGCAAGAAGTTCACTCAAGACGAAGAACTTAAAGGCATGCTAGGTGCTAAAGTAACTTTCTAATTCGTTAGAACTGATTACACTCAATTATATGAGCCTCGCTTTAGCGAGGCTTTTTTTGGTTGAAACAAATAGGTTTTTAGGTTTTTGACTCCTTCTTCCCTTTTTATTACTTTATACAATTTTCAACTGGCATAAAAAAGGTTCATCGCGGATTAGTGGGAACTGAAAACAAAAACGGTAGTTAGTGGTAAGGTTACATCGCCAAACACAACCTTTTACAAACTACCGTTTTCATGCCGAATAATACTTTCCTATCGTCGTTCTGGGAAGGCTTTCAGATCGTAAAGTCTTATAAAACTGATTCATTAATCTCTATCACCTTAATTCCTGATACCCCTGCATACTGTTCTTGTGGTCAAGTTTCTGACTCTATTCATGACACTCAGTGGCGAACGCTTAAGGATGCGATGATGCTAGGCACACCCGTCGAATTACTCGTTCAAACTCGGCGCATCAGGTGTTCAAATTGTGGTATCAAGACTGAGTCTATTTCTTGGGTTAAGCCATATTCTCGCCTTACCAATCGGCTGATTGATTACATTGAGAATCTATTACCATTGCTACCCATCAAACACATTTCAGAGCTTACTGGGGTGCACTGGCACACCATCAAAGAAATAGATAAGCAACGTCTGAAGCGTGTCGTACCTGAGGTTCCTTGGGGTTGTTTGCGTCAACTGGTCATGGATGAGTTTGCCATATTCAAGGGGCATCGTTACGCCACTGTTATCGCCGATGCACAAACGCATCAAGTACTTTGGATTGGTCTAGGTAGAAGTCGTAAAGATATACGTCCGTTCTTTGAAATGCTTGGAGAGCATGCTCAAAATATCGAAGTTGTGGCAATGGATATGAACACCGCTTTTGACCTAGAGGTTCAAGCTCATTGTCCAAAGGCTTGTATTGTCTATGACCTTTTTCATGTCGTCGCTAAGTTTGGTCGAGAAGTTATGGATAGAGTTCGAGTAGATCAAGCCAACCAACTTAAAGATGACAAAAGTGCACGGCGTTGGGTCAAGCGCTCACGTTGGGTATTACTGAAAAATAGAGAGAACTTAAATACTAAGCAACAAAGTTACCTGGATGAAATACTTGCGGTTAACCGTGACTTAATGGTGACCCATTTACTTGGTGCTCAGCTCAAGGAGCTCTGGTACTGCGACTCGGAAAAACAAGCCAAAGACCTTTGGGAAATATGGTGGCAGCAAGTCCATGAAAGCGGAGTAAAACCGCTCATAAACTTCGCTAAAAAGCTGAAACCGTACCTTCATGGGATAGTGTCTTCAGCTTTGTATCATTTAAATACATGCACCTTGGAAGGGATTAATAACAAGATCAAGCTAATCAAAAGAATGGGCTATGGGTACCGAGATACGGATTACTTCTTTATGAAGATAAAAGCGGCCTTCCCCGGAAAGCCGCGATGAACCATAAAAAAACCCCGCCCAAAAGCGAGGTTCAAATTACAAACTTTGACTATTAACGAACAATACCAATATCTTTTTGGACATGCTCTGACAAGTCTGACACATAGTAGCTTGATGTTGGTTGGCTCTTGCCAAACAAGATATCTACTAGGTGCATGATCAATCCTTTGAAATCTATTGAATAGCTCTTTTTATCCTGTGAGCTAGGTACTGAAATTGTATCGATGTGCATTACTTGTGCCATGGTAAGCCTCTGCAAAAATTAGTTAAAACTCAATGATTTCTGCGAAGGAATATAAGCAATTAGTGGCTTTTAATAAAACGAGTAAAATTATAGAAATGCATTAGTTTTTCTAATGACACATCCTTGCAACATCAAACATTGTTGCATATGCGGCTATGGGTAATTAAAGTACATATTTGTGCAAATTATGCGCTTACAAATCAACATTGATACAATAACTCCCGCTATATTAACAATAATTTAACATTGGATTTTGTGATATCTAGCGATTATGGCCTAATTTTATTTGGGACTCAAAACGCAGGGGTTGTTCAGCAATCATCTGAATAAAACACTCTGCCATGGTCATCTCGGTTACGACACTATCCGGCTCACTATACAAAATAGCGCCATAGCCTTCCTTACCCTTCATCGTATAAGCCGATGACGTGCCACAATAAATTTTATCTGATTGTGGTTTGCGCCACGTACCTCGTTCGAGTATCTGTAATTCCGCAACTCTACTGCCCTTTGGTGCATTCAAATCCAATGTATACTTTAGGTTATGACAATAAGGAAAACTGCCAGAGCCCGTACCTTGTACATCCAGCGCGTTATCTATCGCCCCTTCGAGAATATCGGCTAGATATTGTCCCTTGATCCTATACACACCAATGGGTACAGCAAACGGTAGTAGCTTTCCAGCAATATCAGCATGGCTTAAAGGTCCTGAATTTAAAGAACAGCGAACCCCTCCTGCATTGTGAATGGCAAAATCAACCTCATGCCCGATACCGCGCATTGCTTCTAGAAATGATTCAGCAACCATAGGGCACAGTTCACTTCCCCCTTGTTCATCCGGAATTCGAACATGCCTTAATCCATCGGCCAAATGACCAAGAATCGTCGTTTGCAGCGCATGTACCGTAGGACGATATACGCTATTAATGTGTTGTTGGATGTGTTGGTCTTTAATGCACCTGACTACGTTGTGGTGTTCAAACAGACGCTTTGAGATGTAATCATAGTGCTGGATGCATTTTGCGTCAGTCATGCTGGCATCGATACATAATCTCCGGCCAACCAGTAATTCATTTTTCCCCGAAAATGCCACTACTCTTCCCTGTTCATCGAAATCAATATCACAGTGTCCTAGTGTTTGTGCATGCATTCCTGCTTGAACAATGTAAGTATCACCCACACGCTTTCCATACTCATCTTTCGACTTAATACCCAAGTCATTAAAGTCGCCCTGTAATACGTGCGAGTGCCCACCCACAATCACACTGATCCCCGAAACCGTATTCGCTAACTCATGGTCGGTATCGTAACCTAGATGGCTAAGTAATATAATCTTGTTAATGCCTGCTTGTTTGATCTCGTCAACCGTGTTGCGTGCAGTATCAATAGCATTAATAAACCCTGTATCTGGATCAGGGTTGGCGATCTCTGACATCTTATCAATCGACAGGCCAAATATAGCGACTTGCGTATCATCAACGGTTTGCGTAATCCAGCAAGCGGTTCCCGTTGCATTGTTATAAGGCTTCAAGCTGTTAGTGCTACTCAATCTATGAACTTTATGTACAGCCTCATTTGATAAATCCCAATTTCCACACAGTAACGGGAAATTAATTTGATTGGCAAAATCAAACACCGGTTGATTACCCATATCTAACTCATGATTTCCCAAGGTCATGGCGGTTAGACCTAAGCGATTCAATAAATCTGAATTCGCTTTCCCTTTAAATAGAGAGAAATAGAGTGTCCCCTGAAAGCAGTCGCCTGCATGTAAGAACATAAACGCGCGCTTATCTACCCAAGCTTGGTGTTTCAATTGCTCTGTTCTAGATTTAATACGCGCAAACCCACCGACACTAACGTACGGCGTGTATTGACGATTATCTATATTGAGCTCGAGTTGAACAGTAGAAGGCTCGAAATAAGAGTGTGTATCATTGATATGGGCGATGCGGATCTGGGTTACCGTTTTGGGCATAGATTTCATTTCTTAATTTAGGACACCCACCATTCTAGTGAGCGGCGTTAAGCTCACCTTACTCTAAAATAGAGTGAAGTAAACCCTATCTGTAATCCTACTGAAGATGCTCACCATATGATGGAAAAATTGCTCTGTAAATAACATCTTACGTATAAGGTTTTGTATATACTTACAGCAAGGTAACAGTAGCCATTTAAAGCCTACCTTATTAGGAGAAACATATGCAATTAGAGCGTATTGAGATTTCTGGCTTTCGAGGTATTAAGCGTTTATCACTGGCGTTTGATGAGTTAACTACCCTAATCGGCGAAAACACCTGGGGTAAATCGTCACTTCTGGACGCTTTATCTGTCTCACTACCGACCAATGCTGAGCCTTATACCTTTGAGATGCGTGATTTTCATGTGGATTATGCCATATCTCATCCTCAGACCCAGCATCTACAAATCATACTTAAGCTTAGAGCGAATACCATTAATGAGCCACGGTCTGGGCGATATCGCAAGATCAAGCCGATATGGAACCAAGACCCCAACCATAAGCCATTTATCATTTATCGGTTAAGCGCTGCTATGCAAGACGGCAAAATATCCAGCGAGTACGCCTTTCTTGATGAAATGGGAGATCCTAAACCCTTGCACCACAGCGTAAAGTTGGCCCAAGAGTTAATGGGATTGCACCCCGTTATAAGGCTAAGAGATTCACGGCGCTTCCAACGTGTACACACCACTCAACAACCTAATTCACGCATAGAAAGGCGTATAAAAAATACTTGCCGCCGCCTGCTTGCCCATCCGGGGCTGGTAAGCAAACAAGAGATGAAGAGCAGTTTTCGAACTATGCACGATCTTGTTGACCATTACTTTTCTTATAAGTCCCAAGGTCGCCATGACCCAAGCAGTCCAAGAGATGGGATATTTAGCTCCAGTGGCATACAACAAAACCATACCAATACTTCGTTAAGTCAGTTTGTTGATAATGCGCAAGACAAGCAAACGCGCTTACTGCTAATGGGGCTACTTAATAATTACCTGCAAGCAAAGGGAGATACCGAACTACGACGTTGCGCCAGGCCTTTGTTGATCATCGAAGACCCAGAGGGGCGCTTACATCCCACTCACCTAGCGCGGGCATGGGCTCTATTACAAATGCTACCCATGCAAAAGATATTAACCACCAATTCCGCTGTATTACTGAGCGCGGTGCCACTGGGTAGTATTAAGCGACTCATTAGAAAGTCTGACCGGACCGAATCTAGGAGTATCTCCGCACAATCATTATCAGCCGATGAGTTACGCCGCGTTGGTTTCCATATTCGATTTCATCGTTCGAGCGCCCTATTTGCTCGTTGCTGGCTGTTGGTTGAGGGTGAAACTGAGGTGTGGTTATTTAATGAACTCGCCAACCAGTGTGGTTATGATTTAGCCGCTGAAGGGGTGCAGATTGTTGAATTTGCACAATCGGGACTCAAGTCCTTACTTAAGGTTGCCAAGGCATTTGGTATAGATTGGCATGTTGTAACCGATGGTGACGCTGCCGGAAAAAAATACGCGCACTCGGTGCGCAATGTGCTGCATGGTGAACAGGAGCGGCACCGACTCACAGAGCTTCCCGACAAGGATATTGAACACTATCTGTACTTTAATGGGTTTGAAACCTTCTTTAAAGATATGGCTAAGATCCCCCTTGATCATCCAATCCCTGCCAAAAAGGTGATCAACAAGGTTCTTAAAAAGCACGCTAAACCCGATGTTGCTCTGGCTATTGTTGAGTACTGTGAGAAACATGGTGATACCTCGGTGCCACTACTGATTCGTTGGACTCTTAAACGCGTGATTAGTATGGCCAACGGCAATACCTGAACAAAATACAGGCATAATGTTTATCTAATCAGCCACTTTTGCCAGTGATAGTGTATAAACCTACTTATCACGCCTAGTATTTGCTATAAACGTGCATCACATTATTTAGGCAGCGGCATCATTAGCACTGCTTGGCCTACTACGAGCATCCTATGACCCAACATATACACAAGTTACTTATTCTATTCTGTACCAGTCTCTTTCTTGGGGGTTGCGCTAATTACAGCATCAGCGAACAAGATATGACTAACTATCTAAAGCAGAATATAAGTTTGGAACAGTCGGTTGGCATAAAAGATGTATTGTACGCACAGATATCAATCGATGATCTAAAGGTGAATATTGGTCGGGTTGAGGCTAACAGGCTGTCTGTGTTTGCCACTACAGACGCAGTTGTAGAGATGATGGGGCATGAAAAACACCACTTTAACCTAGACATAAGATTCAGTGCGATTCCAAGATATGATCACCACAGCGGTGAGATATTCCTCGAATCACTCCGACTTGAGCAGCTTACAGAGAAAACCGGACACCTAAGTTCAGATGTAAAGGCGTTAATTCAACCAGCGGTAGCCATGATCGGATATGGGCTTACCGATCAGCCTATATATAAACTCGACAGCAACAAACTGGAAGAGTCGATATTAAAGTCTTCAAACCCCGATCTGGTTATCAAGAACCACAAATTAATAATAGAACTGTTCAATTGATGGTCTGACTAAACCGAAAAAGGCCTGATCTATTAAAGATCAGGCCCGCGTTACAAATATTGTAGCAAGACTACTTTTTCTTGCCTTCTACGTGCAGTTCCATATCAACATAGCTCGATGCACCCATCACAGGGATGTTAAAATCAGCAAGCTCCAAGCGTGTAGTACCCATAAAGCCAGCTCTCTCCCCGCCCCACGGGTCCTTCCCTTGTCCAATAAAGTCCGCATCGATGGTAATAGATTTAGTTTGACCATGTAGAGTAAGGTCACCGATCACGGCCAGTTTTCCATCGCCTTTATCTTCAACCTTGGTGCTCTTAAATATCGCCTGCTTATACTTACCAGCATCAATAAAATCGTCACTGCGGATGTGCTTATCACGCTCAGCATGGTTTGAATCAAGGCTGGTAGTATCAACGGTTACTTCGACACTTGAAGCTGCGATGTTTTTAGGGTCATAGCTAAACTCCCCTTCAAATTTGTCAAAACGTCCTTTAATAAAGCTATAGCCTAGGTGGCTCACCTTAAAGTTGATTGACGCGTGTGCACCCTTAGTGTCGATAACATAATCTGCTGCGTTTGCCGCGAGCGGCGTTGCCATCGCAACCGCCAATCCTAGCGCTAGTATTGATTTTTTCATTTTAATCCTCTTGTCATTTTGCGAAGCGTATTGTCTTTGTCTATAAAGTGATGTTTAAGGGCTGCCAAGGCATGAATGGCAGCTAGGCCAATCAAGGTAAGGGCAACATAATAATGAATCTGACCTGCGAGATCGGCTTGGCCGTCAAACAGTTTGCCTAAGGCCGGTACATCAAACCATTCAAACACCGTAATCGAGCGCCCATCTTCTGTGGAAATCAAATAGCCAGAAATAAACAGTATGCACAAAAGCAGGTACATGAAGTGATGTGCAGATTTTGCAGCTACTTTTTCAAATCGATTGCCGTCTATCTGTGGTGAATAACTAAGCAACTTCCATAACATTCGAAACAGAGTCAATCCAGCCAGCAGTATTCCAACCGATTTATGCCAATACGGCGCGGTTTGATACCATTGGCTATAATAAGTCAGGTCAACCATCCATAGACCTAATGCAAACATCCCGATGATTACGATTGCCGATACCCAATGGATCAGTTTCGCGGTATTGTTGTATCCTTGAGTCACACAGCCTCCAGCATGAAATAATTGAACGCAAAACTCATACCCTGCGTCCGATATGAAACATTATGGTGACGTATTTGTTAATGACTAGCTAATAAAATCGAATGTCTTTATCGAAATATTTGACCAAGAACAGCTAAACAAAGAATTATCCAGTAAAATCATAATGATAAGCTCTAGAGTAGGAAGTTAAAGTTGTTAAAAGACATCGTTATCCAGACACTAATGCAGGTTCAAAACGATTGTTCCTCTTTAACCCAGCACGCCTATCCTACCGTTCATAACCGAGGAATGGACAATCGTCATTTGGCGAGTCTGGTTGAGCGAAGCTTAACCAGTGTTGCAAGCCGATACCAAACCTCTGTCACCACGGAAACCTTTGAGGTTTACCCCAGCGCCGACAACGCCAGTACCCCATTTCGACGCTTTACTACCGACTTGGGAAGCGTATGGCTAATACCCGATTCTTTGAAATCAGCCAATCGATTTCATCGACATAACCTAATAAAAACCGTTAGCCTATGGAAAGCCGAGTTTAATTTTGCTATTCAGCCTAATGACTGCTTAGTGCTGGTCTGCGATCACTGGCTTAGTCGAATTAGCAGTAGCCAGCAACTGCTTGATTGGTGGTTAAACCGCTTTCCTGATGATTTCTCAGAGTATGCACAACAAGGCATTCTTCTTAGCCCTTCTGAAACTCAAAAGCTTGATAAGTTACTTGCACCATTGCAGCTAAGCCCTTGTTATAAATCTCACGCCCATCCAATAAAAAAAGATGGCGGTAACACTCCAATTAAGCGCTACGTCCATCTTTATGCTATCTATGAATGCGTATAGCGGCTATTGAGTCACCTCTTGCAACACCTCGCCAAAACGACGCCATGATTTGTGATCCGCATCTTCTCGGTATCGTTGCGAACCAAATACAGTAAAGGCATGCGGTGCGCCGCTGTATGATATCATTTCATGTTTCACACCAGCACCTTCTAGCTCGACGGCCAATGTTGCAAAGTCTTGCATAGTGATTGCAGTATCAGCGGTACCATGGAACACCACAATCGGCGCCGAGGTTTGTTCATAACTCTGCCCTTTTGGTGTGGTTAAGCCGCCGTGGAAGGTAATAAACGCCTTGGCATCACCACCCGCTCGTGCTGACTCAAGAACTGCCGCTCCGCCAAAACAATACCCCACCATCACCGTATTGTCTTTAGCTTGGTTTAATTCTTCTGCCTTAGTTTGACTTGCTGCCATTAACTTTTGCAGTTTAACGCGGTCTTTATATAGCTCACCGGTGTGTTGCTTTTTATCCTTAACCTCAGTTGGGCGAACCCCTTGCCCAAACAAGTCAGCCGCAAACACGTTGTATCCCATATCGTTCAGCATCTTGGCTCTTTTGACTTCATAATCCGTAAGGCCATCCCAATCATGCACTAACACCACTAATGGCGCACCATCAGCCGCTTTTGACCAATATCCCTGATAGGGTTGTCCATCGACATCATAGACAACATCTTGCCCAGCTATAGCTAAAGTAGTAAATGACGCTAGTGAAACAGCCAATAAGCGCTTAGTTACAAATGTTTGCATTGCTCACTCTCCATTAGTGTTATCTCATTCTTTGAAATAGGGGCCATGCGACAGACCATGAGTCTGCATCCCTAACTAAAGATTGTAGTAGGCATCCGATGAAGTGTTTGGTTTTGCACGAGTTTCCTTTGTTGCCGGTTGTCTCCATTAGCACTTAGTGTTCATAGCACTTGCACACCAAAATAGTCGTCTATAGTTAAGCAAGATATTCTGATTGGCGTTTAAGGAAGCGATATGCACACCGTCTATACAATAGGTCCACTAGAGTCCTTTCTTATCGCAATTACGGTTTTATTCTTAGGTCAATTCGTCAATGCCCGTGTCTCTTTTTTGAAAAAATATAAGGTACCGGAGCCAATTGTCGGTGGCTTAATTATCGCCGCCATTATTACTCTGTTACATACCTTAGGTATTGATCTTGCGTTTAGCTTACCGTTACAAAAAATCTTGATGTTGATGTTTTTCACCACCGTTGGCTTGTCAGCCAGTTACAGCCAATTACTGAAAGGCGGCAAAAAGGTTTTTATCTTTTTGGGTGTGGCGTCGGTTTACATCATTATCCAAAATATCATTGGGGTTAGCTTGGCAAACATCCTAGATATCAACCCATTGATGGGCTTGGTTGCCGGTTCAATCACCTTATCTGGGGGGCATGGCACGGGAGCTGCGTGGGCGACAACGTTTGAGGATCTATACGGGTTAAAAACTCTAGAATTTGCGATGGCGTCAGCCACCTTCGGCTTAATTGTTGGCGGGCTTATCGGTGGGCCTGTTGCTCAAAGGCGGATAAATAAGCACAATCTGGTTTCAGAGTATGGCTCAGGTGATAAACACCACGATAAATACCCCGAGATTATTACCTACAACGAGATGGAAGAAGAGAAAGTCTCCGCTCGCCGCGTTATAGAAACCCTGTTTATGGTTCTTATCTGCGTGGTAGGCGCTACCTACATCAAAGAGTGGACGGGATCGCTCGATATTAAATGGCTTAAAGGGGTTCCTGATTTTGTGTTTGCACTGTTTTTGGGGGTCATTTTAACCAATATCTTTGAATTTAGAGGCACCTATAAGCTCAATACCGACACCGTAGATATCCTGGGTACGGTTTCCTTATCGCTATTTTTAGCTATGGCGTTGATGAGCCTCAAGCTGTGGGAGATATTCGATCTTGCGGTTCCACTACTCATAATACTCGCTGTACAAACCGTTGTATTGGCTATCTTTGCATACAACGTAACGTTTAGAGTCATGGGCAGCAATTATGACTCAGCCATTATAACTGGCGGCCACTGCGGATTTGGGTTAGGCGCAACCCCAACTGCGGTAATGAATATGGGTTCGCTAGTCAGCCACTATGGCCCATCACCTCAGGCGTTTATGGTGGTACCTATTGTCGGCGCCTTCTTTATAGATGTGGTTAACTTAGTTGTACTGCAAGGCTTCATCGCATTCATTGGGTAATTGCGGTATACACAACCAAAAATAAAAAAGGCGCTCCTAGGAGCGCCTTTGTATTACTATCAGATCAACTCAGATTAAACATCATAAGTTGTTGAAGCAGTATCACCACCAGTACCAGTCCAGTTGGTGTGGAAGAACTCACCACGTGGACGGTCTAGACGCTCATAAGTGTGAGCACCGAAGTAATCACGTTGAGCTTGAAGTAGGTTTGCTGGTAGACGCGCTGTAGTGTAGCCATCTAGGAACGACAATGCAGAAATAGTACAAGGCATTGGAATACCAGATTCAAGTGACTTAGCCGCCACTTTACGCCACGCCGCTAAGCTACCTTGTAGAATGTTCTTGAAGTAGTCATCAGAACCAAGGAAAGCGATTTCTGGGTTCGCTTCGTATGCATCGCGGATATTACCCAAGAATGCAGAACGAATGATACAACCGCCACGCCACATAAGCGCTACGTTACCGTAGTTAAGATCCCAACCATTTTGCTCTGACGCTTCGCGCATTAGCATAAAGCCTTGTGCGTAAGAGATGATCTTAGATGCAAGTAGAGCCTGACGAAGCGCATCGATCCATTGTTGTTTATCACCTTCAACAGGCGTGATGGTTTTCTCAAATAACGCTTGGGCTTCTACGCGCTGGTCTTTAAGTGCAGACAGACAACGTGAGAATACTGACTCAGAGATAAGGGTCAATGGAATACCGAGGTCAAGGGCATTAATGCCGGTCCATTTGCCTGTACCTTTTTGGCCAGCTGTATCAAGAATCTTCTCAACTAGGGCTTCACCCTGCTCATCTTTATAACCCAAGATATCGGCAGTGATTTCAACTAAGTAGCTGTCTAGTTCAGTTTTATTCCAATCAGCAAACACGGCTTGCATTTCATCATTAGATAGACCTAAGCCATCTTTCATGAACTGATATGCTTCAGTGATAAGCTGCATATCACCGTATTCGATACCGTTGTGTACCATTTTAACGAAGTGACCTGCACCGTCGTTACCAACCCAATCACAGCAAGGTTCGCCCTTATCTGTCTTAGCTGAGATACCTTGTAGAATAGGCTTAACCGCTTCCCATGCTTCAGGTGAACCGCCAGGCATGATTGAAGGACCAAAACGAGCACCTTCTTCACCACCAGACACACCAGTACCGATAAAGTGAATGCCTTTCTCACGAAGATAAGCTACACGACGGTTAGTATCAGGGTAGTTAGTGTTACCACCATCAATGATGATGTCGCCTTTGTCTAGAAGCGGTACCAATGCTTCGATAAACTTATCAACCACATCACCTGCGCGAACCATAAGCATCACTTTACGTGGCGCTTCTAGTTTCTCAACCAACTCTTGCAGCGAGTAAGCACCCATGATGTTGGTGCCTTTTGCAGGACCTTCAAGAAACTCATCGACTTTCGCCGCGGTACGGTTGTGTGCAACAACGGTAAACCCGTTGTCATTCATATTTAGGATAAGGTTTTGGCCCATTACTGCTAAGCCAATAACACCGATATCACCTTTCATTAAATCTCTCCGTTTATATGTATGCGTCAGCGATTAAGCGATCTTTGCCGCTGCGTCAGAGTCTAAATACCACTGGGTTTCACCCGTTGCTGATTTGATTTTAGCAGCAGGATACGACAATGCTTCAGCCGCAGTGGTTTGAATTTCATGTACAATTTCAGTCTTGCCAGCACCGAGAACGAGATAGCTGATGCGTTTAGCCGCCTCTAAAACCTTAGCGGTTTTTGACACGCGCAGCTGACCCGATTCAGGGTGAGTTGCGACTACTGAAAATTGAGGGTCGCTGTAATCAGTTTTACCTGGGAACAACGATGCCGTGTGCCCATCAGCACCAACGCCAAGTAGTATCCAATCAAACACAGGTGTACCTTGTGTTAATGGGATAGTCTCAAGCATTTCGCCTGCAAAACGCTTGGCTTCAGCGTGTGCTTCGTTTTCACCCAAAATGCGGTGAATATTCTGTGCAGGAATCGCGACTTGGCTAAACAGCAATGCATTGGCTTCGCCGTAGTTACTCTCCGCATCATCCGGTGCCACGCAGCGTTCGTCACCCCACCAAAAATGAAGGTTATCCCAGTTAATTGCCTTAGCATATGCATCGCTCGCCAACAACTTGAACAACATTTTCGGAGTGCTACCACCCGACAAAGAGATATGCACAGGGCGACCCTGTTCGCTGTATGCTTGCATATCCTTGGCTAATGCTTCAACTACTGCTGTTGCAGTATCAAAAATCTTGGTATTGATCATAGTTCGCAATAATCTGTGTCAGTTAAGTTTTTACAAGGGAAACGCCATTGACGTCCATCTGCTGCCAGTAGGTCATGCGCCTCTTTCGGTCCCCATGTACCACATGCATAGCCAAATAAAGCTTGAGGGTCATTTTTATAATCCAAGATTGGCTGTACATATTCCCAACATGCTTCAACAGCATCACTACGTGCAAACAAGGTCGCATCCCCTTTTAGAGCATCAAGTAGCAAACGCTCGTAAGCCGTTAGCATTTGTGCTTCTTGAAGGTTCTTGTAGTGGAAGTTCATTTTCACTTCTTTAGAGTGGAAACCTGCACCTGGCTGCTTCAAGCCAAAGCTCATTTGAATGCCTTCATCCGGTTGAATTCGGATAACCAACTTGTTCGCTGGAGCATCTTGACCAAAGACAGGGTGTGGCGTTGGGTTAAAGTGAATAACAACCTCAGTTACACGAGTTGGCAAACGCTTACCGGTACGCACGTAAAACGGCACGCCGTTCCAGCGACTATTATTGATAAATGCCTTTAAGCCAATAAATGTCTCGGTACGAGAATCATCCGCAACCCCGTTTTCATCACGATAGCTTGGCAAGAAATCGCCACGCACATCAGATTCAGTATATTGTCCTAGCACCAGATTATTCTTAAGATCATTCTCATCAAGAGGCTTCAATGAGCGCATGACCTTAACCACTTCATCGCGAATTGCGTCTGCATTAATACGAGGTGGAGACTCGATAGCAACCAACGCAAGCACTTGTAATAGGTGGTTTTGGAACATATCACGAACTGCGCCAGAGCCATCGTAATAACCGCCTCGCTCTTCAACGCCTAAGAACTCTGCACCCGTGATCTCTACATATTGGATGTAATTACGATTCCACAACGGCTCAAACATGGTATTAGAAAAACGGAACACCAATAGGTTCTGAACCGTTTCTTTACCAAGATAATGGTCGATGCGATAGATCTGATGCTCTTGGAAGTGCTGGTGGATCTTAATATCCAACTCACGCGCAGATTGCAGGTCATAACCGAATGGTTTCTCAACAATTAATCGCTTCCAGCCATCTTCTTCACTGTTTAAACCGTGCGCGCCAAGGCTTGCAGGAATAACGCTATATAGGCTTGGGGGCGTTGCGAGATAGAAAAGGTGGTTATTGTGTACAAATCCGTACTTATCTTTTAGCTCAGCCAGACGAACGGCAAGCTTCTGATAATCATCGGTATCGGATGTATTAATAGCTTGATAGTGAAGATGGGACATAAAGCGTTCCAGAACATCTGGTTTTGTTTGTTCCATCTCAGTAAGCGACTTGCGTAGCTTTTCACGATAAGACTCATCCGAATATTCTGTTCGGCTGACACCTAAGATTGCAAACGATTCAGGAAGCTGACCGTTTTCATATAGGTGATACAAAGCAGGAATCAACTTACGATAGGTAAGATCGCCAGATGCTCCAAAAATGACGATGCTGCTTTTATCAGGTATTGCCATCACATTTCCTTAAGCGACTTTTTATATAGCTCACAAAGCACAAATATGGCTCTATGAATCAAAAACTAATTGGTGCACAGTGAGTATAGACTCTTAGGCACCTCTGCCTATTATCATACAAATAGTAATACAGGCAAAAAAATCTCCGTTCGGTGACGGAGAGTTGGCAGATAGTCTAACGGTTTCCCGTATACATGCCACCGTTATTTGCTATATACAGCAAACGATTACACCATTGTAAATCCTAGGTACAAAAAAGGCTAGGAAACCCTAGCCTTAATCTATTAATCAGCAAATGCCACTACTATAGAGTGCTCACTACCGCTGCAGCTGGTAGTCGAGATTTAGGTGCACCATGATTGTAGTCTTCACCGTCTTTGTGATAACCCAACGCTAGGGCAAAATCACACTCGAATCCATCAAGTTCGTCTTTGAAGATCTCACCGATAAGCTCAGCGTCCACACCTTCCATAGGCGTAGAATCGATACCTAGACGCGCTAGAGTATGTAATGTATTACCAAGAGCGATATAGGTTTGCGCTTTGGTCCAAGCCGCGTTAACACCCTCTTCATTGGTTTGCATCTCTGCAAAACCAAACGCACCGTTTAGCATGTTGTCATACATCTCTGCTGGAAGGTGACCAGAAGAAACCTCTACATCAACAACTTTGCGATAATCGTCTTTAGTGAATTTAGGGTTGTGTGCAAACAAAATGGTATGCGATGCGTCTTTAGCATGTGGTTGGTTAAACTGGAACTTGTTAGCAAAGGTATCGTGGAAGCGTTGCTTTGCTTCGTCGCTCTCAAGCACAATAAATTTCCATGGTTGAGAGTTAATTGAAGAAGCTGATAGGCGAATAGCTTCTCTGATTACATCCATATCTTCGGCTGAAATACGTTTGTCAGCATCATATTTTTTAGCAGTATAACGTTTTTCTAGATCTTTAATGATTTGATGAGACATGATGCCCCTCCCATTATGGTTTATTGTTTAGTAAGCAGTAACTACTCAAACTTGGTAGTGCTGTTTTGTTGCCAAGAAGATTACGGTCTCAGCGCCTGAAGTTAAAGGAATATTTAAGCCAATCATTTTGGATAAATATACCCACAATAAACAATCACAAGATACACAAGGGATCACCATACATTACAATAAACACAAAAATACGAATAATTACAACAAGTTAAGCAGAAATTGATCGAGATCACATACACAAATCAGCTGAGCTTATTTTCCAAAAACATCCACAATTACCGCTTTCCATTTTTGCAATCTAGCGTTTCAATGGCTTAACTACCGCATCTAACCCCTCAATTTTAAGCGCCAGACATAATTGCAGCAGTTTTCCTAGCTCGCCTTTAGGCCATTGCGCCTTATTCTCGAACCAAAATAGGTATTCTTCAGGCAAGTCTATCAATACCCTGCCCGCATATTTTCCAAATGGCATTTTGACGGTGGCCAACTTTATCAGGTTTTCTTTTTCTAACATTTTGAATTTAAATCAAGCACTTCTTGAGATTAGTGTTAAATTTAAATGAAGAATTTAACCACTTTCAAGGATAGAAATTGCGGTTCACTTCATTCGCTTTGTTTGTTGTATTGTACGGTACTGCAACCTTTGGTGCTGCACAAGAAGACATAGAAGAAAAATGCTTAAGCAAGCCCAGCGATGACCGTGCACTCAACAAGGCGTATCACTATCTAAACACCAAGTTCTGTCAGCCTGCGGTTTGGTTTGACAACTTTTTTGTTGATGAACGCATCACAGAGAACGCCCGCGCTGGCACGTCTGTGCGTTGGAAAAACGACTTTACCTACTACGAATTAACAGGCTTTAAATACAACGCACGTCTAAACGCCAAATTTAATCTACCAAAGGTAAATCGGCGCTTGAAATTAGTCATTGAATCCGATGGAGAGGATGACCTGTTTGACCTATTCCCCCGCAGTGCTGAAGAGTTAGAAAGCAGCGTGGGCGTCAGATATGATTGGATTCGCAAGGGATACAGCAGCTTCAACTTCAAGGCGACTTTTCGCCCTAGTATTGAAGCAAGGTATCAATTTACCTACCCTCTCACCATCAACAACACCTTACGTATCACCCAAAAGCTTTATCAAAAGAAAAAGATTACTGGTGAGTCCACTCAAATAGACCTCGACTTTGCCTTTACCAAGAAGCTCCTACTACGCTGGAGTTCATTTGCTGAGCACGACTGGGATTACGATACCAAAGACGGAATATGGGGTATGGGTAGCGGGTTTACCTTGTACCAATACCTATCCAATACTCAAGCATTAAACTATACCTTGAGCACTTTAGGCACAGATGAGCCAAAACCCTTTATCTATAATACCCAAATAGGCATGACGTACCGCCACAATATATTCTATCGTTGGTTATATTATGAGATTACCCCTGAATACAATTGGTATCGAGAATACAAGCAAAGCTTTATTGAAGAAGCCAGTATTCGGCTGCGTCTTGAGATCTTATTTGAGAACTTTTAACGTTGCATACTGTAGCAAGTCATCCCCCACAGGAGCATTTTGGCAATGGAATATAGCATTAGCAGGTTAGACACCAGTCGCCTATCAGACAGTGATGTGATTCAATTGTATACAGCCATTAATCAGGCTTTCTACGAATATGAAGCCTTTACTGGCGAACCTTATTTACGCTTTAAATCTATTGAACAGCTTAAGCAAAGCCTATCGGATTGCAACAATCACTTTTTAGTAGTCAAGCGTCAAAACGCTTTCATTGCTGGTGTTTGCTTTCATGATCCCATTGTCGAATCAGACACCCTGTATTTTGGAATGCTTTGGGTAGCCCCCAATCAACGGGGTCAAGGGCTTGCCAGCGCGTTAATTACTGAGGTTGAGCAACAAGCCATACAGCACAATAAAAAAGGGCTACTTATCAGGCTATTTAAGATCCCCGAACTTATCCAATACTATCAAGACTTAGGCTTTAGTTTTGTTGATGGAGACCCCAAAGGGCCAATGGTCAAGTATTTTTGAATCACTGAAACGTATCTTCATCCAACACTTTCATCATATTGTGCCCAACTAACGTTTCTGTATTTTGCACCGTTACTTTGTACCCCACACTTAGGTAAAGGCGCTGCGCCGCCACGTTATAATTAAATACGTGTAAACCTAAACATACTGCGCCACACGTGGTCACAAATGCTTCAACGCAGCTCAATGCTAATTTGGCATAACCGTTGCGACGGTGCTGTTCATATATTGCAATATCATAGATAAATGCCGACTTGGTGGCCGTTTCAACTTCCACCCACACGTAACCAAGCTCCAGCTCATTACTATTGTCCACAATATGAAATAAGTAGTTACCAGCAGTTTTCGGGCCTTGTGGTAGCAGTTTTTCATAAGCCAATCTAGAGCGATCTAATGCGCCGCTCTCATCCCATCGCCCCGATTCAACATTGGCGTTGGCATAGCAGGGGATTGCCAGTTCCAAATAGTCTAAAAAAGAGTCAGCAGTCATCGCCTTCAATGATACTTTCATACGGTCTATTTTCTCCAAGAAACATGTTTATGTAACGAAAGCCGCCGCGTTGCTCTCACCTAAAAGCACAACGGTTACAGCTTGCGCCAACCATATCATCTTTAATCTAAGAATTTGATAACTACTTACATTACAAATGTCTCTTTATTACAGAGACAAAAATGCCCTCTGGGAAGTCCCAGAGGGCATTGATAGGATTGCAAACAAGCTATAAGTTGTGGAGTATGATTATGCTTGTTGCGGCTTAGGATTACGAATCAGATAATCAAACGCACCCAAACTTGCTTTTGCACCCTCACCCATTGCGATAATAATTTGTTTATACGGCACGGTCGTCACATCACCCGCGGCAAACACACCATTCATTGAGGTTGCGCCATGCGCATTAATTTCAATCTCACCGCGCGGTGATAACTCTACTTTGCTGCCCTGCAACCACTCACTGTTTGGCATCAGGCCGATTTGTACAAAGATGCCCGCCAATTCAATCTGTTTAAGCTGTTCTGTATTACGATCTTTATACTCTAGACCGGTTACACGATTGCCATCACCGATAACTTGAGTGGTTTGCGCCATCTTGATAATTTCAATATTTAGCGTTGCATTGGCTTTATCAATCAGCACTTGATCAGCACGTAACGTGTCTGCAAACTCAAGTACCGTCACGTGTTCAACAATACCTGCAAGGTCAATTGCAGCCTCAATGCCTGAATTACCGCCACCGATTACCGCTGTTTTCTTACCTTTAAACAATGGGCCATCACAGTGTGGACAGTAAGCAACGCCCTTATTACGATACTCTTGCTCACCTGGTACGTTCATTTCACGCCAGCGTGCACCTGTGCTGGTGATCACAGTGCGAGATTTAAGTACGGCGCCACTTTCTAATTCGACGTGGATATAACCATCATCGGTTTGCTCTGCGTCAATAATATTGGCTGCGCGCTGTTCTGAAATCACCTTCACGCCATATTCTTTTACGTGCTCTTCTAAGCTTGCGACGAGCTTAGGCCCTGTTGTCGCTTTGACTGAGATAAAGTTTTCAATTGCCATGGTATCCATTACCTGACCACCAAAGCGATCGGCAACAACCCCAGTGCGAATGCCTTTACGCGCTGCATAAATCGCAGCTGAAGACCCTGCTGGCCCGCCTCCAACCACCAGAACATCAAATGGTGCTTCTTTATTTAGGCTTGCTGCTTTCTTGTTAGCCGCGCCCGTATCGACTTTATTTAGGATTTCAGGCAGTGTCATGCGCCCTTGACCAAATAATTCACCGTTAATGAACACGCTTGGTACTGCCATAATATCGCGTGATTTCACTTCGTCTTGGAAGGCTGCACCGTCAATCATGGTTGCTTTGATAAGTGGATTGATGGCTGACATCATATTGAACGCCTGAACGACTTCAGGGCAGTTTTGACATGATAGTGAAATAAAGATTTCGACGTTTAATGCTTGATCAAGGCCTTTGATTTGCTCAATCACATCTGCGTCTAATTTGATTGGGTGACCACCGCTGTGCAAAAGCGCCAATACTAACGAGGTAAACTCATGCCCCATTGGCAAGCCTGCAAAACCAATTGCGGTATCTTTTTCTGGATTCACTACCTGCATAACGGGTTTGCGCGCACTTGCGTTATCATCGCGCGTTACTTGAATTTTGTCAGTCAATGAAGCGATATCACTAGCCAGTGCTTCCAATTTGCTAGCGGTTTCACTTCCATCCAAGCTAAGAACTAACTGAATGTTTGTTTTTAGGTTTTCTAGGTAGGTTTTTAATTGCTGCTTCATTGCTTGATCTAACATAATTGCGCCTTTTAAAATATTTTTTAGTTATATATTGATGCACTGTCCCGTGCTGTTGAATCTATAATGCCCCGTGAGCGAATATAGGTAAATTTGGACATTTCTATTAATTTAGTAGGCAAAACCTATCAAACAGGTGTAATCACACATCTCTAAACCCTGCTTTTGATAAACCTGAATCTCATGCATAACACGCAGGACATTCTTCTGGCGTAAATTCCTTAACACCACTTAAGTGCGCAATATGCTCATTCCCCGCATCCAGTCCCATTTGATAGCCGACATCTAACACCTCACGCTTTCTCGTTAAGCGCTTTACTGGAAACTCTTCTGGTGGTGCGATAACGCGAATTGTGGCATCCACTGGCGGGCAGCGAATAAAGTCTAATGCTTGATTGTATCGCTTAGCTCGAGTTTGCAGTGCTTGTGCAACCACTGGGTTATCTGACAATAAGCGCTTCATCAACCAATGGCTGTTCGACTCTGGCATTGAATAGTTTATGGGATGAGAAAGGATCACCGTAATATCGCGCGCGCCTTTGCGATACGCTTCTTTTACTGGGATTGAATCTGCCACTGCGCCATCGGTAAAACATCCGCCGCTAAAACATGGCATCTCTTTATATGCCACTGGCAATGCAGTCGTCGCTTCGATGACATTACGCATATTGTGCTGGGTTATTTGAAAGTAATTGGCTCTTCCTGTTTCGATATCGGTTGTTGCCGCATACAGCGGAATATTGGAAAAAAGTTTTTCTATATCAAGAGGGTACTCTTGCAAGGATGTTTCACTTAACCATTTAACATCCGTTAAATGTCCGCCAGTGGCAAAGCGTGCCAGACTGTAGAACCCCTTGCTAGGTGCAAGCTCGGTAATAATTTTATAGTTGCGTCTAGATTGCCCAGATAGATAGCCAAGTAGGTTTGAGGCCCCAGCAGAAACACCAATACAAAACTGAAACGGTTGGTACTGACGCTCAATAAACGCATCTAGCACACCAGCTGCGAAGATACCGCGCATCGCGCCGCCTTCAACCACTAACGCTTTTTTATCCATAACTGTTACTCAGATAACTTCATTCTTGCTATATAGCAACCAGACGAATCTCTCCATCTAGCCTGAAAAGAAAAAAGGCGCATACCGCAGCGCAGTATGACACCTTTTAACACGGTCATAACTTAGCTCTTAGGAGCGAAACTAAGCTATGAATACCATAAAACTAAGTCAGTCTTAGATTTTACCAACTAGGTCTAGAGAAGGAGCTAGTGTCTCTTCGCCTTCTTTCCACTTAGCTGGGCAAACTTCACCTGGGTTAGCAGCAACATACTGTGCAGCTTTAACCTTGCGTAGTAGGTCTTCAGCGTCACGGCCAATACCTTCAGCAGTGATTTCCATTGCTTGGATAACGCCTTCTGGGTCAATTAGGAAAGTAGCACGGTCCGCAAGACCTTGACCTTCGCGCATTACATTGAAGTTGTTAGTGATAGTGCCAGTTTGGTCACCTACCATGAAGTACTCGATAGTACCGATCTTGTCAGAAGTGTCGTGCCACGCTTTGTGAGAGAAATGCGTGTCAGTTGATACTGAGTAAACTTCAACGCCGCGAGACTGAAGCTCTGAATATTTGTCTTGCAGGTCAACTAGCTCAGTAGGACATACGAAAGTAAAGTCTGCTGGGTAGAAGAAGAATACAGCCCACTTACCTTTAACGTCTTTTTCTGAAATTTCTACGAACTCACCGTTTTTGAATGCTGTAGCTTGAAATGGTTTGATTTCTGAATTAATCATAATTTTAATCTCTTTTTTTAGTTGTTGATGACGCTGTCCCGCGTCGATGGATATATAATGCATCCCCACCCCAAAATTGTGAAATTGGACGTTTCTATTGATTCAATAGATAATTCCTATCTTAAAATAGGCAACAGCTATTAACGCCAATTCATTGATTAGTAACGGCTAATAAAATTCACACATCACACCTAACCTTCAATACGGTCGCTGGCATTCAATAAACGAAAAACCGCTCTAACACGAGTTTAGAGCGGCTTGATTACGGCTAGCTTTTTAGCAGACGATTATTTCGTGGGCATAGGCAGTATTTCAAATAACCCGTCGAATTCATCCAAGGTAGCCGACAGTTGGCCAATCAGCTCAGCATTACCTTTTATGCTTGCTTCTCCAGATGAGACCAGCTGTTGTAAGGTGGTTTTACCTAATACTACCTTGGTAAAGTCCCCTTTGTTGATAATGAGCTCAACATCTACTTGTGGCAGTTTATCTACTTCAATATTCGCCATATTGGCATTGGAAACCTCTCCGTAATAGAGCTCGTTTAAGTCCGGATGATTAACACCAAATGTGAAGTTCAGTTTAGCTTGCTCAGCCTTGGGGGCATTAAGACTGACTGCCACATAATCTAAGAACATGCCGGTTGGGGTATTGGCAATCACATCTGCTGATGCCAGCTTAATTGAAGGCTTGATTTCTCCGGTTCTTAGCTCCGCTGCACCTTGTAGATAACTGTTACGCCACGCCATGGTTTCAGATTGATAGCCCTGCTGTTCAAAGCTATCGGCCAAAGCATAGCGATAGTCAAAATTATTTGGATCACACTGCACTAAATCATTAAACAGCTGTGATGCGGCTTGATACTCACCCTGTTTAAAATGCACTTGCCCGGCTTTAAATAGACTCTCAGCGCCAGCGGCGTTTACATAAACACATGCCTTATCCTTAGTTTGCAATGGATTTGTGTTAACTGGATTCATATCGTGATAGCCAAGATATAGATTCACTACCGCGCGAGCATTATGACTATAAGATCCGTGATAGCCATTGGTGTGCCATGTATCAAGCTGTGACTGAGGGACAATCTTTTCAATCTCTCGCCCGACATCATTTATCGTAACCCCATGATTCGCAAGGCGCATTGCCTGATTATGGATAAAGCCATAGTTATCACGTTGTAGGGTCATGTACTGAGAGATCTCATTAACATCGGTACCAGTTTCATTCCACACCGGCGCCGAGTGCGCGGCGTGAATATTGTCAACCAAACCACTATCGACAAAGCGCATTTTTAGCTCAGTTAGGTACTTGGTCCATACTAAGGCATCACGCACCTTAGCCCCTCGGAAGGTGTAGATATTATGCATACCATCATAGGTAAGCTCTGCGGTGTTCAATGAGCGATACTGCGGAATATAAAGCACAATTTCAGCGGGCGCTTCCGCGCCAGGCATATTAATTGCGTGGAAATCAAGGCCATCAATAGTAACGACCTTCTCTCGCGCTTGGATCTCAGTGGTTGGCGCCACCAGCGTTACCTCACCACGCGATGTTCCAAGCCCTAACGCATTATCTACGATACCTTTAGTGTTGTTATCTAAGGTCGTGCCGTATTGATAATTGGCACGACGCCCCATGGCCGTACCGGCGATAACGTTTTCATCGGCAAGCTCTTTAATAAAATCTTTTGGTGCATAGATCTGGGCGTTTTTATCAAAATCACCCGATTCAAAGATGCCACGAGAACCACCAAAATGGTCTGCATGCATGTGCGAATAAATCATTCCCGTAATTTTGTGCTCGCGATTAATAGCAGGCAGATGCTGCTTGGCGAATTTCCATGACGCCTGCGCCGCTTGCCTTGATAGCAATGGATCATGAATTACGTAGCCATTATCGGAGCGGTAGATGGTCATGTTCGATAAATCAGCACCTCGAATTTGATACACGCCATCAGCGACTTGATATAAGCCGCCTGCCGCATAATTCAACATACCTTGACGCCAGATAGATGGGTTTACCGTTGCTGGAAGGTCAGTTACCGACATATCTGTCATGTATTCAAAGCGGTTTTTAAGCTCGCCGGCTTCGTGGGTACCAAACTCAGCAATCAAGCCGCGCTCAGTGCGGCTAAAAGCGGAAGTATCTTGCCAAGGTAGGGTTTTCGCCAGCTGCGCATTTTCCTTTGCGGTGTGCTCTGTTGCAGGTTTACCTTCATAGGTGTCTATAGAAGCGTAATCATTGGCAGTTGCGCCAAAAGAGATGATTACAGCTAAAGAAAGTACTGAAGGTGCAAAGTTGATTTTCATGCTAAGCCTCGATATGTGTCTCAATGGGTATGACGCTAATTTAACCAATTGACACATCACGATATATAAATGAAACTTGATTCAATACATCACGTTTCACTATGGGTTAGCCATGATAAATGACATCGATTTGAATCTGCTACGGGTGTTCTCTGTTGTATATAGACATCAATCTATCACCTTGGCCGCCGAGGAATTACACATGACTCAGCCCGGTGTGAGTGGTTTGCTAAAGCGCCTTCAACAGCAAGTAGGCAGCCAGCTATTTGTACGTTCAGGGCGAGGTATTGCGCCGACTCGGGACGCGCAAGAATTGATTCGTCAGCTTGAACCGGCGCTTGTTCAAATCAATAACGCTCTGCAAAATTTAGAAGGGTTTAATATCAACTCCCCACATCGATTTGTGGTGTATACCTCGGAACCGGTGATGCTGATGCTACTTCCTATAATTGAGCAAGACACCGAACTTGGAAATATCACAATCGAGCTGCGGCCTACTCGCTCCAACCAAGAACAACTTATAAATGATCTTCATCAGCGCCAAGCCGATTTATCCATAGAGTTCTCAAACTACGCCTCCAGTTCTTTCTTTACTGAAGACCTATTTGAAGATGAGATGTGTGTTATCGCTCGACGTGGACATCCGGGCGTGAAAGGTACTCTATCGACAACCGAGTTTTATCGGCAACGTCATATCACATTAAAGCTGCGCCGCAATCAATTCTATCTTGCCGATTACTTCTCTAAGGAAACGCTGCAAGCAAGAGACGTTGCCGCTGAATGCACATCATTGGTGTCACAAATGTCAATGGTGTCGATTAGTGACTGCATCGCGACCGTAAGCAAAAGTATTGCCGATATGTTCGCTGATAAACTCGAAATTCAGGTGTTATCGCCACCCTTTACCGCCACCCCAATTGGATACCGTCTAATGGTGCATAACCGCGATAAAAACAGTCCCGCCAACATGTGGTTGAGAAACAAACTGAAGTCGTATTTTTGATGTTTGGATGGTATAGAAATAGCGGCAATGGCAAGCCATTGCCGCTAATTCAATCGATTATTCGTCTAAAGCACTAGAGTTTGGGCGCAGTTGTAACTGAATGCCCATTAAAAAGTTGCGTAGAATTTGGTCTTTACACTCACGGTAATGCTTATTTTCAGGCTTGCGGAAAAATGAACTTAATTCATGCTTACTCAGGCGAAAATCAACCACCTCTAACACTTCTATAATATCCTCAGCTTTCAAATTAAGCGCAATGCGCAGCTTCTGAAATACCATATTGTTATTCAAACGCTGTTCAGGTATCGGTTGCTCGCCGTCTCGCTTACCACGTTTTAGGTTAATAAATCCATTTAGAAATATCGCTAATTCTGTATCGCTAAGTTTGATAAAAGTCTCTTGCTCCTCTTTACTTAGCCAAGCAATAACTTGTTCCTTAGTTACACTTAAATCTGCCAGAGAGAAAATTTCAATTACAGCATTATCTTTTAGGTCAAATGTGTAACGTATACGACGCAAAATATCATTATTAGTCAAAATAGATCCTAATCTTGGTAAACCCAGCACTATCAAAACGTGAGCTGAAGGTGGTTGGATGTTACCAGATTTATCATCTAGTCCCTATTACTTGTGCATCTAGGCATATAAATCCAACCATGACGCATTTAGATGCATAATGCCAACACCGAGAATATTAAGTAATTTCTGTTTAGTTTTTTGAACTGGCGCTAATTTTTGTTTATCAAAACGTGAGCTAACAGGCACAACGCGGGGTAAGTCCTTTTTTTCAACATTAGCCCGCCTATCATGTACGACAATAATACATACAACGAGAAAGAAACATGAAAAAAACTCTTGTCTTAGCTGGTTCTATACTGCTTGCCCTACCAGCGGCTGCCAACGTTCTTGACAACGGCGTATCTCACCCTGTTCCTGCTGACAAATTTGATATGACTAACTGGAAGATCACTATCCCTTCAGATATCAATAAAGATGGCAAAGTAGATGAGATCGAAGGCGTAGCTATGCTTAGCTATTCGCATGAAAATTTCTTTCATTTGGACAAAGATGGCAACCTAGTATTTGAAGTACAAAACAAAGCCATTACAACAAAAAATTCGAAGAATGCACGCTCTGAACTACGTCAAATGCCACGTGGCGCCGACTTTGATAACATTCTGACTGATTCTAAGTTGAACCAGTGGGCACTTAGTAGCCATCCACAAGCAGACCAATATAGCGCTGTTGGTGGCACATTAGAGGCAACATTAAAGGTTAATCACGTTTCTCTACATGCTAAATACCCTAACAAATTCCCTGCATACTCAGTCGTTGTTGGTCAGATCCACGCTAAAGGCCACAAAGACCTTATCGCTAAAAATGTAGGTTATGGCTACGGCAACGAGCCTATAAAAATCTTCTACAAAAAATTCCCTGATCACGAATACGGTTCAGTATTTTGGAACTACGAGCGTAACCTAGCTAAAAACGATCCAAACCGTGAAGATATTGCATACCCAGTATGGGGTAACACATGGGAGAATCCAGCAGAACCGGGTAAAGCAGGCATCGCTCTTGGTGAAGAGTTCAGCTACAGCATTGAAGTTAAGGGCACAATCATGCACCTAACATTCAAATCAGCTAACCACGACACTGTTACCTATGACATTGACTTGAGCAAGGGTATTGATGCTAAAGACAATGCAATCGGCTACGCAAAAGATGACTTCTACTTCAAAGCTGGTGCTTACGGCCAATGTAGCACCCAAGAAGCTCACCCAGTATGGGGCCCTGGTTGTAAAGGCACTGGTGATTTCGCTATCGATAAAAAGAATGGCGACTACAACAGCGTAAGCTTCTCAGCATTAAAACTAAACGGTAAATAGTTGACGGTTTAATCCCCCAAACATTCAATTCTACTGCTTGGCCTTCCTCCGTTATCGGAGGAAGGCCTTTTCGTATCACTCTACTTAAAGTTAGCAGCCTGCTACTACACCGATAAACAAGTTCAGCAGTGGCTATAAGCCAACAATCAAAGTGTGTATAAATGCCTATATTTGGACATAAAAAGACCCCCAATAATTGGTTGTCCAACTATTGGAGGTCAATTAAAGAAAATGCCCCAAACTTCTTGGGGCATTTTTGTTTTTACTCTTGGGGCATTTTAGATTTAAACATATATAAAAATATATGAGCTTGACTGTATGTATAAACAGTAGTGGAGGTTATGTATCGATCCTCCACCAGCCCTTTAAATGCTTATTCCCAATCGAGGATAACCTTACCGGAAAGCCCGCTACGCATAGCATCGAAGCCTTTTTGGAAGTCATCAACCTTGTAGTGATGAGTGATAATTGGAGTTAGATCTAGACCTGATTGAATCAAGCTTGCCATCTTGTACCAAGTCTCAAACATCTCGCGTCCGTAGATCCCTTTGATCACCAGACCTTTAAAGATCACCTGGTTCCAGTCAATGCCCATGTCTGACGGTGGAATACCCAATAGTGCAATACGACCACCGTGGTTCATCGCTTCTAGCATTGAACTAAACGCCGCTTGTACACCGGACATCTCAAGACCCACATCAAAACCCTCTGACATATTCAATTCTGTCATTACATCTTTAAGGTCTTCTTTAGCCACGTTTACAGCGCGTGTTACGCCCATTTGACGAGCAAGATCTAAGCGGTATTCGTTAACGTCGGTAATAACTACGTGGCGCGCCCCTACATGCCTTGCTACGGCAGCTGCCATAATGCCAATTGGGCCCGCGCCTGTGATAAGCACGTCTTCTCCAACTAAATCAAATGACAAAGCGGTATGTACTGCATTCCCAAACGGGTCAAAGATAGACGCTAAATCATCAGAGATGCCCTCTGGGATCTTAAATGCGTTAAACGCAGGGATCACTAGGTATTCAGAAAAAGAGCCAGTGCGGTTAACGCCTACCCCAATAGTGTTGCGGCATAGGTGTGTACGACCACCACGGCAGTTACGGCAATGACCACAGGTAATATGGCCTTCACCAGATACGCGATCACCTATTTCAAAGCCGCGTACCTCTTGACCAATCGCAACCACTTCACCCACATATTCGTGACCTACAACCATAGGGACAGGAATGGTGTTTTGTGACCACTCGTCCCAGTTATAGATATGAACATCCGTACCACAAATCGCGGTTTTTTTGATCTTGATTAGCAGGTCATTATGCCCCATTTCAGGCATATCGACCTCGTTCATCCAGATACCTTGTTCTGGCTTGAGTTTAGAAAGTGCTTTAATTTTCATTATTTTATCAACCCCATGTCACGACCTACTTCGATAAATGCATCAATTGCACGGTCGAGCTGATCGCGAGAATGTGCTGCAGACATTTGAGTACGAATACGTGCTTGCCCTTTCGGCACAACCGGGAAAGAGAAACCAATTACATAGATCCCTTTAGCCAATGCCCGGTCAGCAAATTCAGCTGCTACCTTTGCATCACCTAGCATGATTGGGATGATTGCGTGGTCCGCACCGCCCATAGTAAAGCCCGCATCTTCCATACGAGTACGGAAATGAGCCGCGTTTTCCCACAGCTGGTCACGTAAAGAGCCACTTTCCGCAAGCAGGTCTAATACGCGTAGTGAAGCAGATACGATAGCCGGTGCAACAGAGTTAGAGAATAGGTATGGACGTGAGCGCTGACGCAGCCAATCAATCACCTCTTTCTTACCTGAGGTGTAGCCACCTGACGCGCCACCCATTGCTTTGCCTAGCGTGCCTGTGACGATATCGATGCGGTCCATCACATTATGATAATCATGTGTTCCTGCACCGGTTTCACCCATAAAGCCGACGGCGTGAGAGTCATCAACCATAACCAATGCCTCATATTTATCCGCTAGGTCACAGATAGCTGGCAGGTTAGCTACGACACCGTCCATAGAGAAAACGCCATCGGTTACGATTAGAGTATTACGAGCGCCCGCCTCTTTAGCCGCAATTAATTGTTGCTCAAGCTCTTGCATGTTGTTGTTGGAGTAGCGAAAACGCATCGCTTTGCACAAGCGAACACCATCGATAATAGAAGCATGATTGAGCGCATCAGAGATAATCGCATCTTCTTTGCCAAGAATGGTTTCAAATAAACCCGTGTTGGCATCAAAGCACGAGGTATAAAGGATGGTGTCTTCCATACCTAGGAACGCAGACAACTTATCTTCAAGCTGCTTATGGATATCTTGAGTACCACAAATGAAGCGAACCGATGCCATACCAAAGCCGTATTGGTCCATACCTTGTTGCGCTGCTTTAATAAGCTCAGGATGATTGGCAAGACCTAAGTAGTTGTTTGCACAGAAGTTTAGTACATCTTCACCGCTAGATATTGATACTAGGGCCTGCTGTTGAGAAGTGATAATACGTTCAGATTTATACAAACCCTCAGATTTTACTTCTTCAATTTGTTGTTGGATTTGCTTATAAAACGCTGAAGACATGATTCGATCATCCTATTTAGTATTGGCAGTCAGGTGTAAAATATTGCCCTACACAGACACAAGCTTTATAGATTTACAGTGTAAAGAGATTCTAGTTGAAAGCCGATGCGAGTATAATACCCCACATGGAAAATCATTTGTGAATCTAAGGCACAAGTTATGAAAACTACTCAGTTAGTGGCATTACTACCCGACCTTGCCAGCTATACATTAGTCGTCCAACAAGGTAGTTTTACTAATGCAGCCAATAGCTTAGCTATGACACCCTCAGCAGTTTCAAAAACAATAAACCGCTTAGAGCGTGCATTAGAAGTGAAACTTATCGAGCGTAGCACGCGCCGCCTTCGTATCACAGAAGAGGGACAAAAGGTTTATGAGCAGGCATTGCAGATGTTAAATGCGGCCCAGCAAGCGGTAGAGATCTCCTCAACGAATCACTCTCAAGCCCAAGGTAGCCTATCTATTTGTGCCCCTGAAGCCTTTCTTAGTGTGGTATTACAACCGCTTATCATAGATTTTCTAAAGCAATATCCCAATATACAGATAAAAGCGCGAGCACTAGATGGCTCGGTCGATATCCAAAAACTGGGCATTGATGTGGCGTTTCGTCTGTCAGATACCCCCGACGAACAGTTGGTGCTCAAAGAACTAGGAAGCACCCACCTGTTGCTGTGCGCAAGTAAGCCCTATCTAATGAAGCACGGTACACCACAACGACCTAGTGATCTGTTGGCCCATAACTGTTTGTACCTTGCCGAAACTGAGCATGACAATGTGTGGACCTTTGATAAGAATGGCATATCTCAATCGGTTAGCGTCAGTGGAAGATATGCAGTAAACCAAGCACAACTGAGGCTAGACGGTGTAAAAAATCACCTTGGGATCGGTTTATTCCATGACTTTGTCGCCGAACAAGCGTTAAAAAAGGGAGAGATTGTACAAGTCTTAGCCGATTGGACAGTAAAGAGTAACCATCATGGGAGTGTTCAATTGCAATACGCTCACACGAAATATATGCCGCAGAGACTAAGGCTATTCATCGAATATATAAACCAAGCCCTATAATACCTATTAGGTCACATTTAGATAAATACTAACAATCCAACTTATTGGAGAGCAACATGATTCAATTTCCCGAACATTTTCTATGGGGTGGCGCGATCGCCGCAAACCAAGTAGAAGGCGCCTACCGACAACACGGCAAAGGGCTTTCAACCGCAGATATGTTGCCACAAGGTATACTCAGCCCTCACCAGACCACATCACAACGTACCGCCGGTATTAAAGATCTCGCCATCGATTTTTATAATCGCTACCCGCAAGACATCGCCCTATTCAAAGAGATGGGCTTTACCTGCTTACGGCTCTCAATTGCGTGGACCCGCATCTTTCCTAACGGCGACGATGAACAGCCCAACCAAGCAGGCCTTGCCTACTACGATGAAATATTCGATGAGCTAGCGAAACACAATATCACCCCATTTGTGACATTGTCACACTATGAAATGCCGTATAACTTGGTTGAGAACTATAATGGTTGGGGTGACCGCCGAGTTATTGGATTCTTTGAAAAATATGCCCGCACTGTTTTCGAACGCTTTGGCTCAAAGGTAAAACTGTGGCTAACCTTCAATGAAATAAATATGTCATTACACGCCCCTTTTACGGGTGTAGGGCTACAAGAAAATGCCACCAAACAACAGATCTACCAAGCGATACATCATCAACTTGTTGCCAACGCCAAAGCGGTAAACCTGTGCCATGAGATCATTGCCGACGCTAAAATAGGCAATATGCTACTCGGTGCGATAAATTACCCACTAACCTGTCACCCTGACGATGTCATGGCTGCGATACACGAAAACAATCAATGGCTTTTCTTTGGCGATGTACAAACCCGAGGTAAATATCCAGGTTACATGCTGCGTTACTTCAGAGAAAACAGCATTGAGATAAAGATGTTACCTGGCGATCTCGATACCATTGCCAGTGCCAGTGTCGACTTTATCTCGTTTAGTTATTATGCCAGCGGTTGCGCGAGTGCTGACCCAATGCAAAAGCAAGTCGGTAACATTGTCGATAGCGTCCCTAACCCTCATCTACAGCAGAGCGAATGGGGTTGGTTAATTGACCCTAAAGGTCTGAGAATCTTGCTTAATATGCTGTACGATCGCTACCAAAAGCCGCTATTTATCGTAGAGAACGGCCTTGGCGCAAAAGATACGCTCGATGAAAACAATCAAGTTAACGATGATTACCGTATCTCTTATCTTAACGACCATTTAGTTCAAGCTCACCAAGCCTTACTTGATGGTGTTGAACTGATGGGCTTCACCTCATGGGGACCGATTGATTTGGTGGCCAATTCAACCGCGCAGATGAGCAAACGCTATGGCTATATCTATGTTGACCGTGACGATGAAGGGAACGGGGATCTGACCCGAATTAAGAAAAAAAGCTTCTATTGGTATAAAGATATAATAGCGACTCGTGGCGCCAATCTAAAAACAGAATAACTTAATAGCAGACACAATAATGGCTCAAGCACCTGATGTATGAGCCATTTTTTGTTGCTTCTCTATTTAGCTCGTAGGTGAGAGTGCCACCTTCACCCGCCATATATAAAACTAATGCTTTATCATTTGGCTATGCCACGTATAATCGCCGCTCGTTTGCATAATCCCAACAGTTAAAGAGTACCAGCATGTCAAAAATGTTTTTTAAAGGCCGTATTGAAACAAGACAAAACCACGTAATGTCTGGCTACAACGTAAATCGTGACGTAAAGGCTGGCACTGAAGGATCACCTATTTCAGTCACCGTTGCCAGTGCAGAGCGCAGAGCCGAGCTTGAAGAAATTGTGCAACAGCACTCGATTGTGGCAAACATTGTGGTAGATGCAGAGCAACCAGAAAACACCGTTGAACTTGATACGCTACTCAACAAACCCAAAACCACCGTATTTGAAAAGACCCCCAACCGAAATGACCCATGCAGTTGTGGTAGCGGCAAAAAATACAAAAAATGTTGTGCATAAATAGCCTATTGTCGCCGCGATTGGGTGGCGACAACGCTTTAATATCCGCTATTTTAATAGCCTTAGTGATATTTTGAATCAAGAAAACGAATCCAACTGAGCGTGGCTTCATCGGAATGTATTTGGTTAGCCTTTTGCGCATGCAGCAAGGCTTTCTTACCATCCCCTAAGCGATAGTAAACCTGTGCCGTAGTCAGCTCTTTTCGAGCACTGCTTTGCAAAAGTTCCAACTGAGCTATTGCCTGTTGATAGTGCTTATTTTGCATCAACAACTGAATATACGGCCAGCGATAGTCACTATCTATAGACGCCGCCCTTGCCCACGCCTGCAAAGCATCATCCCACTCTCTGGCTAACTGCCAATACTTAGCCTCTATTGCTAAATCATTGGCAGATACTGGTTTGCTATTATTCAATTGATGAAATATTTGCGCCGAGCTTTCGGGTACTCCCTGTTTTGCATACAGCTGAGCCATCATCCGATATTGGCTTGAGGTTAACTCAAATCCAGCGCGCTCGAACTGCTTTAAGGTCGCTAAGGCTTGCGGGTAATTTCTCGTTCTAAGCTGCAGATTCACCGCTTGTGTCCACCATTTTTCGCGCTTAGGCTCGATAGCGCGCAATGCGAATGTGGTTTCAAGAGCACGACTCCAGCGTTTCAAAGAAAGTTCAGCCGCTAATTGCAGGCGAAGCACTGAAGTATCGGCTTTTCCCGCCTGTGCGTAAAAATTTTGAACCGCAGTTAAAACCGGTTTCCAATTCTCTAGCTGATAATTAGCTTGCGCAATACGTAGCCAGACCTTTTGTACAGACGCGGCATCTAGGCTAGGTTTTTGTTTATTTTGTACAATTACCTGATGGTAGTTGGCTAGTGCCTCAGGCACCTTTGCATTGGAAAGCTGTATATCAGCTAACATTATTTGCGTTTCAAGGTGTTGCTCTATGGGCAACCCCTTAGATTGTATAGCGCGAGTCAGCGCCGTCTCCGCCTTACTGTTTTGCTGTTGTTGCCAGTATAAAATCCCAAGCATTCTTTGCACATAACTGGTATCAAACGCGCGACTAGAGTCCACCGATTCTAATACCTTAATCGCTTTTACACTCTGGTCGTTACTTTGAAATTCATACGCTTGCTGAACCCGCGCCGCAACGAAGCGGCTTAGCTCTTGGGCTGAGAGGTTTGAGCCCAACATGCCAAACATTAACACTGCCAATATCGCAATTATTCTATTGATCATTGCAGCTTAAACTCCAACTTTATCGTCTGTCCCTGCAATGGTTGCGGCTCACCATCGACCATCAAAGGTTGATAGCGCCAGTTTTTTAAGGCTCGAGATGCTTCTTTATCAAAGATGCGGCGCGGTTTACTTTGCAACACCTTAATATTAACCGGAGTGCCAGCCTTATTTATGGTAAAACTGAGCACCACATACCCTTCTATCTTTCGTCTAAGCGCCATTGTTGGATAGCGAGGCTCCATACGATGCAAAGGCATTAATTGCTGATTTTGCCCTATATTGATAGCACTCGGGCTGGTAATCGCGAGCCCCGTTACCGATCTATCTATCGCTACCTTAGGTAAATCCAGATTTTCCAGTGACAGCGCTGGCTGAGGAAAATGTGATGTGGTCGTTATCTTGGTTGTGGGCGCTTGAACTTGCTTAGGTGGAGGCTCGGGCAATAGGCGCTGACGGCGTAAAAGCGGGCTCTGCTGCTCTAGCTGCACAATATCAAAGTGTACGCTTGGGCTTTGCTCAGGTATTTGGGTCTTACCCAGATTCACAAGCCAAGTCATAGAGCCAAATACAAAAAAGGTCATCAGCAGCGCCACTGGCAATACAATAAACAGTCTCTTCATGCTGTTCTCTATTTGGCCGCTGTCGCCAGAGCAATCTTCGCTACCCCAGCCCCTTTCACGCCATCCATAACCTCAACTACAGTGCCATTAAAAGCAAATTTATCCGCTTGAATAACCACTGACGCTTCTGGTTTATCAATCAACATTCCTTCAATAGTCGCCTGTACCCGTTCGATATCAATAAGGCGCTTGTCGATATAAATTTGATTGGTATCTGTGATAGCAATAAATATACCTGCATCTTTTTGGCTAGTCGCATGCGCCGCTTGCGGTCGATTTACCTCAACACCAGATTCCCTTACAAATGAACTGGTTACAATAAAGAATATCAGCATAATAAATACGATATCTAACATAGAGGTCATATCTATTTGCGCTTCTTCGTTTGATTGACGTCGACGTCCTAATCTCATCACTAAGCCTCTATTCGCTAATTCGCAGGAGTCGCTCTAAGTGCAACTGTTTACGCTCTGCCAATGCATATAATCTTGAATAGACAAACATGCCGACAAGCGCTGCTACCATACCTGCCATTGTGGGTAAGGTTGCCATTGATATACCTGACGCCATAAGGCGCGGCTCACTGTTTCCTTGTATTGCCATCACATCGAATACTGAAATCATCCCAGTAACGGTTCCCAACAACCCCAGCATAGGGAACATGCTAACCAACACCTTGATTAATGAAAGAGAGCGCTTAAGCCTAGCTTGAGATATCGAAAGCCAAGCCTCTCTTTGTGAGATGGCATACCATGAATGACGGTCTGTTCGCTGTTGCCACTTGCCAACCCAATACTGCTGACTTTTAGGAAACACCCAATACAAATACAAAACTCGGTCTAGCACCAATACCCAGAATACAACAACTACCGCAGCCAACCACCACAAAACTGGGCCACCTCGAAACATCAGCTCTTGTAAAGAGCTGACAAAGGGAACATCACCTGCCATGGCCCAGATAGATGACCAGCCACTCATTATGATGCAACCTGTTTGCTTTCAAGTACTTGTTTACGTTCAGCACTTTGCGCTACCAGACCAACGCCCTGCTTCTCAATCACATTACGCACACCTTCACAAAGGCTAGATAACAGATTATGCATCAATAGCAGTGGCATAGCGGCAATTAAGCCTAATACCGTAGTAATCAGCGCCATAGAGATCCCACCAGCCATAATCCTAGGGTCCGCATTACCAAATTGAGTAATAGTTTGGAAGGTGTCAATCATTCCGGTCACCGTCCCTAAAAGGCCCAGCATCGGTGCCAGCGCTGCCAGCAATTTGATGGTAGAAATGCCACGGTCGAGAATCTGTTGCTCATCCATTACAGCTTCTAGCAAACGAAGCTCTAACGCTTCAATAGTCGTGCTTTGGTCTACTTTATGTACCAGCATAACTCGACCTAACGGGTTATCCGGTGTCGGCGAATCGATTGATTTGAGCTGTTTATTGATCTTTGATTTAATCGCCAGTAATACCATAGCGCGGTAAACCCCAATCAAAAGCCCAATAACCAGTAGTGCAATAATGATCTGACCAACCATCCCACCTTGTGCGATGCGCTGAGTTATGGTCGGGTTATGTGACAACTGCTCAAGCAACGTCCCGCGACTAGGGTCTACCGATAGCATCGGCATTTGCGAGATAATATTAGTGCTGGCGGTTAACGGATGCTTGGGCTGCACCCTATAGGCTGTTGCAAGATGGGTCTGTGAATTCCAAGCAAGGTAGCCAGAGTTATCGGCTAAACCAAACGCTCCCATGCGTAACACCTGCTTTTGCTCGATCTGCCCAGAGCCAGGTACAAAGGGAACAGTGATCATTGCAGCTAGCGAACTATTATCGATTTGATGAACATACGCCTGCCATAACCCATGTAATTGCGCTTTAGATGGAATCGTTTTCGCTTCAATAATATCGTCAATAGTGTGAATGTCTTTCTCTAACCCAATTGAGGCGACAGAGCGCTGCTGCTCAGTTTGTAACGCTTTTGCCGACTGACGAACAACACCAAATATCTCCCCCAAACTCCCTGTTGCGAGTGTCAAAGCCTTCTGCTTATCGGCTAACGTTTGTTCGTTTGTCTGGAATCGGCTACTTAAGGAATCGATAGTTTTATTGAGCTGGTTACGCTGCTTAACTAAGGCGTCGTACTCACGCTGTAACTGTTGCAGCTGACCTGCAAATTGTTGTTGTCGCTGCTTATTATGTTGTTGTTGAGTAGCTTTCGCCTTGATGGTCTGCTCGAGCAACGCTTGACTGGCATGACTTGGTATCGCATAGATCAGGGCTAACAGGGCAAGGCTTATTTTGATCAGGTGATGTTTCATCGCTTATTTCTCCTCACCCGTAGTCTGGTGTGCACCTTGGAGTGAAACCGGCAATTCGAGAATACTAGGAGAAGCCTGCTTGTTTGCCACATCAAACGCCTTATCTATATTGCGCCCTACACTGCTTGATTGAGATTCCCACAGTCTATTGCTGTTATTCCACGCCCAATAATGGTTGCGATCATTGGAGCGTGCCACAAGGGAGATCCGCCCAATATATAACTGCTCTGCAATGATGGTGTGACCATCCACATCAATAGCGCCAGAATAGATACCCATTTTACTGCCGTAATCCATCTCTATTTGATACGCCTCTAGGATGCGTCGATACTTCTCCGCATCACTCACATCGGCCTCAGTCATCATCTGGGTAAGCGTTTGTAGACGCAGCTTACGGCTCTCGATACGTATTGGACGGTCTTGATCATTAAGTTGTTGCAACCCATCTAGCATCTGGTACATCAATGGCACGATACTTTGACGCGTCACTTCTATTTGAGAAAGTTGTAACTCATATCCTTGAAGCTCTTGATGCTGACTTGCAATCAACCCTTGAAGATGAGAACGATAGATAGATAAGTCTTGCACTTGTTGCTTTAATGCCGCGATATCCGCTTGTAGTTGCATGGACTTATCACTACTACTGGCAACCTTTTTCTGTGTTTGGGCCGCATTGTTGGTAATTTGAGCTTCAACGTTTTGAGACTTCTGCAACACAGCTTGTTCGCTAGCTCGAGCCACCAAACTTCCTAATAATAGCCCTACTACAAGCAGGAATCGCATATGTGTGTGATTCATTAGTTTCTCGTAAATCAATGATGCCGCAAGGTGCGCATACGGTAATCTTAAAAGGTCGACCTTGAGATTAGCATTCCTGCAACAAGAGAAAAAGTGATAATACTTGGTTTGGGTTTGTAGAGCCACCTGTTACAGAGGCGATAAATTTCAATAACATACATAGTTATTAGAGCTATCTATGGGCGAGAGATGTTCGAGACTAGATAGCTTATCGATTAGGCTAACCGATAAGCTCAGCAGATGTCTGCATTCACAAAAAAGCCAGATATGGCGTTACATATCTGGCTTAGTAAGTAGTGAAACGCTAGCAATTAATTATTGTGATGAAATATCTGCTCTGTTTCCAACTCGGTCATAGTGCGAATTTGACGCCATACATAATAGAAAATGCCAAACATCATCAAGATACTTGGAATAGCTATTACCGGGTAACTATAAAGGGTTAACTTGCCCAGTTCTTCGTTAAACGCTGCCGTGCCGGCAGGACTGGTAACAATATAGGTTGCCAAGATGTAATTCATTGCCGAAGAAAAAGCAAAGGTGCTAGCAAACAAGTAGTTAGAGTTCATCAAGCAGCGCTGAAAAGCCTGTTCATTACCTGACTGCGCCAATTTTTGTTTGATCAGCGCCATATTTAAAATGGTTTCGTTGAAAATCAATTTTTGCATCAGAGGGGTTCGAGTAAAGGTTGAACCCAATACCACGATACCGATTAAGCCCGGAATCAACGCCTCTTTCAAAGCCAGCCATTGGGTATCGAGCTCCAGTAAGCCAATTCCACCCGTCAATAAAACGCTGACAAAACCCAGTGCCGCAATAAGGTTGAACTTTTTATTGCGTATCAGCTCCAGGCCACCATAGGCAACAGGAAAAGCCAAGGCAACGATCAAAGCCCACACTGTTCCTAGGTGCTCATCGCCACTGAATTTCATCAAGATAAATGACGGCAAAACCACATTAAACAGGATCTCAAATAGCGGGTTTGATTTTTTATTTACGTTGTTACTCATAGTGTTCCAGTTGTTGTTTGCACAAGTCTTACATATGTAGCGGGATTGTTTCTTGATTGGGCTTTGATGTAAACCTTTGCTACGCCTTATCTAAACCGCGCATCCCAATAATATGAGCCCGTTCAACAATTTTGCATTTCGTGCTCGCTATCGTTTAATTTTAGTAGAGAACTGTGACGTTTTATGGGTGACGGTGTTTATCGCAATTCCCCTTCAACCATTCACCATAGATTTTAGGCGCTCTTTTTTACCTGTCACTCTCATCGAGAGGGGCGAGACTCAGTAACTACATGTCGCAAGCGGCACTATCCACCCCCCAAGATTATATTGTTTTTGTATAAAGTGATTGTATATTTACAGCCATTATCAAAACAAACATCGACTGGTAATCTTTTCTCCATCGAAGACAGCGCACAATCACCGCTAAGTGGTGACTGATTTAGCGCGATAGTGGAGAACAAACATGCAATACGAAGGTAAAGTATATCGTCCGTGGCCAGAAGCTCGCAGTATTCTGATTCAAACAACCCTAGGCTGTAGTATCAATACCTGCACATTTTGCAGTATGTTTGATGATAAGAGATTTAAGGTACGTGACATTGAAGACGTGTTTAAAGATATTGAACAAGCTCGCCGTGTTTACCCCTTTGTTGACTCGATTTTTCTGATTGATGGCAACGTGATGGCAGCGCGTACCGATTACTTAATCAAAATCTTAGATAAGCTTCGCCATACCTTCCCTGAGGCGAATAAAATCTCTATGTATAGCGGACTTAATGACTTCCGTCGCAAGACCATTTCAGAGCTAAAAGAGATCAAAGACGCTGGATTAGATCTGTGCTATTCGGGCTTAGAGTCTGGCGATCCACTGGTGCTAGAAAACATTAAGAAACGTATGACACGCGAGCATGCTATTGAAGGAATGGCAATGGCAAAAGAGGCCGGTATTGAAACCCTGTTGTCGTTTATTTTTGGTCTTGGTGGTCGTGAGCGTTCTCGTGAACATATTGAAGCAACGACTGATCTGCTCAATATCACTAAGCCAGAACAAATTGCGCCGATGGCTTTGGCAATTCAACCTGGAACGGTTATGGAGCAAGAAGTCAAACGCGGTGAGTTTCTAATGCCCACCGAGATGCAAGTCTTAGAAGAAGAGAAGTACCTATTAGAAAATCTGGATATCGACACTTACTACTGGGGTGATCACGGCAATAACGTACTTCCACAAAAAGGCGCTTTTCTTGATTCGCGCGAGCAATTTCTTGCCAATATAAATCGAGCTATTCATGCCAATCCAATGGCAAAAGAGAACGTAATTCAAACCTTCTCTTGGTAGTGATTTAAGGAGTTGGATGACAGATTCATCAGCGGTTAACTTGGCTAAAGTTAATTACTTAGCTCAGGTTAATTACTTGGCTTAGGTTAATCGCAACAACTCCTTTCACGGTTGAGAAAGGACTGGGTATGTTTTCGCAATTGTGCATGGATTATTGAATGGGTTCCTTGCACCAACGGTATTCCATTTGCAGTGCAACTTGCTCGGCAAATTCAACTCCGTAGTGTTTTGATACTAAGTATAAACTCATATCTATCCCTGCTGAAATCCCCCCACAGGTGGTGAATTTCCCTGATGTTACCCAACGTTGAGAATTAATTACGTTTAACATTGGAAACTGTATGGCTAATTGTGGGATATCTTGCCAGTGGGTGGTCACTGTCTCTTGTTTTAACAACCCGGCTTGCGCCAGTAGAAATACACCTGTACAAACTGACGCTACCTCAGTTGCCACAGGCGCGACTGATACTAGCCAGTTAAGTAGGTTTGAGTTACACATTTCACCAGTATGAACGCCGCCAACCACAACCAGTAGATCAATTTTTGGGTGGTCCTGAAAACTGTAATCAGGTAACACTTTAAAACCGCCACGTGCCACCACGGGTATCGATTTCTCAGCGATCAGAAATACATTTAGATCCTTAGCGCCGAGCCGATTAGCGGTGCTAAACACCTCAAAAGGCCCTGAAAAATCAAGAACTTCCGCTTGGTCATAAATGTAGATACCTAAATTCATAATCCCCACCTTACCCACTCATAATATCGAAAACCCCTTAATCTTCCCTAAGCTTAGACGGGATATTGCGTGTATACTCGCACTTATTCCAATCTACAACGGCAACCCGATTATATGATCGTATTAACAACCAATCTGGGCGAAATAACCATCGAGCTCAATCTAGAAAAAGCGCCCGTTAGCTGCAAAAATTTTCTTAGATACTGCAAGGAAGGCTTCTTTGAGGGCACTATCTTCCATCGCGTAATTGACGGATTTATGATTCAAGGTGGTGGACATACTGAGAACCTTCTAGAAAAAGGGGCTCATGACCCAATTGCGAATGAGGCCAATCGAGGTCTTAAAAACGTAATTGGTTCGGTTGCGATGGCGCGCACCGATGCGCCGCACTCGGCTACCTCACAGTTTTTTATCAATCTTGATGACAACGATTTTCTCGACTTCACTGCGACCAATAATAAGGGCTGGGGTTACGCCGTATTTGGTCAAGTTACCGCTGGAATGGATGTCGTAAATGCTATTGCTAAAGTAAAGACTCACTCAAAATTTGGGCTCGATGATTTACCTATCGATCCTATTACCATAGAGAAAGTTTCAATCTTGTAGCCGTTCAAATTACGTTAGGCTCAAAGCTAGTTCAATAGCCAAAACCATTGCACTACAACACATACTATTGCGATAACCGCTAGGGTTTTCCAAAAGGTTAAAGGTTCACGCTTTAATAGCGGTGCCTTTTTGGCTTGCCTAACTAGTTTTTGATTTGGGGTTGAGAGATCCACAAGAAAATCACCGAGCACCTGATAGCGGCTATTTGGACTTGCTTGAGTCGCCTTGCGAAACACCAGATCCAGCCATGACGGAATATCTTCACGAAACTGAGTGATGGGACGATAATGCCATTTATGATGCCTTGCCGTTTGCGCGACTTGCGCTGAGATAGGCTTGTATGGCAGTTCTCCACACAGCATTTCATAGCCAATCACTGCCACAGAAAACAGGTCGGATAGCGTTGTTGCCTCTCCGGTATCTATACTCTCTGGCGCAATGTAGTTTACAGCGCCCAATGGCTCACTCTCGTGATGATTATGATTGATTTCATCCAGCCCTAGCGCTTTCACAGCCCCAAAATCAATCAATTTTATCTTGCCCGAATCTGTCACCATGATGTTTTCAGGCTTTAGATCACGGTGCACCATGTCCGCTCTTTGTAGCACCCGCACCGCTTTTATTATCTCTTCTAAAACAGTGCGCACCTCGCTTAGTGTTGGGGTTGGATTGTCATACATCCACTGCCTTAAGGTAATGCCATCCACCCATTCGCAAAGCTGGTAAACAAATTTGGAATCATTCGGCGTAGGATAGACTTGCATAACCCGCTCGCTTTTTAGCAGACTACCCACCCAAAACTCATTCGCCAGATGATTCAGGTGCTCGGTATCTTCGCTATAGGTCAGCGAAGGCGCTTTTAACACTCTTAATTCACTGCTTTTCTCATCGAGGACCTGATATACATGGCTTCTTGGCCCAGCGTACAAGACTTTTTGCACCGAGAAATGATCTATTCGATTGCCTTCTTTAAGTGCAGGAGGCACTGCGCGAGACAAGAGCTTCGCTTGATGTTCAAGTAGTGATTGCTGTGGGAGGGAATCTACGTCCAGCAATAAGCAAGTGGCATTATCGGCGCTCCCCTGCTCAATAGCCTCGCTACTGATTTTATTACTGAGCGTTTCTTTATCTTCTGTTTCACACAAGTATTTCGATAATTGCTGTTTGGTGAAAGCATCGTGAACCCCATCAGAGGACAGAATAAAGCGATCGCCCGTTTGCAATTCAACCATCTGATAATCCACGTCCAATCGATTATCCATACCTAATGCGCGAGTAAGGTGGGGGTTTTGACCGAAGTTGACCCTTTGGTGATCTCGAGTGAGTAATTTTAGGATGTTATCTCGAAGCAGATAGATGCGTGTATCGCCAACATGAAAGAGATGCGCGGTATTTGATTTGAATATGACTGCGCTGAATGTGGTCACAAACCCGTTGTGTTTGAGGCTCTGTTTGAGCCCTTCTTCAAACAACCAGTTGTTCATAGAGGTGAGGATTTTGCTGGCGCAGTGTTGGATACTCCAGCTGTCAGGGGTAGCGTAGTAGTCAGCAACAAACTGCATTACCGCGGTGTGACTCGCCTTCTGACTATTGTCACTGCAACTGGCACCGTCTGCGATACATGCAACCGCCCCTTTGTGTTCCAGCTCGTAGCGCTTCTGGGGAACCTTAACTAAAAATGCATCTTGGTTTTCATCGCGCGCCCCTTTCAGTGAACATCCACCGTAGCTTAAGCTCAACCTTGACTGCGTGATGCCCTGCTGTGCCTGCATTCTTATCTCCATCCTTGAAACTAGACAAGCCCTGCAAAGCAGGGCTTAAGTTCTGTACTATCAATATTAGTTAGATACCTTGATTAAGGTAACGCTGCCGTCTTCGTTCACCTCAGCAATCTTACCGCTTGGCTCTTCCATAAAGATTAGCGTAACAAAGCCAAGTACTGCGGTTGCGGCAATCACATAGAAGAAGGTTTGGTAATCCACAAACGATAGGATAGTTAGATAAGTTACCGCGCCCACGTTACCGTATGCACCCGTCATACCCGCAATCTGACCTGTCATGCGACGTTTAATCAAAGGTACTGTTGCAAATACAGCCCCTTCACCCGCTTGCACGAAGAATGAACACAACATAGCTGCCGCTACTGCCAGCCATACTGGCCATTGACTGCCCACTTGACCCATAAGGAAGTAACCCACAGCAAGACCTGCAGTTAAGATAAGTAGCGTAGGTTTACGACCAAACTTATCAGAAATCCAACCACCACCTGGACGTGACATCAAGTTCATAAAGGCATAAGCCGAAGCCACCATACCCGCTAGCACAGGGGTTAACTCAAAGGTCTCAGCAAAGAATAACGGCAGCATAGAAACTACAGCCAGCTCAGAGCCAAAGGTCGCAAAGTACAACACATTAAGCACTGCCACTTGTTTGAACTTGTACTGATGCATCTCAGGTACAGGTTCTTTAAACACCTTCTTGTTTACCTTCCATACCTGGCTAAGTTCGACCAAGTAAAGCGCAAATAGACCTGCATAAATGGAAGTAACCACGGTATCTGACAGCATGCTGATACCACTTGAAGACATCTTCCAAGTAAGCAAAGCAAGTACAGCGTACATAGGGATCTTCATGATGAGCAGTAAGAAGAAGTCGCCTTTCGAGGTTACTTCCATAGCGGTTAGATGCTTTGGTTTGAAGTAGGTAGAGCCTTTAGGTGTATCAGAAACGGAGCGATAAAAAATGACAGAGAACACCAAGCTCATTAAACCAGTAACTGCAACAGCATAACGCCAGCCCTCGTCGCCACCGAACAACAGTGCTAGAGTCGGTAGAGAGAACGCCGCAGCTGCTGAACCGAAGTTACCCCAACCACCGTAGATGCCTTCAGCGGTACCCAGTTCATCGTGTGGGAACCACTCCGATACAAGGCGAATACCGATTACAAAGCCTGCACCGATAAAACCGAGCAAGAAGCGAGCGATAGCCGCCTGCACAAAGGTATCGGCAAAAGCGAACATGAAACAAGGGATAGAACAAACTGCAAGCAGTGCTGAATAAACCTTACGTGGGCCGAATTTATCGGTAAACATGCCTATGACGACACGCGCTGGAATGGTCAGAGCCACGTTGAGGATCAAGAGCATTTTTACCTCTTGAGTACTCAATCCGAGGGTTTCTTTTACCATTTGCAGAAGTGGTGCAAAGTTAAACCACACCACAAAGGTGATGAAGAACGCCATCCAGCTAAGGTGCAAGACTTTCATCTTGCCACTAAACGAAAACAGAGAAAATTTACTGTTATCCATAATATAATTCCTTTTCTTGTATTCCTTCATTCCAGCGACATCCTACTGCTGGCATGGACAAGGTGTTAGGCTGCGACCGCTTCCGTTACCTGTATCTGTACAGCGCCATCAATCAGTCTTACCGGATAAGTTTTCACACTGATCTCAGGCTCCTCGATGCACAGCCCTGTTTTTAGGCTGAAGTGTTGCTTATAAAGAGGCGAAGCCACACACGGCTCTCCGTCAATGCAACCTACAATCCCGCGAGATAACACCTGCGCCTTACCGATTGGGTCGTAATTTGAGATAGCGTATAGCGCGCCAGCTCGCTGGTAGTTGAATATTGCGACTTGTCGTCCATTGATCAGGGCGCAAACGCCAACATTTGGCGCGATGTCGGTTACATCGCAAATGGTCTGCCAGTGATTCATAGTGTTTCTCCTAGTTCAAAAATGATTTCAGGTTTGCGTGGTTTTGGTCATGACTGAGCGTCGTAACACTTAATCGATTTCCACCACGTCTATTGATTGTTCAGTAATGTTCTTTGGTACCCTTTGTTCACGCTCTGAAACGAAGCTGAGCGTATTGTCACGTTGGTCCGTATTAATGAAGTGACTGAAACGCTTGAGCTTTTCAGGGGATTCAAGGGTAGTTTTCCATTCACATTGATATTGCCCAATAGTGCTTGCCATATCCTTCTCAAGCTCTGCCCCTAGGCTTAACTTGTCTTCAACCACCACTTGTTTTAGATACTCAATGCCACCTTCAAGGTTCTCTAACCACACTGAGGTGCGCTGCAAGCGCTCTGCGGTGCGGATATAGAACATCAGCATTCGGTCGATGTACTGGATCAAGGTTGCTTCGTCTAAATCAGTAGCAAGCAAGTCAGCATGTCGAGGGCGCATACCGCCGTTACCACACACATACAGGTTCCAGCCGTTTTCAGTGGCGATAATGCCGACATCTTTAGACTGCGCTTCTGCACACTCTCGAGTACAGCCCGATACCGCGAACTTCAACTTGTGCGGAGAACGCAAACCCTTGTAACGATTTTCGATATCGATAGCTAAGCGAACGCTGTCGCCTACCCCATATCGGCACCAAGTGCTACCGACACAAGACTTCACTGTGCGCACTGATTTACCGTAAGCGTGTCCAGTTTCAAAGCCTGCATCTACTAGCTTTTTCCAGATGATAGGAAGGTCGTTTAGCTGTGCACCAAACAAGTCCACACGCTGTCCACCAGTGATCTTGGTATAGAGATCAAATTCTTTCGCCACCTGACCAAGCACAATCAGCTTGTCGGGGGTAATTTCACCGCCTGCAATACGCGGCACAACAGAGTAGGTGCCGTCCTTTTGCATATTGCCTAGATAGATGTCGTTGGTATCTTGCAGCTCCATATGCTCATTTTTCAGAATGTAGTCATTCCAAAATGACGCCAAGATAGAGCCGACTGTAGGCTTACATACTTCACAGCCGTGACCACTGCCGTATTGCTCTAGCAGTTCATCGAAGGTCTTGATTTGATTGACGCGAACGATGTCGCTGAGCTCTTGGCGAGAGTAGGCAAAGTGCTCACACAGGTCATTGTTGACCTCTACACCTAGGCTTAATAGTTCACTGTCCAACACCTGTTTTGCCAGTGCGCTACACCCTCCACAACCGGTCGAGGCATTGGTCGTTTCTTTAAGGGCCGACATGGTGCTGCAGCCCGCCTGAACCGCTTGCTTAATATCGCCTTTGGTCACATCAAAGCATGAACAGATAACCGCACTGTCCGGCAAGGCATCAATGCCCATACCTGCTGACTCTTCACCCGCTACATTAGGCAAAATAAGCACAGATGGATTCGACGGCAGAGGCATGTCATTTTGCTTCATTTGTAGCAAGGTGCCGTAGGCTTGGGCATCGCCCACCAGCACAGCGCCAATGATCTTACTGCCATCCTCTGAAACAATAAGACGCTTATAGACTTGGTCAATCTCATCACTGAAGGTGTAAGATTGAGCGCCTGGTGTTTGACCGTGCACCTCACCGATACTCGCCACATCAACGCCAAGCAGCTTCAACTTGGTGCTCATATCAGCGCCAGTAAATGATGCGGCCTCTGATTCACCTTCTAGCAAATGAGTGGCAGCAACCTTAGCCATCTGATAGCCCGGTGCAACCAAGCCAAAGATGCGATTCTGCCAAAGGGCACATTCACCTACTGCGTAGACATCGGGAAGGTTCGTTTGGCAGTAATTGTTTACTACTATCCCGCCACGCTCACCTATCTCTATATTCGCGTCACGAGCCAGTTCATCCTGAGGACGGATACCTGCAGAGAACACGATCATATCGGTCTCTAAATGAGATCCATCAGCAAAGTTCATTCGATAGCGCGCATTCTCACCGGCGACGATTTCACTGGTCGCTTTTTGGGTATGAACCGAAACACCCATAGACTCAATTTTGCGGCGCAGCAAGGCACCGCCACCCTCATCAAGCTGCACTGCCATCAAGCGCGGCGCAAACTCAACTACGTGGGTTTCTAAGCCAAGTTCTTGGATAGCATTGGCTGCCTCAAGACCTAGGAGGCCACCGCCCACAACCACACCGCTTTGGCTTAGCTTGCTTGATTCCTCAATTCCATCTAGGTCTTCAAGGGTTCGATATACATGGCAATGATCACCGTCATTACCAGGAATTGGAGGAACGAAAGGGAAAGAGCCCGTAGCCAGCACTAAAGAATCGTATTGTTCGATACGGCCGCTTTCGGTGATCACTTGCTTGGCATCAGTATCAAGCTTGACCACTTTATCGCTGACCACAAACTTGACACCATTGTCGGTGTAATAGCCCTCATCCGCTAAAGCTAACTCCTTAGCGCCTCCAGTAAAATAAGAGGTAAGATGAACACGGTCATAGGCAAGATGTGGCTCCTCAGAAAAGGTAATGATTTCTATGTCATCCCTTTTGTGCTGCAATAGTGTTTCTATGTATTTGTGGCCTACCATGCCGTTACCGACCACTATCACTGTTTGCTTTTTCATATTATCCATTCCTTGAAAACCAAATTTTATTTATGCCGTCATCTGCAGTGTTTGCTCATGCTCTGCTTTGGGTAGCTGCCTGCCAGACAGTTGACCAAGCCAATCCATTTGCTCAGCAACGGACACAACCTCGCCCACCACAATCAATGCCGGTGACTTAATTTGGTGCTGTTGTTTAAGGGAAGTGAGCTGATGAAGTTTGCCGATAAGTACGCGCTGTTTAGGGGTACAACCATTCTCAATGAAGGCAACCGGAGTGTTTTCTGATAATCCACCCTTAGTCAGTTTCTCCATTAACATGTCCGTTTTACTCAGCCCCATATAGAAGACCAAGGTTTGCTTCAGCTGAGCCAGTGCATCCCAGTTGATATCGAGTTCTTTGTCAGCGTGAGCGGTGACAAAGGTGCAACCTTGAGCCAAACCGCGGTGAGTAAGAGGAATATCTGCATAGCTAGTACAACCTGAAGCCGCCGTAATGCCCGGAATGACATCCACTTCTACTCCTTGTTTTGCCAGCATCAGCATCTCTTCGCCGCCACGTCCAAACACAAAACAGTCTCCGCCTTTAACACGACACACATCTTTACCTTCTAGCGCGGCATTGAGTAATAAGGTGTTGATCTGATCCTGCGTTGCGCAGTGCATACCCTTGGATTTACCGACAAATACCTTCTCTGCACCTTCTGGGAACAGGGCTCTGATTTCATGACTCACTAAGTTGTCGTACATGATGAATCGAGCTTGTTGTATGGCTCTGCTCGCTTTTACCGTTAGCAAGTCAGGGTCACCTGGACCTGCTCCCACTAAGGTTACTCGACCTAGATATTTGCTTTGTATTCCCATTACTTCACTCCTAGATCTGGTACGTCATGACTTCTCACCATCACTACCAAATTTTTATTCGCGTCTGTGCCAACTCCTGCAAATTTGAAGCCAATAATTTGATCTAAGACAAAATTAAAATTTATTAACCTTTAATAACAATCACTTAACATGCAATTACTCTACAAAATCACTGTGCAAATTTCACACAGAAAAACATAAACTCACAATTTACGTCCATTCGCGGTGCAAAATTGTTCAAAATGGTGCAGAAACAATCACAAATAGCATATTCAAGCAACTATCACATACCACTTTAGGGGTATGTGTAATTTTAAGGCATTGTTTTACAAGATATATTTTTGAATAGTGTTTTTTTTAAGGCTTTGGTTTGATTTTTGCAGGGTAATAGAGATTAGAGCTTAAGACATGAAAGGGAACGCCCATGGCTGAACATAATGAAGGATGGATCAAAACCACTTGTGCATACTGCGGTGTTGGTTGCGGAATCGAAGCCAGACCGAAGCATTCCGGCGAGTTGGAGATACGCGGAGATAAGGAACATCCCTCAAACTATGGCAAGTTGTGCACCAAAGGGATAGCGCTAGGAGAAACGGTTATTCATGATGGTCGCCTGTTATCTCCAACCCAAAAAACTGACCATGGTGATAAAGCATTGTCGTGGGAAGATGCCACTACAATGGTCGCAGAGCGGTTTGCACAAACTATCCTAGAACATGGCCCAGACTCCGTGGCATTCTATGTTTCAGGACAACTGTTAACCGAGGATTACTATGTTGCCAACAAGCTCATCAAGGGCTTTATGGGGACGGCTAATATCGATAGTAATTCTCGCCTTTGCATGGCTTCTTCTGTTGTCGGGCACAAGCGAGCCTTTGGTAGCGACACGGTTCCCGTTTGCTATGAAGACCTTGAGCAAGCAGAAATGGTGGTGATTGTGGGGTCAAACCTAGCTTGGTGCCATCCTGTTTTATTTCAACGCCTTCGCACAGCCAAGCAAGAAAACCCTTCGTTAAAGATAGTCGTGGTTGACCCAAGAAAGACCGATACCTGCGAACTTGCCGATACCCATCTGCCTATAGAGTCGGGTTCAGATGTGGCTTTGTTTAATGGTTTACTTGCGCACCTTTTCGAGCAGGACTCTCTGGATCACGAGTTTATCTCATCACATACCGATCATTTTGATAAGACAATCCACGCTGCGCTTTCAGAGCAAAATATAGAGCAGATCACAGGGCTTACCGAGCACCAATTAATTCAGTTTTATCGGGAATTTTCCAACACAGATAAGGTCATCACTATTTACTCTCAAGGGGTGAATCAGTCCAGCAGTGGCTCAGATAAAGTGAACGCCATCCTCAACTGTCACCTTGCTACAGGTAAAATCGGTAAAGCCGGCTGCGGCCCATTTTCTGTCACTGGACAGCCCAACGCTATGGGCGGGCGAGAAGTTGGCGCGTTAGCCAATACCCTTACCGCACATATGGAATTTGATAACCCAGAGCACCTGCGACTCGTCAGTGATTACTGGCAGACGGACACCCTAGCCACGCAACCTGGCCTGAAAGCCATCGACATGTTTGATGCCATAGATTCTGGGAAAATAAAGGCGGTGTGGATCATGGCCACCAACCCTATGGTCAGCTTGCCTAATTCAGACAAGATACGATCTGCGCTTGAAAAATGCCCCTTAGTGGTTGTTTCAGATTGTATTGCCGATACCGAAACCAGTCGCTTGGCTGATGTAGTTTTGCCTGCTCAAGGGTGGAGTGAGAAATCAGGTACTGTGACGAATTCCGAGCGCCGAATTTCAAGACAGCGACGCATTCTTCCTAGCCCCGGAGAGGCAAAGCCCGATTGGTGGATAGTTAGTCAGGTTGCGCAGAAAATGGGGTTTAAAGAGGCCTTTGACTACATACACGAGGGCGAGATTTTTTCAGAGTACGCCAAGCTGACGACTCTTGGAAATGATAACTTTGAGCGCGACCTTAATTTGATTGGTTTAACCCAGTTAGACGACAAGGGCTATAGCCAGCTTAAACCGCAACAATGGCCAGTGACAGAGCTTCAACACCAAGTGGTCAATCAGAGGCTGTTCAGTAATGGTCAATTCTATACCCCGAATAAGCGAGCTCGATTTGTGCCGGTTCGTTATCACGCTCCTTTAGCCAAAACAGATGACAAGCACCCATTGATTCTAAACAGCGGTCGGGTTAGAGACCATTGGCACACCATGTCCAGAACTGGCCTTTCGCCCAGATTAGCCGACCATATCAGTGAGCCATTTGTGCAACTGCATCCAGAAACTGCATCAAAATATCATATACAGGACGGTCAATTGGCCAAGGTGAGCAATCAACAAGGAGAAGCCTTGGTACGCGCTAAAGTCACCTCGGATGTATCTCGCACCCAGCTCTTTATGCCGATACATTGGAACGAGACGACCGCCAAAAATAGTAAGCCTTGCACACTGATTGCCAGCACCACGGATAACCTGTCTGGGCAACCGGAATTCAAGCATTCTGCGGTGGCTATTTGCGCATTTAGCAGTCTAAGCTGCGCTATCTTAATTACCAACCAAACCTTGGCTTTAAATCGCATCGACTACTGGGCTCGACAGAAGGTTCAAAGTGGATACTTATATCGAATGGAATCCACCCTTACCATGACTGAGCTTGCCGCAATTTTAAAGGGCGAGTTGCACGTCAAAGGGCAACGCCTTATTAGCGCTGAATCACAGCATGGTCAAGGACAATGGCTTATTTTGGACGATAGCAAATCCGTACAACTGTTATCGGTACAAAGCCGCTTCGATGAGTGTGAGGTTGAAAAGTTAATTGAGCTGTATCTGCAACCTAATGAAGCGAGCGACCCTTCAGATGTGATGCAAATGTTCGAAGCAGAGTCAGATAGCTTACTTAGCGTGTAACCAGAAATAGCGTATCACTGCTAAACAGTTGATACGCTAATTATATTTAAGAACCTGCTTAATATTGGCAATAATCGATTTGAATAGCGGGTCATTTTTATAGCGCTTATGGTAAGTGAGTTTCACTCCGATAGACTTGGCTTCAAATGGCAGCTCAAATGCAACCATGCCCAACTGCTCGGCAAAAGGAATTAGGCTGCGGGTTGTCACCGTAACACTATTGGTTTTATTAGCGGCAATGATCGCATTGGTCGTGCCATTGGCAGTAGAACCTACATTACGGCTACCTAACTTACCAAACAACTCCACGATGCTCTGATTATGACGCCTTAAATTCACCAAAATATGCGTTGCTTGCATATATTCTTGGTAGGTAAACGATGATTTGGAGTTATGTACACCTACCAGTGTCTCTTGTAATACATCTTCATATAAAAAGGCGCTTTCTTTAAGGGAAAAATAATCGATAGCAATATCTACCACGCCAGCACGCAGATCCGCGTAAATCTGCTCTTCGTATGCAGGAGATTCCTTCAGATTAATGTTTGGCACGTCACCTAATACGAAATAGGTGGTTTCGACCGCATACACATTTAGTGTTTGTTTTGCAGATAACGAGTCTTGAATCGCGTTGATATGTTGATAGATCTTATCGTAGAGTTGGACACCATCAGGTGAAGGCATAATACTGCGACCACTCCGAATGAACAGTTGGTAATCTAACTCCGCCTCTAGCTTCTTGATGGAAGCGGTGACCGCAGGCTGGGTTACATCTAAAAAATCGGCTGCAGCCGACAGTGAACCTTGCTCATAAACGGCTTTGAAAACCTGCAATAACTTTAAATCCATACCACATCCTTGCCTAAGTACGACTAAATAGTAGTAATATTTTTTAAAGGATGTCTGATTAAATAGCGGTTTTTGATTGGGGCCAAACACTCGACAGCGCACTAGCCCCGCCTTTGTTTAATTGTCGTGTTGCATTGCCGAGATAGTCACTGCGCCATCATAAACATCTCTGTCGGTATGATAGTGCATGATCTCACCACTTCCGTCGGAATATCTAGGTTCAAATACATGACCATCGAAGTAAAACCTGTCGTCAAATGTAAAAATGAGTCCGGTTGGCCTATTTTCAGCATCCCGATTCCAGTGTGTCACACTACCAATGCGCAGGTTATTAATATCCAGTAGTTGCCCATTGGCATCGGTGCTAGCGACAACAATCCCATTTTTAATAAACTCACCAGAAACCTCATCGCCATGGTAATACAGCACGTCTTCTTCTTCACCTTCGACTGGGATATCAAACCCAGGATCAATCGCAATTGGGTTTTCAATGGTAGGACGGTCATTTGGCATTGTTGTCTCTGATTCATCACATCCAACAATCATCAATACAGCTAAAAGAGGGAGTAGTTTTTTCATAATAATTCTCTGGTTAGTCATTAAGGGTTATCCCTTAACGGTGTAATACCTCAAAGAACCGTCCGTTGTTCCCGTGTTGACGCAACAAGCTATTTGGTTGCTGTTGCGAGTTGAGGTTATCTTAACCAACCCAGCCGATAGAATTAATGGGTTTTACTTATACTAGCTATCAGAGTTTTTTAGCTTTGTTGTGTAATCAGACCTAAAAAGATTTAGAATCATTGTCGGTAAATACAAATTTTTTGCGAGGTTTAAGATGTTAATGACCACCACTCCCTCAATCGAAGGGTCAACCATTTTACAGTACCATGGCGTGATTGCCGGAGAAGCCGTGTTAGGTGCCAACGTGTTCAAGGATATGTTTGCTAGCATTCGAGATTTTGTTGGCGGTCGCTCAGGAACCTACGAGAAAGAGCTTGAACGTGCGCGCGCATTTGCGCTACAAGAACTGGAAAATCGTGCCCAGCAATTGGGTGCCAATGCGGTAGTTGGAATAGATATCGATTATGAGGTCTTAGGCCAAAAAAACGGCATGATGATGGTATCTGCTAGTGGCACAGCGGTTACGATTCGCTAACCGTTGCAGATTAGGTGACCACTTAGGTCGCCTAAAACCGGCCATCAACACCATTGTTTTAATAGCCATCATCACGAAACTCATACGTTACACTTGAATTAACCCTCGCTCTTCAGAGACACTTCCCCCTACAGTACACATTCGAGCGCATCATGGACCACAACCAGCGAGCTCAAGCGCATCACGAGCTAGGGCCATTTCAATTTTTTACTCTTATCCTTTCTGTCTACGTACTCGGTGCATTGTTTGTTGAAAGTGCGTTTGATCTCTCCGATGATCTGCTGCGATTACTGCGCGTTATTGACAGCATGGTATGTATGGTATTTCTAACCGATTTCGGACTTCGTTTCTATAAAGCACCACGCAAGCTGCAATTTATGAAATGGGGATGGATAGATCTATTGTCTAGTATCCCGATGCTCGATGCTCTAAGGTACGGGCGTTTTGTGCATCTTTTCCGCTTTATGCGTATGTTACGCGCTATTCGCTCATCTAAGGTTATCCTTGCCTACTTGTTTCACAACCGCCGTGAAGGGACGTTTAGTATCGTGGCCAGTATTTCAGTATTACTGGTCATCTTTGGCGCGATAGGCATTTTACAATTTGAACGAGGTATCGCAGAGTCTAATATCCACTCCGCTGGGGATGCACTGTGGTGGGCATTCGTCACCATAACGACCGTTGGTTATGGCGACTACTATCCAGTAACTACCGCTGGTCGCATGCTGGCTGCTGTACTAATGACAGCTGGGGTGGGGTTATTTGGCACCTTTACCGGATTTGTTGCGACATGGTTTATGACCGAAGAAGACAATCAAACTAACCATGACTTAGTCGCGCAACACCAACAAATCAAAACAGAGCTACAACAAATTAAAGCTCTGCTCCTTGAGTTGCAAAACACGCAGCATCAATCCAAATAGAACTAATTCCAAGGACACCCATGCCTTTTTCTACCCTACGCCAAGGTCAGTCGATCCCCTTTCACAATGATCTTACGATGACCCTTATCCAAGCTGACGATCTGGCTGATATTATCGAAATGCTCAATGACAACCAGGCCAATCAATACCTGTTCTTTGCGCCTGCGGACAACAGCCTTTATGACGGGTTCTTTAACCCTATAATTGATAACACCAAACAGGCGATTTTAGAGGGATGCTGGCCGGATAATCCCACCTTTATACTGCGCGATGCGCAAGGAAGCTACATGGGAATGTGCGCCCTCACCTCGGTTATGTTTCTCGAAGGTAACTTTGAAGTAGGCTATCAACTACCAACTCGCGCATGGCAGCAAGGCATTGCAAGTGCTTGTTGTAAGCTAATGACCCAGCTTGCGTTTGAACAGCTAAATGCACACAAGGTTAGTGCAGACTGTTACGCTGGCAATATCGGCTCATATAAAACCTTAGAAAAGTGTGGCTACCGAGCTGAAGGGTGTCAAAAACAGTACTACACAACCGCAGATGGCTATGATGATAAGCTCTACTATGGGCTGACCGTCGCCCAGTATCATAAAATGCAGTAGCGGCAGTCATCGCAAACAGCGTCTAGGCATAATCTATTGGACGCTGTTTAGATACTTTCTAAGCCCAATTCGACTATGCCCTTTTGGAAAGTCTTCGAATCGAGTAAATTCTTCAAAGCCAAGTTGTTCATAGAATCGAGGTGCTTGCCAGCTTTGGGTCCATAACCAAAGCCCTGTAAATTTGTGGGTTTTGGCATAGTGTTGCGCCGTTTCAATTAGCGCCTTACCAAGCCCAGTACCACGGCAGCCATCATCGACCCACAGCTCATCAATATATAACCAATCCCATAGGCATTTACCGGTCACAATACCGATAAAATCACCGTTGTCATCAAAGGCCTGCCAATGAATGTGCCTCTGTACATATTCGGGGGCGTGTTGTAGCTGGCTATGCCGCTCAAAACCCGCGCTGACAGTCTGTTGAATATCATCGCTAAGTTGCCCCTCGTAAAATCGGATAACGGTCACTAAGTCTCACTCCTTATTAGTAAGCTGGTTTAATCAATAACTAAGCTGCCATCTTGATTAAACTCCCAAGAATCAGCGTATGCCACCTCCCACATATATCCATCAGGGTCAGAAAAATAGCCACTGTATCCACCCCAAAATACATCTTGCGCCGGTTTAATTATCTTGCCACCAGCCGCACAAGCACGCTCAAGTAGCTCAGTTACTTGGTGCTTTTGCTTTACATTGTGTGCGAGAGTGATGCCACTAAACTTGGCCGGTACGGCCTGCATTTGTGGGTCGATATCCTCCGCTAATTTCTGCAAAGGATACAGAGCCAAACAAGTGCCTGAGGTCTTGATAAAGACAATCCCATCTTGTGGAGTGCGTGACACCGGTAACCCTAGACCTTGATGGTAAAAATCATACGAGCGCTGTAGATCTGCAACGCCGAGCGTAATAATGCTAATCCGTGGTTCCATTTATACCCCCTATCATTATTTAATTATGTCATTGGTATAATGGGCTACATCTTGGCTATAACGCAATTGATTTGCCCTAACAAATAAAACGGCCTTGAAGCGCAAGCTATCAAGGCCGAAACTGTTTACGATATGCGCTTAACTAATCGCACCAACAAGAGTGCGATTGGTCACCATACTATTTTACTTGTTTAACGTACGGTAGCACTCGGTATCCATCACGCATTTTTTGACTTGGCATATAATGGCGGAACGCTAGGTTAAAGACACCCGATTTATTCTTAGTTTCGATATTGTTCGGCGCATCCGGACCGCAGCCAAAGCTTACCGTATAAGTGCCATCTGGGTTCTTTTTAGCTGTATTTGAGCTTACATTAGCGACATCATTGAACATAAAGCCTTGCTTGTTATAAACCGTTACCGACCAAAACGCCTGATTTTGCGGGTCTTCAAACGTCGCTTGATGACACTTATCAGCAGGGAAGTTACCCGATACCTCATAGATGTTATCTTGTAATTGCGCCCCGCCCCAACCAATTGCAGCGCCGACAGCATACTTCTCTTTGGTAAATAGCTCTTTTGATTCATCATTTGGGTCTGTAAACATACCAAAGGTGGCTTGTGCGCCATCGCGCTTAAGCAACTTAGGCATTTCTGCTTTTAGGTCCTCTTCAACCTTCATAAATGAAGCTTTATCGACCTGTGGCGCAGAAAACTCTTCATTTGCATTAGACTGAATTGTCATCTTATCTTGAATAGCATGTACTTCGTCTAAGGAGAATGTCGCATCGGTGCGCACTATGATATAGACATGGTCACCGCTATGCGTTGATAGATCAAATGTACCCGCTCCGTATTGCATCGGTTGAATGCGATGGTCCTCTGTGATCACTTCCATCGACATATACTTGCCTTCTGGGATCTCTGGCAAGGTCACTGTTGCCCCTTTTGATACATTCACAACCGCCATTGAATAGTAGGTATCACGGTTCATACGCACTACAGGTTGTTTGTCTGTTGGGGTTAGCACGCGTTTGTGTAAAAACTTATTCACCCCTACCTGTTGTTGAACCTTTAAGTACTGACGAGAGGTCTCATTTACCGCGTAGTTATCTGCTGTAGTCACCTCCCCTTTATCATTGAAGAAGTCGGTTAAGGTGGTAACTTCTGTTGCTGCAAGAGTTGGAAGAGCAACGATATTTAGTCCTAAAGCGACACTTAAAGCGAGTTTTTTCATGTTTTGAATCCTATAACGTTTTATTCAAATTGAGCACATCAAACCAACTAATCTCGGTTGTCGATTGACTTGATATCTGCCTTTCACGTTATACAGTTTAGTCATAACCGAGCAGCTTGCTATTGATTTAAAGTTATAATGGATATACTGAATAAGCATAATAAATAATCCATTTTGTGCTTGATGCGCATATCAAAGCTTGTCTATCCTAATTGTATCTAGCGCACACATATAACTTAGTGTGGCGTGTAATTGGCACACCGCTTGCGTAGCGGGGTGATTTAAAAGACAACGCATTTGGTGGAAAACAATGAACTCAACCTTAGATACGGTTTTACAACTCAAGCAACAAATGAAAAAGTCCGTTATCGGACAACAACATATGGTTGATACTCTGCTAGTCGCACTGCTGACTAATGGCAACGTGCTATTAGAGGGCCTGCCTGGCACCGCTAAAACCCGCTCCATTAAAGCGTTAGCCGCCTCTCTCTCGGTTAGTTTAGGACGCGTGCAGTTTACCCCTGACCTACTCCCCTCAGACGTCACCGGCACTGAGATCTACCAAGATGTAGATGGGAAGCCAACCCTCACCTTTCAACCGGGCCCAGTGTTTAACAATTTGCTCCTTGCAGATGAAATTAACCGCTCACCAGCTAAGGTTCAGGCCGCGCTACTAGAAGCGATGGAAGAGCGTCAAATCACGGTTGCAGGCAAGACCTATAAGCTTCCCGATCTATTCATGGTACTCGCTACCCAAAACCCGGTAGAGCAAGAAGGTACCTATCCGCTGCCAGAGGCGCAGATGGATCGCTTTATCATGAAAATAAACCTCGATTACCCCGATGCCAAGGCCGAAGAGCAGATCATAAGAATGGTACGAGCTGAAGATCAGCCGCAATCCTCTGCAGATGAACCAATTGATCCACAATGTATTTTTGACGCGAGACAACAAATTCGAGACATCTATTGCAGTGATGCGGTGTTGCAATACATGGTTGCCATCATAGTCGCGACCCGCCAGCCGCAAAACTATGCCGACTCGCCTCTGGCGCAATGGATAGCGGTAGGATCAAGCCCAAGGGCGACTATCGCATTAGATAAATGCGCTCGCGCTATGGCGTGGTTAAAAGGTAAAGAATTTGTCGACCCTGATGATGTTCGTGCGGTGGTGCATGGGGTACTGCGTCACCGTCTAATTCTTTCCTATGATGCGTTGGCTGAAGGCATCAGCTCAGACAAAGTAATAGATGAAATCCTTGCGCAAGTCGCTGTAGCCTAAGTCGGAGCAATTCAATGAGCTCGCCAATAATCGATCCTCAGATCTATACCACCCTAGATGCGTTGCGCCGCTTAAAACATAAGGCAACTGGCTTTGACTTTTTACCAAATCAACCAGTCAATAGCCTATTAACCGGTCGCCATGTGTCTAAGTTACGCGGTCGAGGGTTAAACTTCGAAGAGATGCGCCATTATCAGTTTGGGGATGACATCCGAACCATGGATTGGAAAGTCACCATGCGCACCGGTAAACCGCATATTAAAGTGTTCTCAGAAGAACGCGAACGCAATGTGTACCTGTTGGTTGACCAAAGGACCAGTATGTTTTTTGGCAGCACTGGGGTGATGAAATCAGTCATTGCTGCGGAAATTGCCGCGTTAATTGCATGGAAGATCGTAGCGAGCACCGACCGAGTAGGCGCAATTGTGTTCAATGACACATCCGCCGTTCCTCTGGCGCCATCACGCAGTAGCAACCATGTTTTGAAAATTTTGCATCAGATCGTGCTTAAGAACCAGCAACTCAAAGCCCAGCTGGCAAGCCAGTCGCACAGCGACTCATTTAACAAACTGTTTCATCAAGCCAAACGCTTAGTAAAGCATGATGGGTTAGTCATCCTCATTACCGATGGCTACGGCTACGATGCGCACAGTGAACAGCAGATAAGAGCGCTATGTAAGCACAATGATGTTGTACTGTGCCATGTCACAGACCCCCTTGAGCATAATCTAGCCCAGGTGAACAATATGGTATTGAGCGATGGCGAGTTGCAGATATCTTTATCTGGAGAACAACGAGGTATTGGTGAGCGATTTTCTTCCGATGTCAGGCAATCCATTGATGCCTTTCGTCAGGTAGCCAACAAGTATCGTATTCCTGTGCTTGAATTTTCAACACTGCTTCCTGCCGAGAAGCAATTAAGAACAGCATTGGGAGCGTAATCATGAGTACTGATACCGCTATCAATACCTTAAAACCCATCAGCTTAAACCCGATGTTGTCCGAGTTAACCGAACCGGATCTACCACAAGCGGTTTCATGGTTACCCAATGCACCGGGTTGGGCAGTAGTCGCCTTATTAATATTGACCTTTGTACTATACCGAAGCTACTTAGTATGGCGTCGCTATCAGGCCAATGCTTATCGAAGAATGGCGCTATTAGAGCTTGAACAACTGCGACTTAAGCAAGATGGCATACAGCAACTTCCGCAGTTACTTCGTCGAACGGCGCTGTACGCCTACCCTAGACGAACGGTTTCTCCTGTTATTGGAAAGCAGTGGGAACAGTGGCTCGATAAGCAATGTAAAGGCTGTCAATTTGCGACTACCTTTTCAGGGATGCTGGCAAGCCTTGCCTACGCCCCAATAAACACTTACAGCCAACCGCAGTATCAACAATTGATCCAACATATCGCGCAATGGATAGCACTGCATGAGGTAGACCATGATTGAATTTGAATATCCGTTCGCATTTCTTTTGATATTGCTACCCCTCTTTATCTATCGATTTTTTCCGACCTATCAAGCCTCGAAACAGGGACTTCAGGTGCCGTTTTTTCAGCGCCTGATTAAGGTTTCCGAGCAGCAACCATCGAAGGGCTCGACCACCCTAGTACGCAACAAGGTTCAGTGGGTACTGGTGGTGATAAGCTATCTGTCGCTGGTAGCGGCTATCGCCAAGCCAATGTGGGTAGGCGAGCCAATCGAGCAAAAAAAATCCGCGCGCGAGATCATGGTGGCCCTTGATCTTTCTGGTTCAATGTCTGAACAAGATTTTACCGACAAGCAAGGTATCAAACATGACAGACTCACAATTGCAAAACAGGTACTGGCAGAATTTGGTCAACGCCGCGAGCACGACAGGCTTGGACTGATCCTGTTTGCAGATGCCGCTTACGTACAAGCGCCATTCACCGAAGACACTCACACATGGCTTGAACTGCTGAGCGATGTAGAGCTTGGGTATGCTGGATTTCAAACCGCATTTGGGGATGCGATTGGGCTTTCTATCGCCATATTTGAACAAGAGCAAAGCAAACAACGGGTATTAATCTTGCTAACCGATGGTGACGATACCAGCTCTAAGATACCCCCGATAAAAGCTGCCGAGATTGCGGCTAAATACGGGGTAAAGATCTACACCATTGCCATTGGCGATCCAACTACCAAGGGCCGTTATAAGATGGATCTTCCAACCCTACAGTCGGTATCCGACATCACCAAGGGACGGATGTTCCATGCTATGAATCGTGCAGAACTAGAACAGGCATATGAAGCGATTAACAATCTGGAGCAGCAGCAGTTTGAGCTGCTTACCCATAGGCCAAAGCACAGTTTACATCACTGGGCATATGCAATATGTCTGATTGCCAACCTGATGGCCGCGATTTTCGTTTGCCTAATGAAATGGCAGCAGCAAACACGCATCAATACCCTTGTACGCCGTACTCAGGAGCTGAGCAATGAATAGTCTATCTGATGGAGCGCTCATCAATGTCCTCAGCAATTTCCATTTTCTACGTCCATGGTGGTTACTTGCGATAGTGCCGTTTGCTGTCATCTATTATCTAATGACTAAGGCAGATGATCTTACATCTCAATGGCAATCTGTGATGTCAAAAAACATGATAGCGCATCTCACCGTACATCCTCAGCGTCAGGTGCGTTTCACCCCAATACGTCTATTTAGTTTGTTTGCGCTACTGTCGACCATCGTTATGGCAGGCCCTAGCTGGAACCGACAACCGGCACCTTTTTTTGAAGATAACGCAGAGCTAATCGTGGCTCTCGACGTCTCTGGCTCTATGTCTAACACTGATATTCAGCCTTCACGTCTTGAGCGAGCAAAGCAAAAAATTGTGCAATTAATAGACCGTCGAGGCGACGCTAAAACCGGGCTAGTGGTATACGGTGGAAGTGCGCACGTGGCGATGCCGGTAACCAAAGACCGAGCGCTATTTCACTATTTTATTGATGTGTTGGATGCAAGCCTGCTACCAAATCAAGACTCAAATCCAAGCTCAGCGATAGGGCCGATTGTCAGGTTACTACAGCAGTCTAAGGTTCCGTCTACGGTACTGATCGTGACCGATAAAACCAACTCCGAGGCCATCAAAGCGATGACGGAGAGCTTTAGTGGACTACAGCACCAAGTATTGGTGTGGGCAATCGGTGAAAACCCAGATAGTGGTCGCAACGGCAACGCGTTAACCTCGGCTCAACTACAGGATTTAAGCCAGTTAGCACAAGCTGGGCATGGCGTTATGACCCCATTTACCCATAATGCGGATGACGTAGATCAGGTCTATCGTAATATTCAAAGCAATCTTTTTGCAGTAGATGACAAGGCCAGCCCATGGGTAGATGCTGGCTATGGCCTGCTATTTTTTCTTCTTCCTATCCAGTTAATGTGGTTTAGACGAGGGTGGACTCTGCAATGGAAATAACATTTAACAATCTGTGGCAATACTTACGCACCCGCCCCGTATGGCAGTGGTTATTCGCTCTTCTCATCGTGGGGTGTGGCTGGTGGTTTGTCGCACCGCAAAGCTTTGTTTCGGCGTGGTTATCTCACAACCAGCAAGCGCAAATTCACTTCAATGCTGGTGAGTACGATAGCGCGCAACGTCTATACGATGATCCGCAGTGGCAGGCGCACAGCGCCTATTTGGCCGGTGATTTTGCTAGCGCGGCATCAATATTAGAAACGCGCCAAGACCTACACTCTCAGTTTCTACTGGCAAATGTATATGCTTACTCAGGACAGTTGCAACAAGCCCAAGAGCTCTACCAACAGCTCCAATCGGTAGATAAATATAAGGCGGTTGCCACACAAAATATTGAGGTAATCAAGGCTGCTATTGAACAAATAAAGAATGCGCCACCACAAAAACAAGAGTCTGAAAAAGTGATTGATGATAGGAATATTGTGGGTGAAGAGTCGGAGCAAGAAGCAGACAACAAAATACAGATCTCAGATACCGTTTGGTTAAAGCAAGTCAGGCAGAACCCATCAAAATTTTTACGCCAGAAGTTTCAGCAGGAATATGCACATGAGCAAGAATAGACACCTTACCTACCTACCTTGGTTACCACTTTGCATGGGCGTGCTGATCTATGTAGTTTTTCAGACATCTGCGCTCGCTTCCACTGACTTTGACAACATGCTCAAGCGCGGCGACTTAGCGGTTAATATTAAGGTGATTGATCAAAGTATTGTGCCAAAACAGCAGACCACAGTGGAGGTTGAGATCAAGAGTGCGCTGCCATTTTCTGGGCAATTAACCCTGCCCTATATTGATATAAAAGATGCCGTTGTAGCCAAGCAAAAACCGCAGATTACGGGTTCGACTTATCAGGCAGATGGAAAGAATTGGTTCGTTAAAAAAATACAATTTCACGTCTTTCCGCTGCAGCAAGGGCAATTTCAGATCCCAAGCTTCAATCTCGATGTTGAACTAAAAACGTCACCACAACACAATAGTAAGGGCCGTATATCGACGCCTGCGACAGCTTTTGATGTGTCACTGCCACAGGCTTTGCACAATCAAAAGTCTTATGTAGTGGGCAGTGATGCCACACTTACCCTTGCCACCGACAAACCAATGAACCAAGCATTTAGCGCTGGGGATGCAGTGGTACTTACCTATCAACTTAAGGTGAAAAACTCAGATATTGTAGTATTGCCCGAGCTTTTGATACCTAATATACAAGGGGTAGATATCTATCCTAAGCCGGTTGCCAAAGAGAACGTATTTGACAGGCTGAGTAAACGCAATACCGCGACTTTGACCCAGGTTGTGACCTTGGTCTTTCAGCAGTCCGGAAAACTTACCCTTCCAGGCCAAAGCGTTAAATGGTGGGACAATAAAACCCAAACAGAGCACACCCTAAGTACAGATACACTTACCATTCAAATTGGGGAAGATACTCGGTCTATTAATGCACAACCCACCTCTTTTCTCCCACAATTGAGCCGCCTTCAATGGCTATATATCGGGATAGGGTTAATGATTACCGCATCCGTAATTGTGCTGAGCAAGCGTTATATGACAAGCCGCGCTAAAGCCAAGCGCCAGCTACAACCTGCCACCAATCAACCAGATTTAGCCCGTCATAAAAAGCAGATTATAAGTGCCGTCCAAGCGCAACACTATCCACTCGCAGTTGAGCACATATACCATTATGCCAACTGCGCGACATTCGAAGCGCGTTTAGACACCCAATCTCGTGAGATATGGGATCAATTGCTACAACTAAGCTATAGCGATAACGCCCAGTGTCCTGCGATTACGCTGCAACAAATAGAGACCTTGCTGAGCGCTATATCTGCCCCCGCTAAGGCCGCTAGCTCTGGCTTCAGGTTCGATTTAAGGCTTAACCCATGAGTTAAAATGGATAGCAATACAATCATTTCTTGGTTTATGCGGCATTTACTGCGACAATTCAGCGGTAATCAATATATCAACGGATACCTATGAAACTTTTAGTTCGCAACCTCGCTCGCACCACCACAGAACATGAACTCCGTGTTTTATTTTCAGCTCATGGCACGGTCAAAGAATGTACGCTGGTATTGGACCAAGAAACAGGTGCCTCTAAAGGTTTTGCTTTTGTAGAAATGCCAGAGATGTCTGAAGCAAGAGAAGCTATCAAACAACTCAACATGACTGAAGTTGCTAAAAGTAAGATCCGAGTTAAAAAAGCCACGGTTTAATACAAACTCGCAGTCAAAGATAAATACAGACCCCGGCACAAGATGTCGGGGTCTGTATTTTAGTCACGTTAAATTGCAATTTGCGCCTATACTTGGCGTTTTCGTGTAACCCTTCAAGCGCACATTCATGGCATCACTAAAAAAAGAAATCACCCTTATTGGCGGCATAGGACAGATGTCCACGACCTTACTTGGTACTGGATTGTTTATGGTTCCAGCAATTGCGGCCACTATCGCCAATCAAGATCTCTTATGGGCATGGTGGTTTCTGATCCTCGCTGTCTGCCCTATTGCCATGACATTCGCCGCCTTAGGTAAACGCTACCCCAATGCAGGCGGCGCCTCATATTTTGTAAAGATGGCATTTGGCCCGCGCCTTGAAAAAGCGATTGCATTGCTTTTTATTAGCGTGATTCCGGTCGGCGTTCCTGCCGCAGTTGCCATCGCAGGTGGGTTTGCACAGCAGCTATTACCCAGTGCATTAGCCTCACCGGTCATCGCTCAGTTACTTATTGTGGCGCTGCTGATGGCCGTCAATCTGGCTGGAAGTAAATCCTCTAGCCGCTTACAAACAGCCATTGCACTTGGCATAGTGCTACTAATCGGTCTATTTCTCTATAAAGGGGATATCAGCGGCTATGATGTGGCGCCTCACAATCTAACTGCAATTGAACCAAGTACGATTGGGCCTGCAATTGCTGTTATGTTCTGGTGTTTTGTAGGTATCGAGGCTTTTGCGCATATGGGAGAAGAGTTCAAAAACCCTGAGCGCGATTATCCAATTGCGATTCTGGTTGGCTGTTTACTGGCCGGGATTGCGTACTACCTTTTCTCGGTGGTGGTCCTTAAGCATCACGCCTATGGAACGCCCCAACTCAATACGACCTCAGTGCCCTTTTTAGCTAATAAACTATTCGGTTCACAGGCGACTTGGTTAATTAGTATTATGGGATTCTTAGCCTGCTTTGCCACGATTAATCTATATACCCAAAGCCTTTCGCGGATGCTGTGGTCACTGGCTCGTGAATACAAACCTAACAGCAAAATGGCCGAATTATCCAGACAAGGCGTGCCGGCAACCGCGACGATTAGCGTAGGGATAGTCATCGCTTTGGCTTGTGTGTTTGGACATTACTCCGGCTTAGATATTGAACTATTTCTAACTCTCGCCAATGGGATCTTTGTGGTGATCTATCTGTTTGCAATGTGGAGCGCAGTACGACTGTTACAAGGTGTGGGACGTTATATCGCAATGCTGGCTTTGGCGCTGTGCCTAGTGGTGTTCTTTTTTATTGGAATAGTTATGAGCTATGCGGTGATTGTTCTGGTTTTGCTGTGGTTGGTAATTCCCAAATTTACATCACCTGCATAGTCTTTAAGTATGGCTTTTAAGCGAACAGTTCAGCGTTTTTCTGTTTGATCTTGTTGAGATCTTTTTCTTCAATATGAGAAATAACAAAGCCGCGGTGCAGCAAGTTTCGAATATATATGCGATTATAAACCGCCGCAATCGCGATATTTAAAAGCGTACCAAACGCAGATACATAGGCAAAATACCCCGGTCCTACCCACACAGAAAGAATGGTTGGCACAACTAAGATCAATACCCACAACCAATCTCGTCGTGCTAGTGGAACAAACATTCCACAAAAAAGTAGTGACCATGAAAAACCAAGTGGAGCTTCTTTAACTGCGCCAGACTCGTTATTCTTTAATGTGATTTTTGCATATGCCATATTGATGTGCCTTTGAATGTACAGCGCTACATTCTCGGCCTATTTACTGCATAAATCTGCATACAAACTTAAGATTTTAAATTTGACTCAAATTCACTGCGCAATAACCCATACTGATATTCGTCTCCCCAGCTTCCCTTAAAAAAGATGTTCTGTACAAAATGGGCCTCTCGGCGAAAACCAAGTTTCTCTAATAATTTATAAGAGGCTTGGTTTAGGGTATCGGTTGTGGCGGTTATGCGGTGTCTTTTAAGATCCGTGAACACGTATTCTACAAAGCGGCTCACCGCTTCGAAAGCAACCTGTTGTCTTTGATAATCTGGTGCGACAGTAAAGCCAATCTCTATTTGATCCTCATCCACAAAATGGACCGCTATATCCCCTACCAGATCATCCTCATTTTGAGATGCTATAGCCAGTTGCCACCAGCTATCATTCTCCCCAAAGCGGGAGTAATCCATGCGCTTAAATAGGCTCATCGCATCATCAATAGAATAATCACTCCAACTTTGATATTTGGTTACCTCATCATTGGCTCGATATCGCGCAAAAGCCGCGAGATCCTTTTCTTGAAATGGGCGCACAACAAAGCGAGTGGTAGTCAATATAGGAACAGATAGATGAGTAGGATTAGACATGATTTTCCCGTGATTAATGGTGGTGGTATTATGCAACAGGCAATAGCTCTTTTTGAATAAGGTGTAGCAGGAAGGTTTCGCGCTGGATACTTAACCCTTGTTTGGCACTTTGAGCCATGGTTTTTTCATTATGTGCAATGGCATCTACCAGCGGCACCCATTGGGCCTGCATTCCATTTTTGATCTCGTACTCTTCAAAATTAGGCTCTCCCAATTCGCTGTCCACATCACAGGTAAAACAGTACGAGTGCATGTGCATTACATCGGCATCATCTTTATGCCAAGGTCTAAATTCCTCATACACCCCGAATGGCTTAATATTACGGATATTTACAGCACCCGTTTCTTCTTCAAGCTCGCGCACCATACCTTTGATCAGATCTTCGTCCTGCTCTAGGCCTCCACCCGGTAGCGAATAGTCCTCATAACGCTCGGTATACAAAAGCAGAATTTTGTCACCCTGTAACGCAATGGCGCGTGTTGCCATTCTCTGAACGATACAGACTTTATCCAAATGTACTATATCGGGATGGGTTGCAGTGTGGAGATGACGCATACGTAAAGCTCTATGTTAATGTTCAATGGCGCAGTATGCCATTAACCCCGTGACAGGTGAATCCACACACTACATAGCATTAGCTAAAATCCAGTTTAACTGCCCTGCCGTTACCCACGACTTGATTGCTGTATGCCCAACCACAGTGAGTTACCAATCGCTCAGTTAACTCTAATCCCAATCCAAATCCAAGGTCTTGTTGCCCAATAGGGTCATGGCTACTCTCATTAACAATCAGTAATCTGCAACCAGTTTGAGTAATGATGACTTTGCCGTTGTAGGTATGTTGAAACGCGTTTCTGATCAGGTTAGTAATCACAATACGGCACAATGCCGCCGAAGCGACCAGCTCGGTATCATCTGTAGTAACCGTCGCTACCACCCCCTTGCCATCGAGCAGATATCGCAATTCATAATCCAGCTGGCTGACTAACTCTCCAAGCCGTAATGACTCAACGGGTAAGCTTTTTTGTTGAGGTCTATTTAGCCACAACAGTGTCTCGGTGAGATCGCCCATAGTATAAGTTGCTCGTTCAACCCTTTGCAAAACCTGTTGTTGTTTGGCTACAGACACACCCTTTTGTTGCATCTTACGTAATAACTCAGTATTGCTACGAATAACGGCAATTGGCGTACGCAGTTCATGGCTGGCATAGCCCAAAAAGCGCTGTTCGCGCTCTAGCCCTTCTTGTACTGAGCTAAGGCTTGATTGAATAATTTGTGCCAATGTATTGAGCTCTGCGTACCTAAAGTCAGGAATAGGCTCATTGAGATTATGCTTATCAAGAACACTAGCCCAATTTTTTAAGCCCCGCACTGGGTTTGATACCTTGCGTATCAGCAGTATTAGGGTCACTCCGAGCAGAACAATGGCTAACAATCCAAATAGTAATATATAGCCAAATCTGGGATTGTTACTTCCGGCAAAGCGGCGACTATGCTCTATCGAGATATAGCGTGTCTCACCTTGCTCTTGCAAACGCATCACAAAGTAGCCTGCCTTAGGGTGACCAAATAGAGGGAACCCATCAATGGATTTCATCAACACGTCGTTGGTTAAATCTTGTTCGTCAAAGCGCTGTTGAATTATCGGCGGCAGATCTTGCCAGCGACTTGCCACCGTTAAGTCACGCTTGTACAAGGGATGGTCGTCACTCACTTTCTGGTAAAAAGCGTAGGAATGCATATGTTCTTTCATGCCGACATCCATACCCGCAAAGAAATAATTTATCGCAACCCCTGACATGGCTAAAATGGCCAGTGAGCCGGCTACAAACATAGCGCCAACCACATACAATCGCAGGCTAGACCTTAATTTCATACGCTCTCCTTTAACACAAAGCCCTGCCCAACAACGGTATGAATCAATTTGTGGTCAAAGTTGGCATCGACGGCTTTACGCAGGTTAAACATATGTACTTTTAAGCTATTACTATCTGGCTGCTCATCACCCCAAACGCCCTGTATCAGGCGTTCTCTACTCACGATGTTGGGGCTATCACGCATCAGGGTTTCAAGGAGCTTCATTGCGATAGGTGATAACTTTAGTTGCACCCCATTGCGACTTGCCGTTCTGGTGGTTAACTCCAATACCAGATCCGCTACCTTAAGCCGATTGACCTCACCGCTGCGACGCCTTGATAAAACCTGCGCGCGCACGATGAGTTCTTGCATCGCAAACGGCTTAATCAGGTAATCATCAGCACCAATAGAGAACCCTTTTAACTTATCTTCAAGGGTATCTCTTGCGGTTAACATTAGGATTGGCACATCAATACCTTGCGCCCTCAACCGCTCACACACACCTAAACCACTCAACTTAGGCAAATTAAGGTCTAGAATCACCACGTCGTAATGATTATCTCGGATTAGGTTATACCCAGACACCCCATTTGCAGCATGATCACAGGCTATATCCTCAAGCTCGAGGTAATCCACAATGGCCGTAGCAAGGTCAAGGTCATCCTCTACCAATAAAAACTGTAAGCTACCTTTATGCATTATTCTATATTCCATTACTCAATCGAAGGCTCGTTGCTCGCTACACTAACAAAGCTTGGGTTAAGGGCGGGTTAATATTTGACCCTTGCCCAAATAACACCCAGCCCTATCAACACCTATAATTATCAAACAAATTTTGTTGAGCGGATTTTTGTTAGCTATTGAATTAATTAAGATATCTCGTACACTGAAAGGAATAACTCATATATTAGAGTCTGTGGAGCCACAAGAATGAAAAAAAGTCTATTGTTGACCGTTATTGCAGGTAGCGCCATCCTTGCAGGGTGTGCCAGTGAATCAAATGAATATACCGTAAAAGACTGGGATCCGGTGACCAGCAAGGCATCCACCTATTGCGTGCAAGAAGGTTATGATATCGTTCGTGCTAATGAGAACGACAAACGCAACACCTATTGCGAAATCTCAGATAGTGAAAAGTACGAAATCTGGGACTATTACTATCAAAATCATGAAGATGAACGTCCTGACGACCAACCGGCACAAGACACTCAATCTTAATAATTATCCCCATCATCCGATGGGGATTTTTTTATGCTATTTCCCAAGTATGAGTCATCTCAACGCCCTTATCGAGCATTAAGCATACCGAACAGTATTTCTGCAATGAGTCTGCGGTTACCTGGGCAACCAATTCAGGGTCAAGATCCGTTCCGGATACCTCAAAATGGATGTTTATAGACGTAAAGTATTTAGGTGCTACATCACGGCGCTCGCTAGATAACTTCGCCACACAGCCAGTAACCGATTGCCCTGCGCTTTTTAGCCCATCAACAACGTCAACTGAGCTACAGCCCCCTGCCGCGATTAGAACCATCTCCATTGGGCTTGGTGCAGATTTGCCACCATTGCCATCCAATACCACAGAATGCCCAGATTGAGATTCACCGATAAATTTAAGCCCATCAACCCATGATACTGTTGCTTGCATAACTACCACCTTTTTTAATTAGTTTGGCTACTATACCCAAATAGTGGGTTGAGGTTAATTATTGCCGGCAACTAATTTACTGGATTTGTTCACAACCACTATCGCCAATTCACCAGCTGATGAGTTTGCAGCAATATGGCGAAATTGTAATCTTTAAAAGATATTAATTAAAAATGCCTACCGAGTAACAGAAATGAAAATCAGCGCTTAAAACTGTTGGTTATCTCGTTGACTTATAAGCCATTAACCATAGACTGGATTTGCTAGGGTGAGAGAGGCACAATTAAAAATGCCTCCCCCTTTTAATCGCTATATTTTTATTGTTAAGGAAATTCGACAATGTCAAACGCAGTAACCGGCACCGTAAAATGGTTCAACGAGACTAAAGGCTTTGGTTTTATCCAACAAGAAAACGGCCCTGACGTCTTCGCACACTTCTCAGCAATTGTTGGTGACGGTTTCCGTACCCTTGCCGAGGGGCAAAAAGTAGAATTTGTTGTAACTGATGGACAAAAAGGTCCACAAGCAGAACAAATCAAAGCGGTATAATTCGCTAGGGCCGATGTAAATCGGCCCGATTCCTTCCATTTATCAATACCTTCAGCCAACAAATTTGGTTATAATCGCGCCACACTTCTACTGCCTGGCACCCTATCTTGGCTCTCAAACCGACTATATATAAATTTCGCGTTAATCTAGCGGACACCAATCAAAACAAATTCGACGACTTCAATCTAACCGTTGCACTGCATCCGTCAGAAACAAACGAACGTATGCTGGCTCGAATTGTTGCTTTTGCTCTCAATTACACCCCTGAACTCACCTTTACTAAAGGTTTATCTGACCAAGAGCAGCCTGATATTTGGCTACATGATGACAGCGGTATAACTAAGACATGGATTGAGGTGGGTGAACCGAGTTATGAACGCCTGAAAAAAGCGACTCGATTGGCTGAAACAGTAAAGGTCTACCCATTTGCTGACTCTAAATCTCAGGTATGGTTTGACAAAAACCAGTCTAAACTCTCTAAGCTCGACCTTTCAGTGACCAAACTCGATGGCGAAGCCTTATTAAATCTGGTTGCGGGGCTGCAAAGAACCAATGATTTAAGCGTAATGTGTAGCGAAGACAGTATCTATCTCACCCTGGGTGAAATAAGTTCAGAGTTCAGATTACAGCCATTGCAATAATACAAGATGCATTCCTGGGCTGACACCTAAGGAATGCGACATATTGTATTAATCGTCACTTCGCTGATTCAATCCCGCGCTCACTAAGCTAGACACCAAGATAGCCAGATAGAACACCCCCGCTACCGCCTCAAAGTATGCGACAAAACGGGTTAATGGTTCCGTAGGGGCAATCACGCCGTAACCGACCGATGTCATAGTAATAAAACTGAAGTAGATCATCCGCGACAGGTTATCTAGCCAAGGTCCGTACTCAATACCGTTAAATCCGCCACCGAGTAACTCCAGCAACAGCAACTGAACGAACGCGAACCACAAACCCATCATCAAATAGATGCAAATCGAACCCACAATCTGATTTTTGTCTATTTTAGGCGCTTTTAGCACCAAACGAGTGGCGTATTTCAAGTACTGCCCGATAAAGATAATCAAAGCCGATAACGACACTAATGCCAGATTTGCCGCCTCTAATATAGACACAGTGGCAGAGATAAGTACCAATACAATTAAGAATCCAAGCCAGCCGCGGGTAAAAATCCGCTGTTTGTCTATCCCTAAAGTAGATGCTGACATGCACGCCAATAGTCCAACCAGCACCACTCCCTGTCCAGTATCAAAAAACTGCTCTAATACCGAACAACCAAACAGCAACAATACCAATGCAACCAATAGAAATAAGAAGTTATCACGCTCGGTTAACTTCGCCATTATTGACTACTTCCCTTTGCCTCAGGAGCGGCGTCGACATCAACCTCAGATTGCTCAATCCAAGCTAAGAATAAACGGTGCGTCACCGCCAATACCACAGCCCCAACAAACAAGCCAACAATGCCCGACATTGCCATACCACCGATAGCACCAAGTAGAATAACCAGCATTGGAATATCGGTACCACGTCCCATCAACATAGGTTTTAAGATTGCATCACTGGCACTGACTAAAACACACCAAATCGTAAATAGGGTTGCGGCAAGTGTGGAGTCAGTAGTCCAAGCAAAGATAATCGCTGGGATAAGCGCCAAAATAGGCGGCAGTTGAATAATTGCCACAATCAATACTGCAACGACCCATAGACCTGCAAATGGTGTTCCAATCAGATAAAGACCAATCGAAGCCATAATGGCTTGTGTAACCGCAACCCCGATGACGCCTTGCACCACACTACGCACCGTTGATTTTGCTATCTGAGTAAACTGAACCCCATACTCTCCAGCTAAGCGAACCGATATTTGTTGGAATACTCGCTCGCAGCTCTGGGCATTTGACATAAACACACCTGCGATCAGTAGCGATATAACAAACTGCAAGATGCCACCACCAAGCGTACCAATAGCAGAAGCGACACTGCCTAATACACTTTTTATTTCATCAGAATATTGGGTCATGGTGCTCAACAGATTGGCAGAGATGCCAAGCAGTGTTGCATACACCCTTTCACCAATGAAAGGCCATGACTTTACTGACTCGGAAGGAGGCTTAAGTTCAAAAGTGCCGTCTTGAATATTGCCATAAACATCACTGGCACTAGCAAACAGGCTATCGGAGACTAAATAGGTTGGGACAACCAAAATCAACACCCCCACTAGAGACAGTAACCAACTGGCTTTAGCTTGAGAAAGGCGTAACTTAGATTGCATTGTTTTGGCAACAGGGAACAAAGCGGTGGCGATAATCGCTCCCCATACCACCAGCAGCATAAAGGGTCTTAATATTTCATAACACCAATATAAAAGCAGCCCAATGATTGTGACTTTAATAAAGGCATCAATCGCCTGCTTTGAAAATTCTTTTGAGGTGACCATATCTCTTCCTTGTGATAATTCTACCCATAAGCGTAGGCTAGAAATTTATCTAAGTGTAAGAAAAGACAAGGAATTTAAGATATTTTATTTCGCATGAAGTTTAGAGCTAACTATGGTTAGAAATAGAACAACGCATAACAATAAAGCCGCTCATTAGGCAGGCCAATGAGCGGCTTTGAACCAACTGCGTAACAGCTAGTTAAAATTCAGTTTTTAATCGCTTAGTTAAACGCGAAACGGATACCGATAGCAGCATCTACACCGAAGTGGAAATCATCAGGCACGTTTACACGTGGAGCCAATGACGCGTAGCCATCCCACTCAGGAGCAAACTGCCAATCAACGCCTAGCGGTACACGGATACCGTAATCATTGAAGTGTTTGCTTTCGTCACGTTCCCAATAGCCGTAGTAGCCATTGCCATAGTCGCGATAGCCATTGTGCCAATGGTGACAGTTGCCATTTGCATCTACGCTGTCGCAGTAGTTGCGATAGTTGTTGCCATATGGGTGCTGTACCCAGTGACCGTTATCGCCGTGCCATGTTTTGTCAAAATCATAGAAACCACCCACGCTTACATAGTATGTAAACGGTAGGCGCGGAGTGAATCGCTTATCTTTAACAACAAGGTAATCCGCAGAAAGGCCATCGTTACCAACAAATGCATCTACAGTGTGGAAAAACTCAGCCGTAAGACCAAAGCCTTGGTCAAAACCTACACCAACCTTAAAATCCGCCTGGTTTGAGTAGCTACGTGGCGTAGTATTCACTGATTTACCTGTATCCGCGTGAGCGGCAACAGAAGTTAGAAGCACACTTGCTGCAACTAAAGCTTTAACTTTATTCATGAGATTCCTGTCATTAATTTAATTAATCGATATTACCCTGCTAACTAAGCGTGACAAGTATCACAGATTCTCTTAAAAAAGTTCAATAAATATTGCTATTTCGTCTGTAAAGATATTTTCCATAAATGTGCAATATGCGTTAAATAGTCATTACTGACTTGTCGCTGACATATTACTAACATTCATCAGACTTACTCAGGTTGCATTAAGACAAACATGCACATTTCAATGGAATAGGTATAATACTGGGCGTTATATTGCCGACTATCATCAACAAGGAAATTAGCTTGAATCTATTTGTCAGAGAACTCACCGTCATTGATGCCTCATATCTATGTCCAACCCGCGGTATGGTTGGCGAAAGTTGGATTGTCGATATCATCATGTCAGGGGAACTCAATGAAATGAGCATGGTGCTCGATTTTGGTAAGGTTAAAAAGCAAATAAAACACCTGATTGATGAATATGTCGACCACCGACTATTGGTTCCATCACGCAACAAATCGATTCGCCATACATCGACTAAGCCAGGTTACTCAACCCTAGATTTACTGGGCGATACACGAAGTATCCACCTGCACTGCCCTGATGAAGCGTATTGTTTGATCGACAGCGATGAGATTACCATCGATAGTGTCACCGAACATGTCTATCAAGTGCTGCAAGGACATCTACCTGACAACGTACAAGGTATTGAACTAACGCTGCGCCATGAACCTATTGATGGCGCTTTTTATCACTATACCCACGGCCTTAAAAAGCACGACGGTAACTGCCAAAGAATCGCACACGGTCATCGCTCCCCCATTGAACTGCTGGTAAATGGCCAGCGCGATAGTATTCGCGAACAGGAATTTGCCGAACGTTGGCAAGATATCTACCTTGGCACTAAGGAAGACCAAGTAGCAGTCGAAACATTGCAGCTGAGCGAGCATGCCAATCGCATCTCAAACCAGACCCATTTTGGCTTTCGTTACACCGCGCCGCAGGGTGAGTTTGAATTAGCCATCGCACAAGCTAACGCCGAGGTGCTAGACACCGATACCACAGTTGAGTTATTGGCAAGCTATATCGCACAACAAGTCAAAGGTAGCCTTACCTCGAACGACACCCTACAAGTTATCGCTTATGAGGGTGTAGGCAAAGGTGCAATGGTGTCGCTATAATTCTTTATTAAACATTGATTTCGGTGGCTGCAACCCTATGAAAAAAATCATTTTCTTTGTGCCTATCACCGATGCTGAGTCGGTCAAAGAGGCCATCTTTAACGCCGGTGCAGGCAAGATCGGCGACTACGACCGTTGCTGTTTTGAAACAGAAGGACAAGGACAGTTTCGTCCACTTGCCGGTGCCAACCCACACCTTGGTGAGCACGGCAAACTCGAAAAAGTCCCTGAACTTAAGGTCGAGTTGGTATGCGATGATCACTATCTAAAGCCGAGTATAGAAGCACTACTCAACAGCCATCCCTATGAAGAGGTTGCCTTTGAGGTCTATGACATGCTGGACTGGCAATCCCTTTAACAGGTCTCACTTATACAGCGGCTGACAAACAAAAAAGCGGCGCACTCCTACATATAGAGTGCGCCGCTTTTTACGTTTAACCGATTTCTAGGTTCTATTTACCATGCATAGGTTTCAATCACATTCTTTTGCGCCATTGGGTTATGGGCAATATGCTTGTTAATATGCTCAAGGAACGGGTCACGAACCTCTGGCCACGGACCGCGCATCGACGCAATATTATTACCATGATTTCCCAATAAAAGCATGGAAAGTCTTGCATATTTTCAAGTAGATATTTCTCTTCTTCTAAGATCTGCATCGGTGTCGGAAGGATAAATTCTCCGCGCTCTACCTCACGCTCTAACTCGCTACCAGGCTGAATGGCTAGCGCCATTGGTGCGATGGCATCTGGCTGCATGATATTAAGCAAGCTAGTGGTATTTTGTGCATGCTCTTTTGAACGCTCACGACCACCCAAGCCAAAGATAAATGATGCCAATACCTTAATATCCGCTTCACGAGCCATTTCCATACCTTTAATCGCATGCTCACGAGTCATGCCTTTTTTGATTCGCTCCAGCACAATTGGGTCACCAGATTCAAGGCCAGAATAAGCGGTTGTCAATCCTGCCGAGCGCAGTTCTTTAAGCTCTGCAATACTCTTACGACGAAAATCGTTAAATGCTGAGTACAGAGCAAGGTTCTTCAGCTCAGGGAAGGTGACTCTGATCTTATCTAAGATTTTTAACAGCTTGTCGGTGCGCATCGCCATTACGTTGCCATCAATTAAAAAGATAGATTCAACCTTTGGATACAGTACCCTTGCTTGCTCAATATCTTTAAAGATATCTTCAGTATCGCGTACTTTAAACCGTTTATCGTCGAACATAGTACAAAAGGTGCACTGATTATTGCTACAGCCCAGCGTTGTCTGAATTAGAACACTCTCTGCTTCCATCCAAGGGCGGTAGATTTTACCTTCGAAATGCATATTAAGCTCCTCAGCTTTGGGTCTGTGGTTTGTGGTTTGTGGTTTGTGGTAGCGAAGTCTACTCCTCGCTTATCGGTGTGATAAGAAACCCAATTGCAGAATCAGTATCAACAAAATCTTGATAATCCCCTAAATACAAAAAAACGCCGGCGCTATAAGCAACCGACGTTTTCAAATCTACCTGCTATAAGGTCTAAACCAATAGTGATTCGATAGTAGCAACCACTTTTGCATTCTTTGCAGCATTTTCAGCATCGGCATGTGGTGCGGCAAAACTGCCAAGGTCATTATCAAAGTATTTACCGGATGCATTGGCAAATTCATCCGATAATGCCGCTCGATACAAGATATCAGCGCCGATACCCAGGTCATTACCCGCCATACCATACGCTTCTTTGACTAACTTACTGCCAAGGAAAGACGCCGGGTTAACCGCCACCAACACCGGGCCATTGCCTTGTAGTTGCTGAGCCAAATGCACTGTCCACATCGTAAGTGCCAATTTAGTTTGCGCGTAGATCTGACCATGAGATGGACCGGCATCTGGGCTTACTAAGTCGTTTAGATTAACCGTTGTTTGAGCCGCAGACGACAAGTTAACAATGCGTCCCTTGCTATCAAACAAAGGCAATAGCTTTTGGGTTAACAGGTAAGGTGCAATGGTATTTACCACAAAGCGCACATCCAAATTATCTTTGGTGGTGATGGTTGGTACGTTATAAACGCCGGCATTATTGATAAGCACATCCAGCTTATCATGGGTTGTTCGTACTGCCTGGGCAAGAGACTCAACCTCTTTTAGGCTCGATAAATCCGCGACATAACCCTCGATAATCCCAGCGCCAGGTATCTGTTTGAGACTGGTAATAACGCTCTCTAGCTTACTTTGGTTACGTCCATGAACGAGAACATTATGCCCCTCGGCAACCAATAATTTAGCGGTTTCTAGACCAATGCCATCGGTTGAGCCTGTAATTAGAATTGTCTTTTTCATCGAGCTTTCCTCATAAACCTAAGTAAAGTTAACTGTTTAATATAGAAGTAATGTCGCAAATCAATCAAACCCATACCCTCAGGCAAGTAATTCGTTCTCATCTACCACCAGTATATTATTACAAAGTAGCGCGGTTTATTATTAATAAAAAATTGAAACTGATTCTAGATTTGATCTCATTATAATTTTCGAACGCACCAAACCTCACAATAGATCCGTTACGCCACATACAAACTATCCAAACCTGACATTATTGCAAGTTGTGCATAAGCTTAAACTTCAACTCATTTTATCGGAATTGAAATCATGGCTAAAAATCCCATCGCTTGGTTTGAAATCTATGTTGATGACATGCCTCGAGCGGTCTCTTTTTATCAAGGTGTATTCAACCTTCAACTACAAAAAATGGACAATCCATCGGCTAATGAAATCGAGATGTGGGGGTTTCCATCTGAGATGGAGCAGTATGGGGCAAGCGGTGCACTGGCTAAGATGAATGGTGTTTCTGCCGGCGCTGGTGGAACCTTAGTCTATTTTTCATGTGACGACTGCGCTGTCGAACAAGCCCGAGTTATAAGCTGTGGCGGTAGTATTCAACAACCCAAGATGGCTATCGGCGAATACGGGTTTATGACCCTAGCCACAGATACTGAAGGCAATATGTTCGGTCTGCACTCCATGAATTAAACCAAAACCGCTCTAAGCCTTGATGCTTAGAGCGGTTTACAATACGTCTATGTTTTGTCAGTCATCAGTAGTTAAAAGAGATACCAAACTGAACGGCACTTTCTTCGAAGTGATGGGAGTCAAACGCTTTGTTGGTTTGTCTATACTCTACATATGGCTTTAGCGCCGCATCAGTGTAGGTCAACCTCGCCTCATAATGCAGGTTAGTGTCATTATCTTGCACCAGTGCCGATTCATATTGGGTCTGTACTACATAGTTGTACGAGAACTCCGCCACATGGCCAATCTCATAAGAAAACCCTGCATCTAGGCGACCAATTTGGCTATTTTTTGACTTGGAACCCTGGTTACTGAAGCTATGGTCATGGTCATGATCGTCACCCACTGAGATAGCACTATTACCATAATCAAATCCAAGACGCGCATGCAAGGCGAACTCGTGCGTCACCTGATAATCAACACCTAAACGTGCCCTAAGCTCATTGCTGTCCTCATAACCACCTTGGGCATAGGCGCCATACGCAAATAATCCGATGTTATCCGTCGGCTTGAAGTATTGACCCGCACCAACTTGATAAAAATCATGTGCTCCTGTTTCACCCTCAGCATAAACGAAAAATCCACTTTCATGCATCCAAATCGCTTCAATCCCATAAGCTTTTTCTGCTTCACCGTGCCCATGATGCTCCTCATTCGCAACGTAAACTTCCATCTGCGAACCATTTGACACATCTACATTGCCATGAGCAAAAGCACTTGTAGGAACAACCGCGGCAATAGCCAATGCGATAAGTGATTTATTAAGTGAAGATTTTTTATTGTACATAGGATTTTTGTTAAACATGATTTTTTGTGCCTCGATAAAGTATGCCGCTATTATCGAGAAACCCTATGCATGAATACATATACCAAGGTTATCTTGTATCATTAACGCTGTTTATGTATACCCTCGTAAACGCCCTCTACCAATAAGTAAAACGAATACTAAAGCGCGCTATTCAAATCATACTTAGAGCCGCAGCCACAATCATAATAAACCCCTTGAATAGCACACAATCTCTTATTGATTTTCATTCATAACCCCTTGAAATTACGATAAAACACCCAAATATTTATATTTAACAATGGCCACTATCTATTCGGTCAAAACAATCGTAATAAAAAGGGAACTTTCCTGACGGTTATCCCTCTACTTATGTATTCAAACGCTCGCTTTAAGGAACATCGCACATGCCAGCGCAGTCATTCCAGCAACTACAACGCTACCTAGAATCTCAAGTTATTGGTCAAGACAACCTAGTAAAACAATTACTGGTTGCGCTATTAGCCGATGGGCATATCTTGGTTGAAGGGCCTCCGGGGCTGGCTAAAACCCGCGCCGTTAAATCCCTTGCTGATTGCATTGAAGGGAGTTTTCATCGAGTTCAGTTCACCCCTGATTTACTGCCGTCTGATCTAACAGGCACCGATGTATATCGCCCCGAGACCGGTGAGTTCGAGTTCAAATCCGGCCCCATATTCCACTCATTAGTGTTAGCCGATGAAGTCAACCGTGCCCCTGCCAAGGTACAAGCGGCAATGCTTGAAGCTATGGCAGAAAAACAAATCAGCGTAGGTCAAACCACCTACCCTCTGCCAGAGCTGTTTTTAGTAATGGCAACCCAAAATCCAATCGAGCAAGAAGGCACCTACCCGCTACCCGAGGCACAATTAGACCGTTTCCTGCTTCATCTTGAGGTTAACTACCCAAGCGCTGAGAGTGAATTAGAGATCTTGCGCCTTAATCGTGGTGAAGCGTTAGGAGAGGTTCAGCGATTTGAACACCCCCTATCACAACAGGATATTTTCAAGGCGCGTCGCCAAGTATTGTCTATTCATATGGCCGACACCATAGAGAAATATATCATTCGACTGATCATGGCTACCCGTAATCCACAAGCTTATAATGACAACCTAGCCAAATGGATTGAGATGGGAGTGAGCCCACGAGCTACCATCGCCTTAGATAGAGCTGCGCGCGCTAACGCCTGGTTATCCGGCAGAGATTTCGTTAGCCCTGAAGATATTCATGCTGTGGTATTCCCAGTGCTTCGTCACCGTCTCCTATTGACCTATCAAGCTCAGGCTGAAGGTATCACCAGTAATGCAGTTATCGAAGAGCTGCTGCGAACAGTTGCATCCGCTTAAGGCGATTAGATATGTTTAAGCGCCTTAATCACTTGTTTGCCAATAAGCACACTAGCTCTAATGTGCTTGAGCAAGCCATCAGCGCAGCTCAGTTGCCTCAGGTCAGTAATGGCGTGACCGTAAGTGTTGAAGAGCTGAGTTTTTACCGAATTCACGGTCAACGCTGGCAGCCACCTGCTAAAAGCCTTTGGTCGCAACTTAATGGACAACACAGCAGCTCGCGCAAAGGGCGCGGTATGACCTTTTCAGAGGTGCGTCAGTATCAAGCTGGTGATGACGTTCGCCAGATTGATTGGCGCGTTACAGCGCGTACTGGAAAGGTACATACCAAGCTGTTTACCGAAGAGCGTGAACGCCCAGTGGTGCTATTTATTGACCTTACCCCGAGCATGTTCACAGGCACGCAACTGCTATTAAAATCGGTGCAGCTTTGTCATTTGGCGGCCTTACTTGCTTGGATTGCCATTGGCAGTAAAGACCGAGTTGGAGCCATTATTCGCTGTGGGGAAACCCTGACCGAGATCCGCCCATCTAACTCTAAGACAGCGGTTCTTAGGCTACTTAATCGTTTGTGCGACATCCATAATAATGCTCTGGACATGGTAGCGGGGCTACAACAGCCGTGCGATCCCTTTCCATCTCTGGCTAATCTATGTCGAAAAGGGTGTGAGTTAATCTGCCTTGGGGATTTCGCGACACTTTCCAAGCAAGATATTACCTCTATAACCCAGATTGCTGCCCATAACCGAGTGCGAGCTATTCAGATCTACGATCCGCTAGAGCTTGGACAAACCCAAGCCAAAGGTATACAGGTGCTACAAGGGCGAGACCAACTATTATCAGTTAATCTCTCTAGCAGTAGAGCCAAACAGTCCATAAAACACGCCTTTACCCATCAACAACAGCAATTGAACGCGCAACTGAGTCAATATGGCATCACCCTATCGCAGGTTTCTAGCGGCGCACCGCTATTGAATCAATTGCTCAAACATCCTTTTTAAGAACTAATAAATGAGTCAGATAAATTCAGCACACAGCTTGCCACTAAAACCGCTTCACCTTCCCCTTGAACCAAGTTCTTGGCCGTTGGCTTGGGGTTATTGGAGCCTCTTGGCCGTTATCGTTATTGCACTTTTGTTAGGCTTTGCACTACAGCGAAAACTACGCCGTAGGCGGCGTGCCAAAAAGGCCGCCCTGCATATCCTAAAACAAAACGTAAACCAAATAACGGTTTCACAGGCCCAAGAGTTGCTACGACAAGCAGCATTGAGCTATTTCCCGCGTAAAGATATTGCTCAACTAACCGGCGCAAACTGGCTAACGTTTTTGGACTCTCAGCTGGCAACGCCGCGCTTCTTAGCCAATCAATCGCAGTGGCAATCAGCGCTGTATTGTAGAGGGGTAAACAATCACGACATCAATACATCCCTAATCGAAGATTGCCAGCATTGGCTTGAACACGCTCTGCCACCGAAAAGAAAATATAGAGACTGGAACGCATCATGAGTGGTTTTAGCTTTGAATGGTGGTGGATGTTGTTGGCGCTGCCCCTTCCCTATTTGGCATTTCGCCTACTAAAGGAACACAGGTCTTCATCGCTGATTGTTCTACCCCACGTTACCCAAGCGACGGTAACAGCAGACAAAACCGAGAAAGTAGCCAAGCTATTGGCTATCTCGGCGTGGGTGTTGTTGGTCATCGCCTGTGCTAGACCAGTTTGGTACGGCGATCCCATAGAAATTCATCCCAAGCATAGAGATATGATGCTGGTTATCGACTTGTCTTACTCTATGAGTCAAAACGATATGAAGGCAGGTAATGATTACATCGACCGATTGACTGCGGTGAAAAATGTGGTTGCTGACTTTATCGACAAACGCTCAGGAGACAGACTAGGACTGTTATATTTTGCCGACCATGCCTATCTACAAACCCCGTTGACCTTTGACCGCGAAACAGTAAAAACACAACTCAATCAAACGGTATTAAAGCTCATCGGTACTCAAACTGCCATTGGCGATGGCATAGGTTTAGCCACTAAAACCTTTGTCGATAGCGACGCTCCCCAGCGCGTAATGATACTGCTAAGTGATGGCAGTAATAACGCTGGGGTACTAGACCCCATTCAAGCAGCCGAAATTGCTAAAAAATTTAATACCACCATCTACACCATCGGTGTTGGCGCAGGAGAGATGCAGGTACAAGACTTCTTCATGAGCCGCACCGTAAACACCGCCCAAGACCTTGATGAAAGCACCTTAACCAAGGTTGCGCAACTCACTGGCGGCCAATACTTTAGGGCGCGTGATGCCAAAGATTTAGCCAACATCTACGACACCATTAATGCCCTGCAACCTATCCAAAAAGCGACTCAATCTTGGAGACCAACAACCGAATGGTTTATGTGGCCCGCATTGATGGGGCTGTTGCTCATTGTAATTACGGTAATGATAAGGAGACATGATGTCTAATTTTGAATTTCTTTATCCGCAGGCATTTTGGTTGCTGTTACCACTGGCGGCAATCATTGTCTGGCTAACACGCTCGTCTAATAAATCACAGGTGATTGCTTCACATCTAACCGCCGCCATGGCCGGTAAATCATCACGCAGCAATCACCGTTATGGGTGGCTGATAGCCCTGGTGATGATTGTGGTTGTCGCAGTAGCTGGGCCTAGCTTTGAAAAACAAGCCGTCCCCGTATCGCAATCAGAGCAAGCAAGAGTTTTGGTGTTGGATATGACCCGCTCGGTGTATGCCAACGATATCAAACCAAGCCGCCTAGCTCAGATAAAATATAAGGCGCAAGACCTCTTGCCACTGCTAAAACAGGGGCAAACTGGCTTGGTCGCCTATGCAGGTGACGCGTACACCCTTAGCCCACTCACCACAGATTCTGCCACCCTATCTAACCTAGTGCACAATCTATCGCCCGACATCATGCCAATCCAAGGCTCAAGAGCGGATTTGGGGGTAAAACAGGCCATTTCTATCATGAAACAAGCCGGACTCAATCAGGGGCAGATCTTATTATTTGCCGATGATCTCGACGCCCAAGAGTTACAGCACATCAAAGAGCAATTAAGCGATGGCAACTGGACGCTATCGGTACTTGCATTTGGCACCGCAGCTGGCGCGCCGATCCAGCTATCCGATGGATCATTGATGACCACCGCTGATGGCAAAACAATTATTGCTAAAACTCAGCTAGGCAACCTTCGCGCCGCGGCAAATCAAGGTAATGGGCAATTTGCTAACTACCGCCATGATAACCAAGATATCGCAAGCCTTGTTTCTAAATCGCCATTTACTAGCGTAAATACAAAACTGAAAGGCAAGCAAGTGGAAACCAAACTCAACAACGGCTTTTGGCTACTGCCATTGGCACTACTATGCGCCCTTCCCCTATTTCGTAAAGGCGTCATTTTTGGGTGCGCGACAATCATGCTGAGCTTTGGCTTTGTGCCAAATCATGCCCAAGCGTCAGTGCTAGATAGCGCGTTCTCCAACGCCAACCAAAGAGGGTTTTTAGCCTATCAAGATAAAGACTATCAGCGAGCAAGCCAGCAATTTACCGATACCAAGTGGCGCGCGGCGGCGCAATATGAGGGTGGTGATTATGAGGCGGCTATCAGCAATCTTAAAGGCTACTCTGACCCTGACTCCTTGTACAACCTAGGCAATGCCTATGCGCAACATGGCGATCTAGACCAAGCGATTGCCAGCTACAAAAAGGTGCTACAGCAACAGCCTACAAACGCCGATGCCAAATACAATCTCGATATTGTGAAACAGCAACAGCAACAGCAACAGCAACAGCAACAGCAACAGCAACAGCAACAGCAACAGCAACAGCAGGATTCTGATAGCGACTCAAAACAGGGTCAACAGGAGAAATCACAACAATCCCAAAAAAATAACAGTAATCCATCAGACCCTAATAAAACTCAGCAGTCTCAGCAGTCTCAGCAGTCTCAGCAGTCTCAGCAGTCTCAGCAGTCTCAGCAGTCTCAGCAGTCTCAGCAGTCTCAGCAGTCTCAGCAGTCTCAGCAGTCTCAGCAGTCTCAGCAGTCTCAAAATAGCCAACAGGCACAAGCCGATCAAGGGCAAGACCCCGCTACACAGAAAAAAAACGCGCAACAACAAAAATCAAACGCCATGTCGTCTCAACACCTGCCATCAAGCAAATCGCAGGCTGAGGAAAGTAAAGGCAAATCAGATAGTAAGCCGCAAGACAAAAAGAAAACACATACGGCATCACCTTCACAGCAACATAAAGTAGACCCAGATATTAGAAAATTAGATCAGGTCGAAAGCGTTAGAGACCCAAGCTATTTACTTCGTGCACAGATGCTTCTTCAGGCAAAACATAAAGCAGCCCCTTCATCAACAGGGAAAGATTGGTAACCGCAATGACAAGATTTAAACCCCTAATTACCACAATGACCCTAGTTACGGGCCTAGCGTGCAGCTTCTCGTCATGGGCTCTGAATATCACAGCCAGCGTTGACAGAACCAACGTCAGCAAAGATGAGATTATCCAGCTAAAAATCGCCGCCGATGAAAAGCTAGACAGCGATAAACTTAACCTTGATGCACTCTCAAAAGACTTCTATGTTAGTCGACCTAGTTTTGGTTCATCGGTCAATATCATTAACGGTAGCCGCAGCGATAGCAGTGTGTGGAATGTATCAATTGCGCCACAAAAAACCGGCACCATAATCATTCCCAGCTTTAAAATAGATGGTGCAACAACGCAGCCGATTACCCTTAACGTCACCATGGGCCAAAAAGCCCCAACCAGTGACGATATCATCGAGGTGCGCTCAAAAATTGACAAGCACCAACTCTACCCCAACCAAAGCACCACCTTAGATGCACGTATCATTGTCAAAGTAGACCCGCGTCGCTTGCAAAACCCCAACCTTACCCAGCCACACGCAGAGGGTTTACAGATTGAACCGCTAGCAGACCCTAAACAGTCTCAAGCAGTGCTTAATGGGGTTGAAGTACTCATCATTGACCAAAAATACCGAGTGACAGCTAACGCCAGCGGTGATTTTTCAATACAGCTACCTACACTAACTGGCGCGGTGGTTATGGGAAATAACCGCAGTGGCACGCGCATCATTAACCTTGATGGAAAAACCGAGCACGTCGCGGTAAAAGTACTGCCTGTACCGGAAAGTTATCACGGAGCCTGGCTACCAACCTCAAACTTAACGCTATCGCAAAGTTGGCAATTAGATAATAACAAGCAGTTAAGTGGCGATGCCGTGACCATAGATGAAGGTGATTCGCTAACCCGCACTATCACGCTAACAGCCTCTGGCACCAGCGCTTCGCAACTGCCAGACCTCAGCATAAACAACCCTGATGCGTTTCGCGTATACAGTGAGAAACCGGCGTTTCGCACCAATGATGATGGCTCAGTCACCATGACTACCAAGCAAGTACTCATAGCCAAAACAAGTGGTCAATACTCTTTGCCAAGTGTGCCAGTACAGTGGTGGGATTCAGTCAATAAAAAGGCGCAAACCAGTAAAGTAAAAGGGCTAACCGTCACCGTAAATGCAACCTCGGCATCAAACAGCGCGCCCGTTACTTCGCAACCACCAGCACCCCAAACTACAGTAGTCAAAGACAGCGGCTACTGGCCACTACTGACCGCGTTCTTCGCCGGTTTGTGGATATTCTCAACCCTGATGTGGCTGCGCTGTAGAACACAAGCTCCAAAAGCGGTTTCTCCAGCAAGCAAGTGTAAAACAACGCCTTTACAATCACAGCTGATAGACGCCATAAAACAAGCCGAGCCTATCAAGGCGCAATCACTACTAGAGCGCTGGCTAATCCATAAAAATATTGAGCATGAGCACGCCAAAGCCATCCGCGCTGAAATGAGCCTAATGAGCCAACAACTAATGGGTAAACAGCCCTGCAAGTGGGAGAGCAATAAGCTTATCGACTTAATCAAACAAGCTCGAACCCAAGCTGAGCCACAAACAACACAACTTGCAAAGCTCTAGATCAAAAGCCAAGGCCAGTAGCTTGTGAACTACTGGTCTTTTGTTATCTCAATTTCGCGAAGCGGTGGTTACTATCAACACCGATGTCGGTTAGATTAGAAGCCATATTAATAATCACCCACCCACGGCTCCTATTGAACAAGTCTAACCAAACCCGCCTATTATGGGCCGATAACCTTCGAGTATTGGCGGTATTAGCGGTAATTACCCTGCATGTCGCGTCGGATTTTATTAGCGATATAGATATCAATAGCTCAACTTATGGCGCTCGTGAATGGTGGGCAGGAAACCTGTACGCCTCTTTGACCCTATGGTGCATTCCCCTATTCATCATACTCAGTGGCTATTTATTGCTAAACAAGCGCGAATCTAATACCGAGTTCTTCAAAAAACGACTGCGCAAAATACTGATCCCACTCATCTTTTGGTCGCTGTTTTATTCGCTGTGGCTGTTACTAAAGCACCACTTAAGGGGCGATTTGAGTAGCGCTTATTTCACCGTTGCCAAAGGCTGGGCACTGGGAGAGCCCTATTACCATCTATGGTATCTATTCATGATCCCATTTTTATATCTGGTTACGCCGCTTCTAAGGGTAATAGTAAGATCCATAACCCAAACTGAGTTGGCACTGTTTACCTCGGTGTGCTTCGCACTTGCGGCCCTATCAGCCCTGACCAATGTCATACTGCTATATTTTGAGCTAAGCGCTAAGGTGAGCCTGTTTACCAATGATTTCTTGAGCTATCTCGGGTATTTCTGCTTAGGGGGATATGTGGCGAGATATGGGGTCAAAACGCATGATAAATGGTGCGCAGTTATCATTGCTAGCACGTTTATCATCACCCTATTTGGTAGTTACTACCTCACTCACTTATATTTTTACTCATATCTTAGCCTCAACATCATCGCGCTATCTATATGCCTATTTTTCATCCTAAAAAAACACGCCAACATCGACATTAAACTGCATCGGTTTGCCAATTTAAGCTTTGGGATCTACCTAATCCACCCGCTGTTCATTAAGCTAATTTCAACCTATTGCGATACGTGGCTACGGCAATTGTTCGATATCTATCTGTATATCCCTATCGTGGCGTGCTTCACTTTTGCCCTGTCATATTTAACCGCGTTAGGGATGAGTAAGATTCGCTATTTAAAACTGTGTATCTAACCCTATGCTATTTACTGGCTTTTCTTATCAGCGCCGCCCTTTGCAGATAGCAACAGCAATCCGACAATGGTTAACGTGATTTTGGATAATACTAAACCGTATTTAGGCGAGGTATTGTTGGAATCGGAACAATCATTGCGGGGGATGATCTTGGTAACCTGAACTATTTTTATACCTACTTCAAAGCAAATACCGCCGCTATATTAAACATCACCAAATACGCAAACATGGCAAGAGAATACTAGTTTTGTCTAAAAGTGGCGCGTAATGGTAAATACAGAATAAAGCTGTTGGTTATTATATCTCTCAAATAAACACGCCTGCGAACTCGCAGAGTCATGCTTTCAGATTTTTAGAGAGGTTCACTATGTTTTCAGTAACGTTATTACCAATAGATTACAGCTCTCACCTGTGTTCAAACCTAAAACACACTCTTATTAAAAAGCTACACGACTACTTCGATGCTTCTAATGTAAAGCTTTGGGAGTCTAATGAAGAACAAATCATCTTCATTTCTGATACCCAAAAAGCTCAATGGGGCATCACTATCAACGCCAACAACCGCGTAGTGATTGAAGAATTCCTGGACAATATGGACAGCCCTGTTGAGTTTGAAGTGCTAGAGGCATAAGTGCTCATTAAGTATTGATTAAGCCAAGGTGTAAAATGCCTTGGCTTTTTAGTTTCTGGTAATTAATCTTCCAAATAACAGAGAGTTATCTCACCCTTCCCTCTCAGTATTTTGCTACCATTAGAGCACGCAATGAAGGAATGCCAATGAACGCTACCACCCAATACTACAACCAAAACGCCCAACAGTTTTTCGACTCTACCATAGATGTTGAAATGCAGTCTCTGTACGAGAAGTTTCTACCACTGATTCCAACTGGCGGAAGAATCCTAGATGCAGGATGTGGTTCGGGTCGTGACAGCAAGGCTTTTCTAGATAAGGGTTTCCAAGTCGACGCATTTGATGCCAGCGCCGAACTCACAAAGCTTGCCACTGAACTCACTGGACTCGAAGTCACGCAGACTACCTTTCTCGAATTTCAATCTGAGGCAACAACTTATGATGGAATTTGGGCATGTGCTTCATTGTTGCATGTGCCGGAAGAAGAGCTTGCACCGACATTTCGCCACCTTAGTAACTACCTAAAGCCCAATGGGGTTATGTATTGTTCTTTTAAGCTTGGAGATTCGGAGCTCGATCGCAACGGTCGCTTCTTTCGTGACCTTAATTTGGAACAATTAGAGAATATTCTGAAAACTACTGGGGCTTTAAAAGTGAAGCAGTGGTGGGAAACATCTGATCTCAGATCTGGTCGTGAAAATGAAAAGTGGCTGAACGCGGTATTGGAGAAGTACTAGTCAATGTCTAAGCAAACCCTAATACTCAAAGAAAATCTCCTCACCACAGGTGGAGACGACCCATTACTCGAACAGCTGCTTCACGCTATTAACCACGCCAATGAAATAGATATTGCTGTTTCATTTATTCGAGACTCTGGGTTAAGACTGTTGCTTCCCGCACTTCAAGAAGCGATAGAGCGTTCACACAATAATGCTACCTTTCTCAAGATCCGAATCCTGACTTCCGACTACTTGGGTATTACCGATCCGGTTGCCCTTCGTGCCCTAATGGCGCTGGTTTCTCCCAAAGTGGAAGTTAAGGTCTTCGAAACCAAGAAACATAGCTTCCATATGAAGTCCTACATTTTTGTGCGCTCCGATTCCGAGTCTACCTATTATCGTGGTTCGGCTTTCATTGGCTCAAATAACATAAGTAAAGCCGCCTTAACTAATGCCCACGAGTGGTGTTTAAGGTTTGATTACAAAGCGCCAGCACAATCATTCGAGGCTAGACAGTTTAGAAATATTAGAAGTGAGTATGACAAGATTTTCAGTCACTCTAACGGCATTAGCTTAAGCGATGAGTGGATTGATCACTACATCACTCGCAGGGAAAACGCTCCCACACTTAGCTTGATCAGCCCGTTTGATAATGAAGTTGAAGAAACTTATGCCCCAAACTCAGTACAAATCGAAGCCTTGGATGCCCTATCTACAACACGGCAACTAGGAAATAAGAAAGGCTTGGTGGTGCTCGGTACAGGTATGGGGAAAACATGGTTATCCGCCTTTGATGCGATGCAGTGCAAAGCTCAAAGAGTTTTGTTTGTCGCACATAGAGAAGAAATATTAACCCAAGCTCTAAATACCTATACCAAACTATGGCCTAAAAAATCTTGCGGCTATTTCAATAGCATTGAAAAATCCGTTGATAAACAAATGGTCTTTGCCTCAGTGCAGACGCTAGGTAAAGAGAAACACCTAAGTTCGTTCACTCAAGACCATTTTGACTATATTGTCATTGATGAGTTTCATCATGCCAGTGCAAGTACCTATCTCAACGTATTAAATTACTTCCAACCAAAGTTTTTATTGGGCCTCACCGCCACGCCAGATAGAACCGACCAAGCTGATATCCTCTCCTTATGTAATAACAACTTGGTATTCGAGAAAAACCTAGTTCATGGTATCGATAGCGGAATTCTAGTGCCTTTTCACTACTTTGGGATCTGGGACGATACCCTTGATTATCAAGAAATCCCTTGGCGAAATGGTAAATTTGACCCTAGCTCATTAGATGCTGCCTTCGCAACCAACAAACGCGCCCAACATATTTTCACACACTGGGAAAAGCACCAACAGAGCAGGACACTAGCATTTTGCACCTCTGTTTCTCATGCCGATTACATGGCAGAGCAATTTAATGCTAAGTACTCAAATCAAGGTTACAAAGCCCTCTCTGTACACAGCAAGTCCAAAGTTAGGCGTAATGAAGCCCTGCAACAATTATCAGATGGAGATATACAAGTACTGTTTTCAGTCGATCTATTTAATGAAGGCACTGATTTACCCTCCATAGATACGATATTGATGATTAGACCAACTCAATCCAACATCATTTTCTTACAACAACTAGGACGCGGACTGAGACTTGCCCCAAACAAATCTCATGTAGTTGTGCTTGATTTCCTTGGTAACCACCAATCATTCTTATCTCGTATGGATCTTTTCAAAACCCCAGAAGGTAATGTGGAAGATCAAGTTCGAGAGAATAAAGGCAGATACGATAGTAAGCCTTCAATAGCCAAGGGTTGCTATGTGAATTTTGACCCTGAAGTCATTAGCTTTTGGAGCGAACTCAATAGTCGATTCAAACATACCTCTAATGAAGAATTCCAATTACTCGAATCCCGACTGGGACACAGACCAACTGCGACCGAATTTTTCCATGCAAATTACGACCACAACAAAGTAAGAAAACAACATGAAAGTTGGTTCGGCCTCGTTGCACTGCACATCGAAGAGCAACACGTTATTGATATCATCCACAAATTTAATACATTTCTATTAAATGCAGTGCAGATGACAAGCATGACAAAATGCTTCAAACCCATCTTACTCGAAGCATTCATTGAGCTAGATGGATTCAACAAACCGCCGGCTTTAGAAACGTTGGCTGAAAGAAGTTGGTATATATTGAAGTCCTACCCTGCACTATTTACTAACGAGCTCTCGGAAAAAAATAAACTGCTGTCACCCTCTGATGTTAGTTGGATTAATTATTGGAAGGGAAACCCAATTAAAGCCTTCACAACTAAAGGAAAGAGAGAAGCTTCAGCTCCATTTACGGTGGAGAACAATCTATTCAAAGCCAATCTAACAGTTGCAGATTCTGATATAAGGATTCTGCATGATTTAGTAAAAGAGCTTCTAGATTATCGCCTAGCTAAGTACATTAAAACTAAATACCCTAGCCACTCATGATGCATAGGCTAGAACGTGGTGCTGATATCGCACACTGTATCCATATCCTATTGGGCAATAACCGTTGTATACACTTAACTTAGTGCCCAAAACTTGTGGGGCAGATCAGCACCTACCTCTTTTTCCATTAGCGATGTCACTAATCAATCAAGCTGCAACTACGATCTTACACTCCCACCAACACTAGCCTCTCAGCAGAATATTAGAACTCTTCCGCTCTAGTCCAGATACCTTCTGAATCATTGCCTTGGCTAAGGTCAATCAAGTGCGATAACAATTGGCCTGCGAAATCTTTACTGCCTTCTTTGGTAGTAAATGGCGGTGTACCTTCTACAAGGTATGCGCAGTTCACTAATTAGCCTAGTCATAGGCTAACTGTAAGATGCATTGTGGATTAATCAAATTCTAGTGGTGGGATGGAGAGGCGTGATATTTATGGGTGTCCACTAATTTCTCACTATTAAGGACACTTGTAGTCGCTAATCTAGTTATCTTGTCCTAACACGGTGTCAGTAACCTTTGTTGGTGTCGTCAATTGATAAGAACGGATAACTATCAGCTTTATACTACGCAGGTACTAGGTAGATACGCCGTAGATACTGCAAGTGGATAATAAGAGAGATGTAATTATGTTTGACGAAGACCATGAAGAAGAGTGTGGCAGTATTATTGGAGATATCTTGGTTGGCTTTGGGATCTTCTTTCTAGTGGTTGGCTTTTTCAAGTTTATTTTGGCTGCTATCGAAGCGGTTTTTGTTCTGCTGAGTTTCGCGTTCAATTGTATATTGTGTACCACCAGACCAATAGTTATTGTAATCGACTCAAGTTCATCAAGTTTAAATCTGAACTCAATCGTTAAAAAACCAGGTCGTATTAGAGAGTTGAGCAGAGCAAATCGTCTAAACTATGTCGGGACAAAAGTATTTTAGCTGACTTGCCCGCCTGACTAGATACGATTAATCTTTATTGTAAATGATCAAACTTTATTGTTATGAATCCCTATAAGTGTAACGTTAGTTTTAGTGATTGATATCTACGGTTGTGTAGCTAAACGAAACCAAAACTTAATTCTTGTAGGATTCGTATCTTCTTTATAGGTTGAGGTTTAGTTGAAGTGGTATTGTGTTGAAGTGGTATTGGCAAACTCATTTATGTCGGGTGGACGACACTTGTTACCAAGTGCCGTCTCCCTAAGAACCCAGCGTGCAACTTTCACTGCACTAGGCTCAAGCCTCCACAAAGGCATCAGATGATACCCAGCAACTTATAAAGCAGTCGGAGCAGGTTCGTTCCAAGAGTTACGAGCTAACCTTTTTGACTTCCTTTTAGCCAAGTATTCTTGGTAAAGAGGGTCAAAGGGTGTCGCTGCACTTCGGATTTTCACATGTCTTTCTATCGGCACTTTAGCTATTTGGAACAGATTGAACTGGCAATCCATATCCATGATCTTCTGCCAACCGTGAAACTGCCACTGGCCTTTTCGGTTGATGAAGTATTTTAGGGCAATCCAAGTTTTAGACTTTGTTGGATGACGCCTTTTAGCCCAGTGCCATAACGAATGGAATAGCTTGTGACCTATATATCCGAATACCTGTTTGGCCACGCAGTGTCGATAATAGTTCGACCATCCCCTGAGCTTCGGATTTATCAGTTTGATAAGATCATTCACTGGAAGGGTTACGTGCTTTTTGATGAGTTCACGCAGGTTACTTAAGAACATCAACGTATTGGATTTACTCGGCTTAATGAGCAGTTTCCCTTTGTACTTTCTATGGTTGAACCCAAGAAAGTCAAAGCCATCGTTGATATGAGTAATATGCGTTTTATCTTCGGATAATGTTAAGCCTCTTTCCGCTAAGAAATCAGCAATCAACGGTTTGATATCGTTCTCCAGCACTTCCTTTGAAGCGCAAGTGACGACGAAGTCGTCGGCGTATCCAATGAAGTTAGCTCTTGCACCCTTTTTGAGTGCAGTAGACTTAATGTGCTGTTCGAGACCAGAGAGTGTCATTAACATCAAGGTTGGGGATATAATCCCGCCTTGAGGAGTGCCTTCATCGGTGTCGTAAAATAGCCCTTTGTCTACAAAACCAGACTTTAGCCATTGCTCCAACATACGTTTATCAACAGCAACATTGTCCATAAGCCATTGATGCCCTATTTTGTCGAAACAGGCTTTTATGTCCCCTTCAAGAACCCATTGCGCTGACCGTTTCTGACCCAAGCAGATAAAACACTGGCCGATTGCGTCAGCAGTGCTTCGCCTTGGTCTAAAACCGTAGCTGTTAGGGTCGGCAAGACTTTCTGACACAGGCTCTAATGCTAATAGGTGAAGTGCTTGTTGCGCTCTGTCTATCATGCATGGAATGCCCAGTGGCCTAAGTTTGCCATTCTTTTTGGGGATGTAGATACGCTTGAGCGGTTGGGCTTTGTATGCCTTTCGACTCAATTGATTCACTGCTTTCATGCGGCGTGTATCTGTATTCCAGATAACACCATCTATTCCAGACGTTTTACTGCCTTTATTTTGAGACACTCGCTTAACAGCAAGAAGTTTTGCTGAGCGAGAGTGAGTTAGTATCCATTGCAAGGCTTTCAACTTGCCGTGTTTACCTTCTCTAGTTGCCTTTGCGATACGCATCTGAAGCTTTAATACATGTGCCTCAACGGATTTCCAGTCTATTGACTGCCATTGAACGCTGTCAGGAGAGGCACTAATCTCTGTTGAAATCATCATTTGCATTTCTCCTTTAATAAAGTTCTTCAAATTCTCTCGCAACGGGAGACCAGTCGGAAGTGGGCTCACTTTCGTGACCAGACACAAGTCTGTATCTGCATCGTTACAATGCAGCCTTCGCTTTTTCCAACCTCCTATACCTGCATCACTATCGGCCACATAGGCTTTCCCAAAGGGAGTGATACTGGCTTACCGTGTTCCGTATGTCGCGCAATGTCAGGGTAGATGCCCGCTATGGTGCGAAGAGTTCAATGATCACGAAAGAGCATGGGGCAATCTCTTTCCGACTCTCGTGCCTTTTGGCTACAGCGTATTAACCACTTCCGCTGTTTCATCACATAACGCACCTTACGCGGATTCACTTATGTTCATCATACTGACTACCTAGCACTCACCCAATTGTGGTTATCAGGAGGATCGTCCTCTCACGATTTAGATCCCGATTGGCAAATGCCAATCTTCGTTACATTGTCAGAGCCGCTACTTTATTCAGGCTCCTAGGTTCATCTGGTGATACAGATGGTTCACACATTGAGCGGTGAACAGCGCTTCATACGACCTCACGTCGCACGCCCCAAAGTTAGTTTGAGAGTTAGACTGTTCACTTCGCCGAAATGTAATTTGACATACTTTTTCTTATGTAAGTAAAGTACCAGTAGTATTGGGAGCTTATAAGCATAAACAGGAAGCAATAATATGAAGACTGACCTATTTATTTCGTACGCGTGGACATCAGAAGTTCATCGAGAGTGGGTTCGTCTATTAGCAAACCAACTTCACCTCATTGGATACACCATAAAAATTGATGAAGTTGTTGATTATGGGTCAAGCCTAAGTGGCTTCATGAGAGAGGTTACTGAAGCCAAACATGTGCTTTTGATTGTTGACGAAAACTATGTCGAACGAGCAAACAATCAACCATATTCAGGCGTTGGTATCGAGAGCACATGGATAAGTGAAGCTTTTACTAGCAAGCCTGCTACATGGTTGTCAGTTCTCTTTGTGCGAAATCCTGATTGGAGATTGCCAGAGTGGCTTAAGGAGTATAACCCTAAGGGTTTTGACTTTAATTCCCTCCCTAACAAGAATGAGTTTCCTGGGGCAGTTCAGATTGATGCGATCTGGCGTTGGATTGAGGATCTACCCGCGGACAAAACACACGCAGTTCCATTATCTGTTGTTCATAAACGTGCTGCGCGACTTGAACGAATAGATGTTCTGGCCGATCCGGGTAATTACGTTAATCCAGCCCTCGATGGTCGTGTGACTTTTTACTATAAAGAGCATTCGCACTACACAGTTGGTAATGGTGAATACCAGTTTAAAATAAAGTTCAGTGGGCGTTCTAATGATAGTGTTTATCTCTATACAGATGGTGGCCTCAAAGCCGTCGGGTTAATTACAAGTCAAGAGGTCGACCCCAATACTGTAGAATCATTTTTAACGCAAGGAAGGACTATCACCCCAAAGGTTGGGCAGAGAGCAATCCTTTTGAACACAGGCGGAGCTCTCTGTGTTTTAACAATTGATGAGGTGCAATCCGAAGTTAATGAAAAAGAGTACATCCCCGAGCATGTCACGTTCACTTATCAAGTTCTGAAAAACTATTGATGAGACACCCGAGTCAGCGATCATGATTACAGATTCAGTGAGACTTACGCTGACTCATCTCTGTTCCAAAGTAAGTTAGCTCAAAATATTGAGCTAACTTCTATCCAAGTTTGCCATATTTTCAATAAATTCAGGTCAATGGGTTGAATTTTAAGTTACAACCCCAAATCTAAATACAAGAGAAGTTGCATATGAGCAACCTTGAAACCTATTGACTCAGAAAGGTGGAATTATGGCCAGAAAACCAGTTTTTTTTAGTTTCCATTACGGAAATGATGTAATGCGCGTGCAGCAAGTTCGGAACATAGGTGCGCTTGAAGGCAACACCCCAGTTTCAGCTAACGACTGGGAAACAGTAAAACGTGGCGGTGATGCATCTATCAAACGCTGGATCGATGATAATTTTAAGTACAAGCAATGCGTTATCGTTCTTGTGGGGAAAGAGACTCACGCTCGTCCTTGGGTTAAATACGAAATTGAAAAGGCTTGGAATGATGGAAAACCAATTTTTGGCATTCATATTCACAACTTAGCCTGCCCTCGCAACGGAAAAAGCCTAAAAGGTAAGAATCCATTTGAGCAGTTCACATTTAAGGACGGAACAAAACTGTCATCGATCGTGAGCTGCTACGATCCTAACCCAAAAGAGACTTACAAGGACATAGCTGAAAAAATGGAGTCTTGGGTTAACAAAGCCATAGCTCAAAGAAAAAAATAGCCGCGATATCCCAAACTAAAGAGCGTACTTTGCTATACGAAAAGATGCATTACTTACCAAAGTGCAGCTTTTTTCATTGCTACCACTTATAACGCCATAAAAATGAGTCAATAGAGATACTAATAATGAGAGACCGCATAAAACAGTCATTTCTACAAGATATAGGAAAAGAGCTTGCCGAAGAAAACGTAGCAATTTTTGCGGGGGCTGGAATGTCGGCAGGATCTGGATTCGTAAACTGGGTAGAGTTACTCCGCCCCATAGCTGATGAACTAGGTCTTGATGTTGATAGAGAAAACGATCTGGTCGCTCTCGCTCAATATCACTGTAATGATAATGAAGCCAACCGTAGCCAGTTAAACCAAAGATTAATTGAAGAGTTTTCAAGAGAAGCCGAAGAAACTGAGAATCACAGAATACTGGCTAGACTTCCGATCCGCACTTACTGGACTACCAACTATGACAGAGTTATAGAATTAGCTCTAGACAAGGCTGGGAAAATTGCCGATACAAAGCATACTAAAGATCACTTGGCTACGACAAAACCAAAACGTGATGCTGTTGTTTACAAGATGCACGGCGATGTTGAACACCCAAGTCAAGCTGTTCTAACCAAAGATGATTATGAAAAATATCATGTCAAAATGGAACAATACTTAGCTAACTTAAAAGGCGACCTAATTTCTAAGACATTCATTTTCATCGGCTTTAGTTTTACCGATCCAAACTTAGACTATATTCTTAGCAGAGTTCGTGTAGCTTATGAAAAGAACCAAAGACGACACTACTGTTTTATAAAAAATGTAGAAAAGCAAAAAGATGAAGACGATGTAGATTTCAAGTATCGCGTTAGAAAACAAGAATATTTTGTAAAAGACCTCGCAAGATTCAACATCAAAACAATATTGGTTGATGATTTCCGAGAGATTACTGATTTACTAAAAAGGCTTGAGAAGAAATTCAAATCTAAAACCGTATTTATTTCAGGTGCGGCTCATGAATACGGAAATATGGAAGAGCATCAAGCTTTAAAGTTTGTATATGATTTAAGTAAGAAATTAGTTTCGAAAAATATGCGAATTGTCTCAGGTTTCGGCTTAGGCGTTGGCAGTTCCGTCATTTCTGGCGCACTAGAACAAACATTTAAAAATCCAAAAGCAAAACTTGAAGACAAGCTTATATTACGGCCATTCCCACAATCTACCGCGGGAGACACCCCGTTATCTGGGCTTTGGACGAAATATCGAGAAGATATGATAAATTATGCAGGAATAGCATTGTTTCTATTTGGAAATAAATCAAATGGAGAAGACATTATATCCTCCAATGGCATGCGAGAAGAGTTTGAAATTGCAAAACAAAATGAGCTGTTCCTATTGCCTATTGGTGCGACAGGGTATATGTCAAAAGAGTTATGGTTAGAGCTAAACACTCAAATCCAAGATAATCCTAGCATTTCAAATAAAATGAAGGAACTTTATCTAAAACTATGTGAGTTAGAAATTGAGTCTGAGAATCTGATTGACATCATAATAGAAATACTCGAGCTAAACGAGAAAAGTCAATAATATAAACATTAAAAACATAAGCCATGGCATTGTCATGGCTTTCAACATAGAAAAAGAATTGCCATGGCGGGAATTGTAAAGAGAAAGTATAATAAAGAAACTGGCTTATATATTAAGTCATTCACACAACCACTTAAGTCGATATCAAAGATCCTCCCTGTTGAATATAACAAGATTACAATACCAAATATATTTAAAGAGTTTTATCCCAGACAGTGGAATGAACTTATTAGTCGGTACCAATACTATACCGATAAAGACAAAAACCTTCAAAAGAATGGAAAGAAGACTCGTTTCCATCATGAAAGGCCAGAAGATTTCTTATTTGGCTTAGCTAAGACCAAACAGATCATATCTCATAGATTCAAAGAAGAGCATAAAAAACACTTTAATAAATCAGTCAGAGACCATGAGTATGAGAAATTTAAGGAAAAAAGAAAAATAGAAAACAACATTTACCAAAAAAAGATTTCAGAAAACAACAAACTAGCACAAAACGTGGAGCCATTATATATAGACTTATTTATATTTCAATACCATAGAAAAGGCATTTCCATTCAAGAAAAATTAGAGATTGTAAATGAAATTAAAAAATTCAACTGTAAGAAGTCAATAAGATTCTTACAGAAATTAAATGATAGTGAGAGAAACAATCAAGTAAGAAGAGAGGCGTTTAATCATCTTCAGAAATCAGGAATATATGTAAAGCTTCGTAAAAATTTCAAAGGAAAGCAGAAGCAGTATCACGTAGAGCGTGACAGTTTCATGGTAACACCAAGAGACCTAATCAAAAGACTAGAATCTAACTCAATGCAAACTAAAAAGTCATTTGATATTTTCATCTCACACAGTTTTAATGATAACAATGAAGCATTAAAGTTAAAGGATGCTCTAAACAACCTCAATTTGTCAGTTTATATAGACTGGACAAGCGACAATGATTTTTTAAGGCGTGAAATAGCTAGTGACTATACTAAACTGGTTCTAATGGAAAGAATAAAGCAGTCTGGTGTTATAATTTTCTTGAAATCAGAAAATTCAACATCCTCGGATTTTAAGATAAAGTCACTTTGGGTTGAAATGGAGCTATCCTTTGCCAAGGAAATAAACAAGAAAATCTTTTGTGTTAATTTGTCTGAAGGAAATAGTCCGTTTGAGGAAATTTCAACGGTCTTAAATGATGATAATATTGATATACAGAAAGAAAGCATTAAAGATATTTATTCTCACCTGAATAAATAACTTTCGTCTAAACGTACTTATTACCATAAGAACAACTTACACTAAACTCTGTGAATCAAATAAACCTTGTCAACAGACGGTCGATTGGAAGGGGGTTAGTCAATAAGAATTTTTCCTCTTCCCTCTTGGCTTTCTTGGTATTCGGTTTTCATAAAAAGTCACTATTTCCACCTCCATTATTTTTTCTAATCCACCAACTCTCTCGCAAGTTCATTTCCCTAAATCACTTTTGTCCCATAACGTGTTACAAGTCAACGTATGCATAAAAATCACCCTAATCTCTTGCGAAGTATAACCTTAGCACTTAGCCTGTATGTATGTACAGTTTAAGTGAGCCGTTATGCTTTGCATTAAATCCACATCTGACTTTGAGATAGAAAGCGTCAAATACCCTAACTTCCCTTTGCTAACTTGGGAGACTGATAATTCAGTTCTAGGGATTGAATCAGGAATGCTTTGTGTAGAGGCGTTGCAGTTCTTGGTATATGAGTGCTTAAAACGAGGCCGAGTGAATAGTGAGAACACTTGGTGGACGTATGGCAATCACCTAGGTCAATTCCTGACATTCTGTGAGCAGAACAGTTTGGATTGGCGAGACATTTCAGAAAGCAGCGAAGATGAAATGTTAGTCAGTGCTTATCGTGACCTTTGTGTTGGTGAGTTTGGCATGTCGGTAAATTCAACCAATCAGCATTTAAGAACGATAGTGCGTTTCTATTCTTATGGCGTCGGTAAGTGGTTTAAGTCATTACCTTACTCTCTAGAATCCGTTTCAGTGAATAAAGGCCAGCAGTTTTTGGCTCATACAGAAAGAAACGGTGGTAAGAAGTACAGTTCTGATTTGATGATGAAAACCTTTGAGAAGAAAGCTCAGTTTTTATCGGTAATTGAAGTGCGAGAGCTTTTATCTGCAATTGAAAATCCAACCTTAAAGCTGATAGTTCGCTTATGTCTACAGACAGGAATTAGACGAAAAGAACTGTTGCTGTTTCCCTTACATGTAATAAGAAAGCCTACTGGAAACAGAGCTTACTATGAGGTCAACATTTCACGAACCAAAGGTGAGAAAGAGCGCAAGATACACATCCCGACACGATTGATGGAGGACTTGTGGCATTATGTAAATGAGGCTCGTTTTCAGAAGCAGCAAGAGTCAGGAGTGGTATCAGATTGCTTGTTTTTAACGTCTGATGGTCAAGAGTGGACTTCTCAAGGCTCTGCTTTTGGTAAGGCTCTCAAGTCGCTTAACTTACCCTTTCACGTATCACCGCACATGCTAAGGCATACTTACGCAACGCACATGCTGAAAGGAATGTTAGAGCATAAAAGCAGTAAGTTTGAACCCTTGATGTACCTACAAGCTAGGCTTGGACATTCGAGTATCACAACCACGATGAAATATTTGCACTTGGTTAATGATTTAGTCGATGACCTGTCAATTGAGTATCAGCAACAAATTGATGCGATTGTGTAGGTGAAGCATGGCGAAACACCGAAAAAATCTGACAGTTAACAAAGATAAACTCAAGAAAACATCTGTAGTTGAACAAACAATTGACGCAACTCAGAGCCAAGAGATTATCCGTCCAATCAACCCTGTTGTGAACTACCCCAATATTGGCTCAAAAGGTGGTAATGGTTCTAACGTTAATTTTACTCGTTTCTATGGCAAAGGTTATGACGACATTACAAATCGAGTGTACTACACCGCAAAAGCTCTGCTGAAAAATACCGATGCTCTTAGCGAGGAAACTCAAAAAGGTTATTTTAAAAATGGTTTTTTCCATTTCGCAGAATACCTTACATTATTTAGGTATTCTGCGAGTGAGGACTTAACAAAAGCAGATATTACACCAGAGTTGATCGAGCAGTATTTACTGCACCTTAAAGGTAGTGATATTGGGTATAACACCCAAAAAGGTTACTACACTCATCTCAAGTCAATGCTGATACACATGAGGGACAAGGGCTATTGGTCAGTCATTGGTGACATCAACCTAAACAGTGATTTCTTTCCGAAGAGCCCATTTCCAAATTCAAGTAAACGTGCAAAGGGCGAGAAACCACTGACTCCCCATGAAAAAAGGCAGGTGGTAGTTGCGCTAAAACAAGCAATTAAGCCGATTTATCAAAAGACCGAACCACTAACAGGTTATCAGTTAACACTGTGTTTGTTAGCTGTGGCGATTCAGACAGGCATCAACACATCTCCGCTTCTCAATATGACTACCGACTCATTGACCGACCACCCACTTAAAGATTGCCGCAAGCTCTTAACCGTATTCAAAAAAAGAGGCAACGCCACGCAATTGCACAATTTACGAAAATCACAGGAACTTGAAGTAGTGCAAGGAATAAAGCTTGATGTGGCTTATCTTATTGAGGCTATCATTGAGCGTAATAGCCAAGTGAGAAAGTCTATCGATTCCGACTTGGTATTTGTCTATGAGTCTAGAGTTGCCCACATAGGTGCAGAGAGAGGTACGGCCTCCTCTCTAGCAGAAAGGCTGCTTCGATATAACATCAAAAAATTCATCAAAGAGTACGACTTAAGAGATGAAGATGGTCGAACGATGAAACTTAATGTAAGCCGTTTTCGCAAGACGTTCATCAATGGTATTTATGAGCTGAGTGGTGAGAGTTTGTTAATTGCTGCGCGGCAAGCCAAACACAGTGGGACAGGAACGCTTGACCACTACCTGCAAGCTCCTGAGCAATCAAAGCGCAACTTGGGCTTAATGGGTGAGATACGAGTTAAAGAGCTAACGTGCGCAGAGCCAAGCGTCCCTGTAGGGCATTGTAAAGACCCTAAGAATGGCGATAAAGCACCGAAAAATGGCTCGTTCTGTAATGACTTTTTAGGCTGCTTCCGCTGTAAAAGCTTCGTTATTACAGGTGATGATTTGTATAAACTCTTTAGTTTTTATTGGGCGATTATTCGAAGCCGTGACGAGTTTGGTCGTAAAGACTGGAAGCGTCATTTAAAAAATGTTCTAAGAATCGTAGATGAAGAAGTTGTCCCTGAATTTGCTAAGCTTGGCCAGGTACAGCGTGTAGAGGCTGAAAAAGAACGGGCAAGATCTAATCCACATCCGTACTGGCAAAACCTTGATATGTTGAAGGTGACGCAATGAGTTCAATTGAGTTAATACTCACGCAAGCTGAGTTTGCAATTCAGCAATGTCCAAAGCCAAGCACCAGTGCGCTTGAGCAAGTCATTGATGGCTCTCTAACGGGTATCGTGACCTACATTAAACTCGCCAATGGTGAATACCAAACGCTATCTCGATTTGAGGAAGATGTATGGGTGTTTCCTGCTAGTAAAGGTACGAAAGCAACTATAGCAAGTGCATTAAACCTTACTTTTTCTACGATTGATGATACTCAAATGAAGCGCATGGCAAAGTGGGTAATCTGGAGCAAATTCAAAAAGGGGTTAGCTCTTAATACTCTTGTGAAAACATTGGACAAGTTGAAAAGTTATTTTCAGTGGGTTTTAAGTTCAGATACTACAGTTACACATGGGCTGACAGCTTTTACCTCAAATGCCTACGTTAGGCATGTAAATACCCTGCACTCAAAACGAAAAGGCGAGACTAAACCACTGACAGCAGTCACCAAGGTGGATAGATTCCGTATTCTAGAAGACCTTTATTACCACTGCAAAGAGTTTGATTTTGTAAAAGAGCATCCTTGGCCTCAATCAACCGCTAATGAGCAAGCAGGGTATGTTGGTGAAGCGTATCGGGAAGCCATTACCAAAGGTAAGACCCCCATTATTCCAAATAAAGTGCTAATTCCGCTGTGCCAGTTTACTAAATCATACCTAGATAAAGCTGATGAAATCCTGAAATCGTCGAAAAAGAGAGAAACATTGCTACTGCGAGATAGCTGTATCTTCTGGCTGTTACTCACAACGGGTATGCGTATCCATGAAATATTAGGCATTAAGCGTGATGCGTATCGCTCTGAAACGAAAGGTGACACCACTTACTACCACATCGAAACTGTCTCTGAGAAAACACATACAGGGTTAGCTGAGTGGATTGCGCCAAGGATAGCCACGGAAGCGATTGATATTCTTGGCCGTTTGAGCGCTCCACTTCAAGATCAACTTGAGTGTGATTTACTAAAAGCGAAAGCAAGCAACGATCATGTGGAAGCACATCGACTTGAGGAAATCTCAAACCACATCTGCCTATCGAAAAACCTGGGAAAAGGAAACGCAATTTACCTATTGTCAGGGGTGGCAATGACTAACACTAGGTTGCCAAACTTATGTGAACAGATAGGGAGTAATTGGAACCTATCAGCGCACCAATTCAGACGTACCTTTGCTAATTATGCGGTTCACTCTGAATTAGGTGACTTGAGAGCATTAAAAGACCACTTTAAACATTGGTCAATTACCATGACCACTTTGTATGCCTTTAATGATGCTTTGGATGCTGAATTGTTTGAAGAAATGCTTCGAGAGAAATACCTGGTTGAAGAAGAAATTAAGCAAGATTGGTTTGAACTAGACATGCCTATCACTGGTGGCGACATAGCTCAAAACATCATGAAGGTCCGTGAGGATAAAGAGTTAATTAAATCTTTTAGCTCTCTTAGTGCTATGGCAAAGGCATACTCTAGCTCCATACCAATTCGCTCAACAGGTATTGGGTGGTGTACCAATGATGATGAGTGTAAGTGTGGTAAGCCTGATAGCTGTGAAAGCGGCATTGTAGATAAGCGACACCTGCCTTATTGGGAGGGAATGCTAGTGCAGCAAATGAAACTGATGCAATTGGATGATATTGGTGAAGCTGGTAGAGCGGCGGTAAAAAAAGGCATGGAACGCTGTGAAAAGGTTCTAGTGGCATTGGGTATTGATGTTGAAGCTATGAAGCAAGAGATTAACGAGAGAAAGGATATCGAGGTGATAAATGTCTAACCAGAAAGAAAAAGCGACACATAAAGCGGTTCGACTTGCCATTGTTCGAATCGAAAAAGGTCGTCCAAATACTGTTTCTCATAAACGTAAAATGAGTGTCGCTGCCGTTGCCGAAGAAGCAGGTGTAAGTCGAGCATTGATTCACCGTGATTGCCCTGAACTATTAGAGCGTATTAAAGGCGGTGTAAACAAAGACATTCGACAGCAACGTGATGCCAAACAAACTGAACTTAATAAATACAAAGACCGCAATCGAGAGTTGCGGTCTGAGGTGGCAGAATTGAAAGCTATGCTCGCTAAAGTTCAATCACAAAATGCTACGTTAATACGAAAAAACATGGCTCTGAGCAATGCTCGTGCGGACAATAGCAATGTAACGCAACTAATATACAGCTAATTGCCTGAATTTAATGGTAATAATTTCAAATTAAGGTTACTTTTGAGATGGTTAAAAACATCCAAAAGTGTAACCTTAAACAAAGTTATATAAAACAGAAGGTTAGCTACAGTTACATGTAACGAACTATTTATAATTATTGTCCTCCGACAAAAAACACGATATCAGATGTCCGTCTTAAGGGGCACCCGAACTGAAAACTCTACGCTTGCATGCGTTTATCTTTCGGAGGATTACGGTTAGATACTGAGTGATTTACTTGGATTGACGCTTCATATCATCATGGACCATCTTATTATCCAGTTCATGAATTGTACCAATACGTACACGTTTTTCCGGCACCAACTTTTCGTATTCAATGAGATAGATATCGCTGTGAATGTGCTCGGCAATCATTTTCACCAATAAGTGATTGTTAGTATATAAGCCTACCGTCTCTTCACGGTGTGAGAACATCAAGCCCTGCTTCATATCGGCAACAATCATAAAGCGGTGGGAAGGATACTCGGTCTCTTCATTATCTGAACGAGCATAAAGCTCAATTTTTGGATGAGGTACCGTAATGCGATTAAACGAGAAGGCGATAATTCGCACCCCACGCTCGGCCGCTTCAATCAATTCTGTCGAGAATCTTGGGTCAAGTTGGAAGTCAGTGTTGAGGTAGATTTCAACCTGTGCTAACTCGATCACCTCTTTGGCTTTTTGGACCAAGTTGTCGATACCAGTAACGCTGTAAACAAACTCTTTTTCCTCAATGAGCATCATTCGTGACAACTCTTTCTTAAGGATATGGATGTTTTCTACTGTACTCTTTTCGATCTGGTCAAAGATAAGCTCTGGAGACTTGGCTTCGTACTCTTTAGTGTCTCCATCGGACATAAAGATATAGCCATTTTTGTATAAGTTATCGATAGAGGAGTAGACAGAAGAACGCGACAGAGAGATATCTTTCGCGATTTTGTAGCCACTGGCACGACCGTTTTTGAGAAGGTTGATGTATACCAAGGAATCCGTTTTCGTAAAACCAAAATTCATCAACTTAATAACCAAGTCTGGCACGGTTTGTCCTCTAAAATTATTCAATATTTTGTTCCACTTTAGTTAGGTTATCACTAGTTAAGCTCGAAGCCTAACTTAGCGCACAAGTCGTTGCGCTTTTGTTTGAGTTGCTCCACGACTAATAGAAAAATCCTCATAGGGCAGAGCCAACATTACAGGCAGCGGGGAGGCGTCCCAATAACGACTTAGAGCAAATTTGAGGTCACTTGAAATGTGAGCATAGCGCGACACGCTACCAAGTATTAGTAAGGTTCTTGGCTCGTTATTTCTTATATGTGGCTTTAGCGCGCGAGCAAGTTGATCGATGTAGCGTCGATAGGTACGCGCGGCAATAGAGTCTCCAGATTCCAATGCGCAAAGTATCTCTTTTACATTGGAGCACTTAAGCAAGATCTGCTCATACTGTCGTTCCAACCCTGAAACAGAGACAAACTGTTCAGTACACGCTTCACTCGCACAACTGCAGGTAGTGACGAGGCCATCAAAGGCAAAGTCGTAGTCCGGAAGAGCGACATGTGCCCATGGTATCGATCGAATGGTGCGTTGAGAAATACCTCGACGCGTTTTATTACAAGAGTAAAGTTCGCACTCGTTATCGAGTACAACGCACAGCACTTTTCCGAGCTTTATTTGCGACAGGGTATCAGGCGAACTTTGTAAACCAGCTTCGACAAAGTTACTCTTACTGCAACGGACTCGATAGTGCTGTTCAATCAAGACGTGTAACGCCAAATGATGACAGTCAAACCAGGCTAAAACTTCTTCAGTTATAGCTAATCCAATCGAACAGAATGTACCGTAAGCCCATTGGAAATTGTCTACCAACTGAAACACCTGCTGTTTAACTTCCTGTGTAGTCTGCTTGAGACTTTGCTGACTCGAATACACGGTATTGAACTGATCATCAAGCACCGTCGCTTTGAGTTGAACTTTGTCTATCGAGATCCCCAGGTGCATACTTTCTCCTCGCTTAGTCGTACCAGTAACCGTAAGCCTGCAAACTGATGTCACGATTATCTAGCGCTACGCTAGCCTGAGAGTCGCTGTTGTTGAGCAAGAAGCGTCTAGACCCGCGTTGATAGCCGACAACGGTAGGATGATGAGTCTCTATCCAATCAATGTACGGTTGGTTAAAGCTGTCATCGCCCTTTCTTAGCTCGATCATTTGCTCAATGAAGGCTTTGAAATCGAGTGCAGTTTGATTTGGAGACCACGTCATACAACGACGGTTATCTTCAAGTCCCATGCCTTTTCTCCCATCCATCGCAACTTCGCCGCCATAGTAAATACAGGGAGCACCTGCTTGAGTGAACATAAACAGATACGCGAGTTTCGCCCGACGAAGATCGTTACAGCAAAGACTAATCAATCGAGTAGTATCGTGACTTTCTAGCAAGTTAAACATCGCTTCATTCACGTTGCGAGGATAGGCCAGATAAGCGCTGGTGACAGTCTCTATAAACCGCTGTTTGCTATGGGCATCAAGGGCAAAGTAATCGGTAATAGCCTGAGTCATAGGATAATTCATTAACGAATCGTACTGATCACCACACAACCATGGCATACCTTCGTGCCAGATCTCCCCCAGAATGTAGCAGTCTGGTTTTACCTGCTTAACCACGCAACGAAACTCGCGCCAGAACTGGTGGTCAACTTCATTAGCGACATCCAGTCTCCAGCCGTCGATATCGAACTCTTCCACCCAGTAGCGAGCGACATCTAACAGGTAATCACGACATGGCTGATGCTCTGTGTTGAGTTTTGGCATCTCAAGTACGTTACCAAACGTTTCGTAGTTGAAGTTCCAGCTGTCCCACTCCGATTTGACTGTGTCGGGGTAAACGGGAAACTTATTGATCCAAAACCAGTCAGCGTATTGCGATTTTTCGCCGTTGTTAACCACGTCTAACCAGAACGGGTGTTGATCACCTACGTGATTGAACACCGCATCGAGCATGACTTTCATTCCTCGATTATGAGCCTCTTTAATCAGAGCTCTGAATGCTTCATTGCCGCCAAAGTGAGGGTCGACATTGAAGTAATCAATCGTGTCGTACTTGTGGCTGGTATTGGCCGTAAAAATAGGGCACAGATAGAGCCCGTTGATCCCCAAATCCTTAAGGTAATCGAGATGTTCGATTACGCCCCATAAGTCACCCCCCATAAAGTTACTTGAGGTAGGTATGCTTCCCCAAGGCTCAGCACCTTCCGGGTTTAGTTCTGGTCTACCGTTGGCAAATCGTTCTGGGAAGATCTGATACCAAACGGTCGACTTGGTCCATTCTGGAGTGACAAGAACATCTTTTGGGTTGATATAAGGGAAGCAGAAGAAATTACTCAGATTGCTCAGTTCTATTTCTTCCGTTGCCTTGCTGTCTAAGTCAACGCTGCGTTTCTCGCCAAACAGTATTTTTTCACCATCTTTGCTGTATAGAATAAATCCGTAACGACTGCGCCGTTTAGGCGGTGTAAATTCCGCAAACCAGTGGTCGTGATGTTCAGTGACACCTTCTCGTTCCATTGGAACTTCGTTGCCTCCGACCCAGCCATGAGCATCGCTGCCACCCAGGTTACCACCGTCTAAGCCCCCCTCTGCCCAACGGTAAGGGTCACCTATCCATAAGCAAACGCGCTCGACTTCGTCTTTGGCACATTTAAGTCGCAGGTGTAGGGTCTGCTCATTGTAGGCGTAGCTGTCAGCACTTTTCACAGTGTGTATTAGTGAGCTTCGGGTAATCATAAATTAGATCCTGTTATTATTCTTTTACTGCACCACTCACTAAGCCTGTAGTGATGTGTTTTTGAGTTGCAACAAAAAGCAGAGTGATGGGTATTGCGACCAGCAAAGAGCCAGCGGCAAACAAAGTGAAGTTTTCTGCCGAGTTAGAGCTGATCCAACTGAATATGCCAATAGCCAAAGTCATTTTCTCTTCACTGCGTAAGATCAGCGTTGGCAGAATGAAGTCCATCCACGGTCCAGTAAATGACACCAGAGCGACAAATACCAAGATCGGCCTCGCCAGAGGCAAAATGATCTCGATAAAAATAGTCATATGCCCTGCACCGTCGATCTTAGCGGCCTCATCGAGCGAAGTCGGAATCGCATCAAAATAGCCCTTCACTAACCAAGTCATAAACGGGAGCGAGCCAGCAACGTAAACAAACAACAAACCGGCGTAAGTATCGATCATGTTGAGTTTCGATAGCAGGATATAGATCGCTGTCATCGATAAGAAAGCAGGGAACATCTGCAATACCAGCACACCCATCAAGACATTGCGTTTACCCCTAAATCGATAGCGTGAAAACACGTAAGCGGTGATGGTGACAACCACCAACGAAATCAGCATGTTCGCCGTCGCCAGAGCGAAGGTGTTGAGATACCACTGCAGGTAAGGGGTATCCTGAAACAGCGCCACATAATGCTCTAGCGAGAAGCTCCAGCCCGAAAACGAGGAGCTGAACATATTGCTGCCCGGTTTGAATGACACCAATACAGTCCAGATAACGGGGCCTAATACCAGTAACGCGTTGGTGAATAGGAAAAGATAAACCAAACCTGTGGCTAATTTTTGCAACAAAAACTTCATTACTTCATCCCCACATCGTCGTTAAACGAAGACATCCGTCGGAACTGCCAGATTGCAATCACTGACAAGAACAAGAAAATAATTATCGAAATCACAGAGGCAATTTGGTACTGCTGGAAGTCGAGAGTGAGTTTGTAAATCCAGGTAATTAAGATGTCGGTATGACCTGCAAATCGATACCCTGGATTGATAGGTCCGCCTTCGGTTAACAGGTAGATTGCGCCAAAATTATTGAAGTTATGGGCAAATGTCATCACTAGGGAAGGGGCTACCTGATGTAACACCATTGGTAAGGTAATTTCTCTGAACTGCTGGAACTTGTTGGCCCCATCGACCTCACTTGCTTCGTAAAGGTCTTGAGGGATATTGGTTAATGCTCCTGAAATAAGCAGCATAAAATAGGGAGCACCGACCCAAACGCTGACGGCGATAACAGTGACTTTCGCCATCCATGGATCTGATAGAAAAGCAACTGAGTCAAATCCCCAGCTATTTAAGGTCGCGTTGACCGGGCCGATACCATTTAACAGCAATCGGAACATCAGTAGCGTAACGAAAGCGGGAATCGCATAAGGCAAGATAAAAATGAAGCGCCACGCTTTTTTCGCCTTAATGTTCTTATTGGATAACGCCAGTGCCAGTACAAAGCCAAAACCACAGGTGCAAATAGTCGCCAGAATGGCCCACATCACCGTCCAGGTCGCTACACCTATAAAGGTATTTGACCAAATTCTCAGTTCAAACAGGGCGATAAAGTTCTTAAACCCGACCCAGTCAACCAAGTTCCTTGGCGGAATGTGATGAGGCGCTGAGTAATTGGTAAACGAGACTAGTACCGTGATGACAATCGGCATAATGATAAAGGCGACACAGGTTAACATTGCCGGAGAAAGAACCAGCAAAGCAAACTGCCTGTCGTATATCGCTTTGATCTGCTCGGACGCTGACAGCTGACACGGCTGGCAGGACTTGGCATCATTTATGTTGAGTGCGTAAAGGCACAAAAAAGCAAACACGGCGATCAGAGCTATCACACCTTCGACCAACAGGAATACAGAGTGGTCGCCCTGAATGATGGTGAAGCCTTCGCGAGTCTGAGCCACATCGCCGAGAGTAATGAGTTGCTTTAACGCCAGACTAAGCTCTGGAATGTTAAAGATAAAAAGTAGCTGAATGAACAACCAGACCAAACCTTTTACCCAATGGCCCTGACGCATTTGCGTCAGCCCCATGATAAAAACAGAAGCGTTGATCGTAGGTTGCATTCGAAGTTGATAAACCAACATCTTTTACTCCTGAAAACTGATCTGTTCTTTGATCACTGACACTGCACGCTTTAACGCCTTCTCTGGTGACTCGTCATTGACCCATAATGAGGTCATTGCACTCGCCATTGGTGACCACAAGTAACCCATTTCAGGAATTGAGGGCATAGCATCGGCGAAGTACCCCTGACCGATGATCGCATAGGTAGCTTCATCAGCATCAACGATGATCTCCTCCATGATAGTCTGAACTGGCGGGATCGATTTCGTCATCTCGTACCGTTTTTTAAGCATCTTGTCGCTACTTAGGTAGCTGGTAAACAGCTGAGCGGCTTTAGGATAGTTGCTAAAAGAAGAAACGACCGCCAGACGGACTGTAGAGAAGGTTCGCGGCTGTTTGCCATCGAGAGTTGGCATTGGAATGACGCCATAGTTCACTCCAGAAGCTTCGTAGCCCTGAATAGCCCAAGGACCGTCGATGATTGCTGCGACCTTACCTTCACTGAATAAACCTCGTCTTACTTGAGGGTTACGCATATCCATTGGGTTAGCGCTGTTTGCAGTCTGTAGTTTTTTCATCGCGAGTAAGCCTCGCTGTGCTTGCTCAGAAGCGATACCGATATCTTTGGCGTTGGTACCGTTATCACCAAATTCGTAAGCACCGTACAGGGTCAGGAACATGCGTGATTCATAGTAGTTCTGCACGTCCCAAAGCAAGGCATATTTATGTGCTTTGTTGTCATTAAATGACTTAGAGAACTCAATGATTTGTTCAAATGATTCCGGAGCTTGTGGCAGAAGATCCTTGTTGTAGAAAAGAGCTGTAGTGGCAAAACTAACGGGGAAACCATAGCTTTTACCCTCAGAGCTTGCTGCGTTGACAGCACTTTGCAAGAAGTGAGAGTTGATGTGTTCAGCAGACACTAGGTTTTCCATCGCACCACCGGCAACAACTAAGCGACCAAGGAGGTCATGCTCAATTTCAGCCACATCGGCTACTCGAGTTGAGCCACCATCCTGAATTAATCGTGACGCCGCATCAATCGGTGCTAGTCCACGGAAAGTGAACTCCACTTCATAGCCCGAATCCTGATTGAACTGGTTGGCGGCGTACTTCATGTAATTGACGGTAGTGTGATCGGTCCAGATTAACAGATTTGCACCTGGTTCCGGTTCAATCAGCTGTGCCATGGCAGTGGCGCTAACAAGAGTGGTGAGCAGTATTTGACTGGTCAATAATTTGGTTTTCATTGCCGCATCCATTTTAGTAGTTCACGATATACGACTAAAATGAGCTAGGGAGCGATTTTAGTCAATTGAAACTGATTAAAACAGCGCCTAAATGTGAACCAAATCAACTTAAGTACTTGTCTTCTAAAAGAAAAGAATGAGGTTTGTTTTGCTTATAATATTATTTGGCATTTATGACCACGAGACATCAACCTTAAGTTACCCCCCTATTTTAGTGACCTTCATCAAACTACCGTCCAACTTGCAGTGACCAAGTTCTCATTTAAACCTCATTCAGCGAGCAAATAAGATTCAATTGTAGAATACTCCGTAGGCGTTCAGGTTGAACTACTACTTTTTAATGTAATTAATACTAATTAAATTCACCTCTCTATGAGGTTAAGGAACCACTGTGAACAGGACTGTACTCTCGCTCAGTATTGCTTGCGCTCTGAACTTTGCTCCTGCTGCTTATGCTGTTGAAAAAGGACCAGCTCCCCAAGAAATGGGCGGCAACATTCTAACCCAAGCCTTAGATTTTGGCGGACACGTTGGAACATCGATTGAAATTGAAGACAAAGACATTACCAACTACAAAACCTGGGGGGGACAAACTGAAAATGAACGCACGACCACCCATGAAGTACTTGGACTGTTTTATAAAAACGCCCACTGGAACTTCTCCTCTTTGTACGCTTTTAAGCTGACTGACCGTGTTAAACGCAGTGAAGATCGCTCGTACACAGAAACGGAAGATGGCTATAAGCACCTAATCTCGTTAAATAAAAAGTTCTCACTACCGAACGGCTTTGAAACTGGAGTGATCTACGACCTTGAATACTCACTAGGTACTATCGCGACCACTGCTGGCGTAAGCAACTTGCGTACGACCAATGCAGAACACAGCATTCGCCCTTATTTCAACTTTTACAGCAATGCGTACGATGCGGGCTTCCAATCCAACCTTGAATACCTTTACAACGACGAAGATAAATCGGCGTGGGGAACTCGCGTTGAAGAAGGTTACGCGGTGTTAGTTAAACCCTATAAGCGTTTTGGTAATTTGGAGCTGGGCGTAGAGTTCTATTACCAGGTTAAAGATAACAAAGCGCATAACAGCGATGGCTCAATTAACGAAATTAGTGACTTTACTGAAAAGTATGTTGAGCCAATCGTGCAGTACAGCTTTGAAGATGCTGGTACCTTATACGTTCGTGCTCGTTACGGTGACAACGAAACCAAACATACACAAGGTTGGGCTGCAGGAGAGCAGTACTTTAAAGATATTCGTAAAGCAACTCTGGGTTACGAGCAGTCTGTCGGCGATAACTGGTTGCTTAAAGGTGAGTACGAGTGGGCCAAAGATACCGAAACGTTCACTCAGCTTGCTGGAGAAGAGAAGGTTGTGGAGCAGAACACCTTCTTTCTACAGGCTATCTACCGTCTATAAAAATCGTTTATTTGTTTAAGGAAATCCTATGATCACTGTTTCAGAAATTGCCCAGTTAATTGGCGGCCAGATAGATGGTGACCCGCGTTTAACTGTGGATACGATTGGCCCGCTGAATAGCCCTGATGAAGGGGGATTAGCTATCGTATTTTCTAAAGCTGAACTCAAATTGATTGAACACTCAAAAGCGGACGTGATCATAGGTCCCGCAAGCATTTTAACCAGCAACGCTAAATGTAAGATAGTGATTGAGTCGCTTAAAGTGCAATCACTGAATGCTTTGTTACGTTATTACAAAGTACATAAGTATCAACTGTTTGAGCAGGGTAATACTTCTGACAATCCCGACGTCTATATAGGCAAACATTGCACTATTGGCGCGAACTGCCACTTCATGCCAGGAGTTAAGATCATGAATGGCGTGACCATTGGCGACAATGTGGCTATTCATGCCAATACGGTAATTAAAGAGGGCACGGTGATTGGTAATAACGTCACTATTGACTCCAACAACGCCATCGGTAATTTCAGCTTCGAATATATGAATGGCCAACATGGCGAGTTCGAACGAGTTGAAAGTGTCGGACGAGTTATCATTGAGGACGATGTTGAGATCGGCTGTAACAACACCATAGACCGCGGCACTCTGGGAAGTACAGTGATCGGTAAAGGGACCAAGATAGATAACCTAGTCCAGATTGGTCACGACTGCAAAGTGGGCCAACATTGTCTGTTGGTTTCTCAAGTAGGCTTGGCTGGACACACCGTTCTTGGGAATCATGTCATTGTCCACGGACAGGCAGGTACCGCTGGCCATATCACTATTGGTGATCACTCAGTCATCAAAGCTAAATCAGGCGTCAGTCAGTCATTTCCTGCTCATAGCGATCTATTTGGCTATCCGGCCAAAGATGCTCGTGCATATTACAAAAATCTGGCGGTGCTGAACAAGCTTACCCGTCAGTTTGATAACAAAAAACAGTCTAAAACTGCCCCTAATTCTGACAAGACTCACCACTGGCTTACACGCTTATTCACTGGCTGTAAGGCCTAATTCAATCGTTAAGGATTTATGATGAAAAAAGTCATTCTACCTCTGTTACTAAGTACTCTTGCTGTTGGCTGCTCCAACACCAGCGAAAACACAAACCAAGTTACCCCAGCCAATACGGATAGCCTGCTCGCTAAATGTGATTTGCCAACGGTTGAGGATCGCGGTCCGATTCGTCCGTCACTGTTTGTTGCCGGAACCTTTGATGAAGGTCACTGGATTCACCTAGAAGACCGCAAAATGAGCCATAAGGGCGACGGCATCTATCAGGTCGTTCATAAAGAGAAAGCCGGCGTGGTTAATGTCCAGTTTGCAACCATGAACTGGAACCCGCAATTCACTGTGTCAGGACGAAAAATGGACGTCAATCAGGAAATTGCTCTGAAGCGCGGTGGTTTTGCTAAAAACACCCGAGTCGAAATCCCTGCTGATGGCGAGTATGTTTGGTCAATTCAGATTGGCGAAGATAAAAAGCCAATTCGTGCAATGATTGCCACTTGTCAGTAATGCCGTGCCGCCAGAGTTACTCTGGCGGCGTTAAGTTCATAGCTTAACGCATAAAGAAAGTGCGGTAAGTCATTAATTTATAAAGATTTATTTGGAGCTCTCATGGCAACAGTTAGCCTAAGACAAGTAGAAAAACAGTATGATAATGGCTTCAAGGCAGTACACGGAATTGACCTCGAAATCAATGAAGGCGAGTTCATGGTGTTTGTCGGCCCATCAGGCTGCGCTAAATCGACCACATTAAGAATGATTGCTGGTCTTGAATCGATTTCATCTGGTGATGTTCATATTGGTAATCGCAGAGTCAACGACTTACCACCTAAGGACCGCGGAATCGCAATGGTGTTTCAAAACTACGCTCTTTACCCGCACAAGACGGTTTTCGACAATATGGCTTTTGGTCTCAAGATGGCGAAGAGGCCCAAAGATGAGATTAAGGTAAGGGTTGAAGAAGCGGCAGAGAAATTGGAAATCACCGATCTCCTCTACCGAAAACCAAAAGAGATGTCTGGTGGTCAGCGTCAGCGAGTGGCGGTGGGTCGCGCTATTGTTCGCAAACCTGATGTATTTCTGTTCGATGAACCCTTATCGAATCTGGATGCCAAGTTGCGTGTCTCTATGCGGGTGAAAATCGCCCAGCTTCATCAGTATCTCAAGGATGAAGGCAATCCAGCAACCATGATTTATGTGACCCACGATCAGACCGAAGCTTTGACGCTCGGTGACCGTATTTGTGTTCTGAATCAGGGCAAGATAATGCAGGTCGATACACCGGCGAACCTTTACAACTACCCTGCTAATCGTTTTGTCGCCAGCTTTATCGGCTCTCCTGCAATGAACTTGGTCGATACCACGCTTCGCCGTGATGGCGAAAACCTGATCGTCGAAATCGCACCGTCTGCCCGCATTCTGATCCCGAAAGCAATGCAAGCGCAACTTGAGCAGTACGTCGATAGCCCGGTCTGCTTTGGTATCCGTCCGGAGCATATCTCACTGGCCCAAGAGGGTGAAACATTGCATACCTTCGAAGGTAAGCTCTCAGTCGTTGAAAACCTAGGCAACGAAAAGTACCTCTACTTCACTGTTGGTGACAAAGAGATGATTGCTCGAGTGCAAGATCAATCGATCACTACAGCAGATATTGGCCGAACTTTCCGTTTCAATCTCAACAATGAATTCTGTCATCTCTTCAATTTTCACAATGAAGACAATCTAATTCACAGCAGACCCAACTCGGCTTAGTTAATCACAATAACAAGGAACTTCCAATGAAAAAACGGACACTGATTTGCAACGTTCTACTTACGACACTGGCTATAGGAGGCTGGTTTTCGGCACCAGCAATAAGTGCAGAAACTCCGGCTGACAGCACCTACGATTTCAGGAAGGAGACTATTTATTTTGTCTTCTTAGACCGATTTAGTGATGGCGATCCAACGAATAACAATGGCAACAACCCATTGACGTACGACCCCAACGACCTCAAGAAATACGTAGGTGGTGACATTAGAGGTTTGATCAACAAACTGCCGTATCTCAAATCTCTCGGTATCACTGCGATATGGATTACTCCGCCAGTGGATAATGCCGACAACGTTGATGTTAATGGTGGTGCGGGCTACCACGGCTACTGGGGTAAAGACTTTTTTCGCGTTGATGAGCACTTAGGTACCATAGACGACTTTAAAGAGTTGAGCCAGCTGATGCACAGCCCGGAATACAACATGAAGCTGGTGCTAGACTACGCGCCAAACCACTCTAATGGTAACGATGAAAATGAGTATGGCGCGTTGTACCGTGACGGTATGTATATTACCGATTACAACACTGACATTGCTGCTGGTACCAACTGGTATCACCACAATGGCGGTGTGACCGACTGGGATAACTGGTATCAGGTTCGTAACCACAATCTATTTAACCTTTCTGATTTCAACCAATCTAATGATCAGGTTTACAGCTACCTGTTAGATGGCGCTAAATTCTGGATTGATGCTGGCGCAGATGCCATTCGTATTGATGCAATTAAGCACATGGATAAAGAGTTTATCCAGCAATGGACAGGCGACATCTACAACTACGCATCGACAATTGGCCGCGATGGTTTTTACTTCTTCGGCGAGTGGTTTGGTGCCAGCGCGACGACGACCACAGGAATTGATGGTTATGCGATCGATTATGCCAACACTTCAGGCTCGGCACTGCTCGACTTTGGCTTCCGTGACACCTTAGAACGTGTGCTGGTTGGCCGCACAGGTAATACCATGCGGACTTTAAACAACTATTTAGAAACTCGCAGCACTGTGTTCACCAGCGATGACTGGCAGGTCGTATTTATGGATAACCATGATATGGCTCGTATCTCGACTGCTTTGCGTTCGACAGCCAATACGTTCGGACCCGGCAACAATGAAACAGGGGGCGGTCAGTCCGAAACGTTTGCGAAAAAACGTGTCGACCTTGGCCTTGTTGCTACTATGACGGTACGTGGTATTCCAGCTATCTACTACGGCACGGAACATTACAGCGCAAACTTCACTACCAATGCGTTTGGTCAGGTTGGTAGCGACCCATACAACCGCGAAGTAATGCCAAGCTTCTCTCAGGACAGTGAAGCATTTAAGATCATTCAAGCTTTGACTGAGTTAAGAAAAACTAGTCCTGCGATTCAGCAAGGTAGCTACAGCCAGAAGTGGCTCAGCGATGACATTCTGGTTTACGAGCGAAAGTTTGAAGACGATGCTGTGTTAGTAGCACTAAACCGAGGTGCAGCAACCTCGATTAAAATCTCTGCATTGTCTCTAGCGGATAACTACTACACAAGTCTGGTTGGCAGTGATGAAGTGACGGTATCTCAGTCTACTGCGACGCTGAACCTTGATCAGAATGAAGCGATTGTCCTGCATGGTAAGGCAACAGGTGGTAATACAGAGCTTACCGACGTGACTTTCACTTGTAATAACGGCTACACCCAGGGGGGACAAAGCGTTTATGCCGTCGGCAGTACCAGCCAGTTAGGTAGTTGGGCGCCTGCGCAAGCAGTAAAACTGGATCCTACGGCTTACCCTACATGGCAAGCAATCATTCCGGTTCCAAGTGGTGAATCCTTAGAGTGGAAATGTCTGAAACGTTCAGAAAGCAATAGTAATGCTCTGATTGAGTGGCAATCTGGTGGCAACAATACGGTTAATACCAAAACTCAAATTCAAACGAGTGGCTCATTTTGATTCATTTCTAGGGACTCTATAAGGCAGTGATACGTGCCACCTTAAGGCCTTAGTTCATTACCTAAGGCCTTTTTTATGGTTCATCGCGGATTAGTGGGAACTGAAAACAAAAACGGTAGTTAGTGGTAAGGTTACATCGCCAAACACAACCTTTTACAAACTACCGTTTTCATGCCGAATAATACTTTCCTATCGTCGTTCTGGGAAGGCTTTCAGATCGTAAAGTCTTATAAAACTGATTCATTCATCTCTATCACCTTAATTCCTGATACCCCTGCATACTGTTCTTGTGGTCAAGTTTCTGACTCTATTCATGACACTCAGTGGCGAACGCTTAAGGATGCGATGATGCTAGGCACACCCGTCGAATTACTCGTTCAAACTCGGCGCATCAGGTGTTCAAATTGTGGTATCAAGACTGAGTCTATTTCTTGGGTTAAGCCATATTCTCGCCTTACCAATCGGCTGATTGATTACATTGAGAATCTATTACCATTGCTACCCATCAAACACATTTCAGAGCTTACTGGGGTGCACTGGCACACCATCAAAGAAATAGATAAGCAACGTCTGAAGCGTGTCGTACCTGAGGTTCCTTGGGGTTGTTTGCGTCAACTGGTCATGGATGAGTTTGCCATATTCAAGGGGCATCGTTACGCCACTGTTATCGCCGATGCACAAACGCATCAAGTACTTTGGATTGGTCTAGGTAGAAGTCGTAAAGATATACGTCCGTTCTTTGAAATGCTTGGAGAGCATGCTCAAAATATCGAAGTTGTGGCAATGGATATGAACACCGCTTTTGACCTAGAGGTTCAAGCTCATTGTCCAAAGGCTTGTATTGTCTATGACCTTTTTCATGTCGTCGCTAAGTTTGGTCGAGAAGTTATGGATAGAGTTCGAGTAGATCAAGCCAACCAACTTAAAGATGACAAAAGTGCACGGCGTTGGGTCAAGCGCTCACGTTGGGTATTACTGAAAAATAGAGAGAACTTAAATACTAAGCAACAAAGTTACCTGGATGAAATACTTGCGGTTAACCGTGACTTAATGGTGACCCATTTACTTGGTGCTCAGCTCAAGGAGCTCTGGTACTGCGACTCGGAAAAACAAGCCAAAGACCTTTGGGAAATATGGTGGCAGCAAGTCCATGAAAGCGGAGTAAAACCGCTCATAAACTTCGCTAAAAAGCTGAAACCGTACCTTCATGGGATAGTGTCTTCAGCTTTGTATCATTTAAATACATGCACCTTGGAAGGGATTAATAACAAGATCAAGCTAATCAAAAGAATGGGCTATGGGTACCGAGATACGGATTACTTCTTTATGAAGATAAAAGCGGCCTTCCCCGGAAAGCCGCGATGAACCTTTTTTATTAAGCCCTCTCCCACTACACTTGGCGTCGTTTTGCTACCGACCCTCGCTGCTAGAGAATGCCTTTTAGGCTAGACAAGAACTTACTCCAACGTTTATCTGAAGCCTTTTTCAATTTGATTTCAAATACACCATAATGTTGGTTGTTAAACCAGTCAGCGATGATGTTTATAACGCGCCCTTTATAACCACTACCTTTTCCCCACTGTGAGGCTGCATTGCTCCACATACTAGTTGCACCACGAAGGTGTTCATTGTAGTGATCACTCGCCAGTTCACCCACATAGGCCAGTTCAAAGTCACGTGTACGATTGGCAATTTGTGACATTTGTTTGACGACATTGTGCACAGGTTTAAGCTCAGGGTTAGCCATACAGCTTTTAATCAGTGCATCAAAATCGTTATATAGTTTCTTTTTATTTCTGTTTATTTCAGATTTTGCGTGATGGCTAAGGATCTCATACATGTTTAAGTTGTAGTATCGACCATCTCTATTAACACTTGCGCGAATGTATTGAACAGACTTAGCACCATTTATTTCAGTTTTTAAGTAAGGGAAAATTGGGCTTACCGATGAAGTAAAATTTTCAGCATCTTTAAACCATGCCTTAAAGATGTTTAGTAGTTGTTCTTTGGCTTCATCAAAAGATTTTGAGTTGAGCTCTTCAACTAAGTCAGATACCCCGTTTTGGATTTGTTGTATCCTGTCACTATACTTGGCATCTAGTGATTCAAGCTTTCTTTTAATAGCATCGTGAAGCGCTTCTGGATTGTCTGTATAAGAGTCATAAAAGACTACAGAGATTCTATCAGCATCTAAGCCGTACTTTTGTTCAAGGTCGTTTAATATGTGGTCACATCTTATGTTACGACCTTCGATTTTGCAGCCTATTGGCTCACCTTCTTCATCAAGAACGTTCTCTGCTTCTGTTGCTTGTTCTAAAACAAGGAGAATGGTTTCGTCGTAAATTTTGTCTGACTGCCCAGTCTCAATCATAGCTTCGATAATGGAACGCATGGACTGATTAGGCGCATCGTTGAAGCTTGAACAAATAATGCTCAATGTGGCATGGTTCTCAATACATCTACTAATGTCAGCACGTTTAACTGTGCCGTCAAGACCTTTGGTATCTACAACGTTGTAGTTTAGGCTTAACCCTTTACTAATGTAGACAGTGATCTTCTTAGGAAGACCTACAGAGTCAATTTTACCAACATTCAGGTTCTTGAAAGTGGATTGAACCCATTCAAATTCGTCATCGCTACTACTTGGTAGTAGTTGGACTTGGGTTCTTTCCTGTAGCAGGATTCTTTCTATAAATTCATTGTAAAGGTCGACTTCGCGAGAAAAATCTTTGGCAAAGACAACATCTTTTTGAATTCGTCTACCACTTTCACTTTTTATGGCACCAGTGAGCTTGAGCATGTTTTTCAGTGCTCTTTCTATTTCTACACTGAGAGAGAAACTGGAGTTTATGCTTTGCACGACTGCTTCTTCATCGCCTTTGGGCTTAGCCTTTTCGAATAGGGACTTTGAGTAGTCAGAGAGTAGTTCTAGCACCTCAGTGTCGTCGTGAGCTTCAATTTCAATTGCTGTATGTTTTTGGTCAAATACTATTTCGACCTCACAGATCGTAGTTCGACCAGATGAGCTGCTCAGCAGTAGATCAGGTTTTGCTGTTTCTGAATCTCGGTACAAGCCAAATGATTTACAGATCGCAGTTGTTTTTCCTTTGCCGATGTCACCAATGAAAGCTACTCGCTTAGGTTGGTTAAAGTAGTTAATAGCGTGAGAAAAGTCTTCTTTGTATTCGTCTAATCGGCAGTGTTGAGTTAAACACTCTGAAGGTAGTTCCTCTTTGATTAAGAAGATTTTTTCTAAAAACTGATTTTGTTTTTCGGTCTGAAGTTGGCGAAGTTCAACTGAATTCATAAATACTGATACCAAGGGTAAAGCGATAGCTGAAAATTGTATAGAAAGCAATATACTACAGCTTATCGGGTTTGACATTACGATATATGAGGGTTTTGGCTGTTTTCTATACATGAACCACGGTTTGGATGTGGTGATTGACAGTATTTCGAAGTACTAGTTTATGTCACTGATAAGAAGAGAGCTCGCAGCAAAGGTTCAAGCTTATCAAACAATTATTGTCGAACCTTCAAAGCAACACCTCAGGCCAATACTAATGAAAAACACAGAGGCATTTTTGACCTCAAAGCATCGGAATATCGAGTGAGATACTCGGAGTGGCGCAGAGATTCGATAGATCAATCTGTCATAACTGATTAAATTAAATCGTAGTGTTACAACTGACAGATTGAGTTCAGGCTAATCCATATGGTTCTTAGGAGACGGCACTTGGTTACAAGTGTCGTCCGCCCGACAAAGACAGGTTACACAGAATTTAGGACAGTCTCTGAAAGCGCAGTAAATCACTTCTTATTGTAAAAGCACTTCTGTCTAACAACCGAATTTTACGTGATCCCTAAGAGGCTGTAATAGATTCGGTGTAATCGACATTTAATTAATGTGCTTTTCGAGACATTCCTCGAAATAGATAGTAAACCGACTCATAGCCTGGCGCCAGTTTCGAATGGGCATCGCCCACTTGTTGCAGGCGTCTTTGATCGCTAGGTACACCATTTTAGTTACCACCTCACCGCTAGAGAAAACAATCCGTTTCTTTAGTGTCCTACGTATTACCTAGGTGAGAGATTCATTAGCATTAGTAGTTTAAATAACTCTACGGATATCTTCGTTGTAGTTGAAGAACACGTTGAGGTTATGCCGTATTGCCTCTTCTTTTATAGCAGAACATTATACAACAGAAGTGACCGCTTTATAGCCGTTTCAGGATACTAGTTCAATGCTTTTAAGATAATGTTGATAGCATCAAGTTACCACATCCAAAACAAATCCCCTTTTTCAAGCAAATAACGTCCTATTTTCTTTAGAAACTTGGCTCATAAAAGGGAAATTTAGCTCAGCTGAAAAACAAAAGCCTCTGCATGTATAATTACAAACAGAGGCTTTAAATGCTAATTCAAAGCTACTTCAGCGGATCATTATCCGGTAACACACTGTGCATCCAAAGCGCCAAGCGGTGCTTGATGTTGGGGCCATCTAGTTTGTTGTCTGGCAATGGCGTGATTTGATTTACGCCTACTAGAAACAAGTACACACCTTGCGTCTTTAATGGCCCTGTCGAGCTTGGTAAATCAACGCCTTGCATCTTTGCCATCTTCAAACCGACTTCTATTGCTTTCTTTACTAGCTTGTCTTCATTGTGAATCTTTGCGGTTTTTGCCATATCGAGCTCATCCTTTGCGTTGATTTAAAACAGTATATCAAAAACTGATGTCTGAACAGTTACATTGATCTCAGGTTAGGTCATATTCGCGTTTGAATACGCTCTTTAGACACTGACCAAGCTTGAGTAGATAGTGCCAAACCCCGCCAAACTGCATAGCAATAGGGACAGGCTACGTACCACTTTTTGTGATAGATACTCGACAAAGAACACCGCGCTTCGATAGCCAAGATAGCTCGCTGGCAACAATGGCAGCGCCAGATAGACATGCTGCATGCTCATATAGCCAATGGGTATCTGTATCAGTAAAGACATCAAACAGCTCACCACCATAAATACGGCTAGGTTCGCGCGCACTAGCTGGGCTTTTTTATGTTGCCATAATAGGGCTAACGGCGGGCCGCCAATACCTGAACTGGTGCCCAAGAACCCCGAGATAAAACCTGCCACGAGTAAGCGATTTGGCGTTTCATCAATCTTGATGGGTAACAGGCTGATCATAACCGCAAGCAAGACCACCATTCCGACAAAGATAGAGAACTGGGCCACATCAAACAGATAAAGAAGCATTGCCCCTGCGAGCGTCCCTGGAACAAGACCAATAATCGCAGATTGCAGACTCGCCCAACAGATATATTCTCTGTACTTAAACGCATTAATTAAGGCAAGTACAAGACCCACAACAATCAACGGACCCGGTATTAACTCAGGGTAGATAATGATGAGGACTGGCGCTGCCACAACAGCCATACCAAACCCCGTCGCTGTTTGAATGAAAGCGCCTAAAAACACTAACAGCAAGGTAATAACAAAGTAGGTTTCCATGGGTAATTATTCTTTTTGATTTTAAAGCTGGAAGGAAGCCATCGCATTTCTACATGGATGTCTCTACACAAAGAAACCCTATCTACTGAGCATTCAATAAATAGGGCTTGGTTGTTCTAGCGATTCTTCGCAGCTTGATTATGCAGGCCCAAATAGGTGCGCATGTTCTTGGCTTGCTACGCCGTCGTCGTTTAGTTGGCTCTCTGGGTAGTAGTTGATCCATACGAACCAGTACATGCCCGCTTTCACTGTTTCTACTCGCTTAAGCTCACCTTGGTCTGACTTACCAAAGAAGTCCACTTCTGTGACTGGCTTGCCGCTGGTGTTGTACCAAATGTTCACTGACTTGTACTCAGGATCATACGCGGCAACGATGTCTTTCCCACCTACTGTTGCATTCACAACATTACCGTTTTCAATGATGTAGTCTTCTGTGTACGCCATTGATTCTTTGTTGATGGTAAAGCCCCAAACCAGCTCTTTACGATACAAACGGTCATCAATAACATCCATCGTTTTACATAGCAGGCTTTGTGTACGGTGGTGTGCAACTGTTGCCCATAGGAATACGATTTCTACAATCCAATCCCACAAGAACATCACTGGGTTTTTGGTAAACGGAGTGATCTTATTTAGGAACACTTCACCTTCTGGGTACGCTTTAGCAAACTCTTTGAACGGCATTCTAAATGTTGGCCATTCTTCCATTTTGTTCTCGCTCCAGCGACCATCACGCTCACGAGTACCGTACATTTGCTGTACTGGTTCACCGGTGTTCTTATCACGCATGATTAGGTTGTTACCGTGCTGCGCCACAATCTCAAGGTCCAATACTTCACCATCGATTTCTGGTTTAAAGCCGTGACCTAGGTGAGTCATGCAGCAGTACGTGATGATAACGTTTTCGCCACCTAAACCTTCATCGTTGCCCGCTAAGTGAGGACGCTTAATATGGTAATCCGAGTGTGCACGAGCATGGCCATTATTTTCTAGAACAATCACGCTCTCATCAGGGCGAACATAGTTTCTCGCCTCGGAAATGCTGTAGTACTTCGCGCGGCTTTGTTGGTTGCGCAATCCGCCGTACAACCAGATGTATGGGAAGCAAGAACAAAACAGGTTGATAGGAGTAAGAATGTAAATAACCCATTTACTTCCTACACCTTGAGTTAGGTACAAGTACAGCGCGACCAAGGTGCCAATAATTCCGATCAGAATCATTTTCTTTTCGTTGCGTATCGCAAACATCATGTCTTTTCGCTTTACGGGCAAAAAGCTCTGAGTGATATCTCCAAGGTCTCGGAAATAGATAAAAGCAGTAATCGTTGCGGGGATCAGTGCGACCCAAAACAAAATTTCTGTAAGCATAATGTAACTCCAAATAGCAATAAATTATAAAAACTGTTGAGCTAATTGCGTTTGTAAGCTTCCGTACTCTTCCCTCTAAAACATTCAAATCCTCAACTCTGGAGCTAGTATCTTTTATAGTGACTATATTGTCAATGACTAAATCGTCATTAATGTTTTGGTCATTATCTTTGGCTGTCGTATTCCACGCAATTAGGTTTTGTCTTACAATGGGTTATCTGTTGATAAATAGGTGATGTTAGGTAAATTCATCAATGCAACGCAGCTTTGGCAACAAGTACAGATAGCAAAGTCACTATTGATAGCAGTATGAAGAATAAAACTGGAAGGCAGAGTAATGAACACTAAAACAAAGCATACGCGGGCAACTAAGTTACGACCGGAAGAGAGAAAACAGCTATTAATCTCAACAGCGATTGATGTGTTTGTTACTGAGGGTATTGGCGCTAAACATGCTGACGTGGCAAAAGCTGCGGGTGTTGCTCCCCCTACTGTATTCTCATATTTTTCATCGCGAGAGCAGTTAACCACTGAGGTTTTGGATGAGGTGGGTCGCTTTATTGTCAGCACCGTTGTGGATGTGGCACCGGATGAGAACGATCTTAAGAAACGCCTATATCAAAGTGCGATGCTGACACTAGACCTTCTTAAACAAAAGCCGAATTATGTAAAGGTGTGGCTGATGTTTGGGACTCGATTTAGCCCAGAGATTGAGGCTCAATATAAGCATTATGAGTCGCAAATCATTGACGGGTTAAGCGCTATTATTGCCTCCGGTTCCGACGATGCCAAGCCAGATCAACACCATAAAGATTGCGCGAGGATCATCTTGGGTTCTTCCATATACCTAAACAAAATGATCCTAGAAGGCGTTGATGAAGAGACGCAAAAGTCATTTGTTAAGCACATTGTCTCTTTTGTAACGGTTTAAGCTAGCCAAAACTCGAATAAAAAAATGCCTAAAGCTCATTATGACTTTAGGCATTTTTGTTTTAGGCGCAATACTGTCAGATCACAAGATCAAACCGGCTGCATTAAGGTGCTGTTATTTTGCCGCCTTGTCTCATAGATAACCTGCGCGAGTAGAAGCACACCGGTAACGCCAAGGCCCACACCAATCCCGCCCCAAATACCCGCTAGGCCGTAAGCCTTCATCAAATACCATGCAGCTGGCAAGCCAAATGCCCAGTAACCGATTGCCGTCATTATGGTTGGCACCATCACTATCTTCATGCCGCGCAGCAGGTTAATGGCCAGTAACTGCCATGCATCCACCACAAAGCACAACGCCACCACCCAGATCATCGACGTCAACAACGCAGTCAGTTCATGACTGCCCTTCGCGTCCAACTGAAATAGGTTAGCAATAGCTTCTGGCCACGCTATAAAGCCAAAGGCGATCACAAAACTCAGCGCAGTAACCGCCACAAAGCTCTTCTTAGCGATGCTTTTGATGCCATCGTAATTGTTCGCACCGTACTCTTTACCCACCAAGATGGCAGAAGCTTGTGCAAAGCCAAAGTTGATATTCCAAGTAAAGGATAAACACTGCAGTAAGATTTGGTGTAATGCTAAAGATGCCACGCTAATCATGCCTGCCATCAAGGTGCCTCCATAAATAAGGCCGTGTTCCAGCATGCCCGCTAACGCAATTGGCATACCCATAGACAAAAGCGGCCCCATCAGTCTTGGGGTGTACTCGTGCATATTTTGCCAAGGTGCAAAGCGCTGATATTTGCTTTGACAGAACACCCAAGTGCCATAACCTAGCAATATAATCCACGCGGCGATTGCAGTGCCGTAGCCAAGCCCTGCAATACCCCAATCTAGCGTAAAGGCAAGGAAGTAGCTGATTGGCACATTGATGAACACCGTCAGAATCGACATTATCATCACTGAGCGCACATCACCAAAGGTGCTAGTAAGGCCGCGCAAAACAAGCAAAAGCAGCATTGGCAACATTGCCCACTTCAGCGCGCTTAAATACAGCATCGCGATATCTATAACTTCTGGTGACTGCTGAGCTTTAGCTAGCAGTTGAGGTGCATATAAGAAGCTAAAACTCAGTGTTATCGCTAACAAAATAGAGAGCATCACTGCGCCTTTGACCGCAAAACGGATCTGCTGCTCACCAAATTCAGGGCGCGCAATACTCTGCCCGTAAGCAATGGCAATCAAGTTAGCCACACAACCCACGATGCTGCCTGCCATAAGAAAAACAAACGAATACACAGAGGCGCCCAATCCACCAGCGGCGAGATCGGCAACACTGATTTGCGACATCATCCAAACATCGGTGAGTACCAATGCCATAGCGATGAGTTGGGATAATGTCAGTGGCAATGCCAGTTTAAGAATGTTTTTCATACAGCCCTCTATAATTTGGGCTCAAAGTACTGCTAATTGAGCTAGGATTCAATTAACATTTATGTCAGTTGGCATTACCTGAGATCATGTGAAGAACTATGACATCTTATCCCGATATCCCCTACTCCCATAACAGCTTGAAAACCTTTGAGGCTGTTGCCCGCCACCTGAGTTTTACTGAGGCGGCAGATGAGTTAAACGTCACCCAAAGTGCCGTCAGTCGTCAGGTAAAACAGCTCGAAGAAGGGCTGGGGGTTGAGTTAATTGTGCGAGGGCATCGAAGCATCGACTTAACGCTGCAAGGCTCAGAGCTGTTTGCTGTACTTCAGCGCAACTACCAGAGCGTACAAACCTTAATCCAGTCTTGGAAACCCAATCAGCAGCGGATCGTAATTAAGGCCGTGCTCAGTTATGCTACTCGCTCCTTGCTCCCAAAGATACAACAGCTGCAAGAGCGCTACCCCGAACATGAAATCGTGGTGATCCCCACTATTGATGAAGACGAAGCGCTTAAATCCACAGACTATGACTTACTGATCCTTAACACTCGAGTTCCACACCAATACCAGAAGCGCTCCGATGTGGTGTTTTTAAGAGATGAGTACATGGCGCCAGTATGCTCTCAAGAGCTGTATTCAAAAGAAGGAAACCTGCAATCTCTACTCACGATGCCACGATTGCACCCAACCCTTGATCATCATGACTGGAAAACCTGGTTGGCCAGTGTCGGACATAAAGACAGCGCAAAGATACGCAACACCACCTTCTTTACTCTAGATTTGGCACTGAGCGCCTGTCTATCTGGTCAAGGAGTCACAGTAAGTGACCTGCTGTTGATCTTACCCGAACTGGAACACGGCTATTTAGTTTGCCCTAGCAATGCACAAATCCAGCCTAGTGCATGGCAATATTTCTGCCATTGCCGAGGCAGTTCCGACATTGTTAAGGAGATCCATCAATGGATTCAAAGAGAAACAGCAAAGGAATTGGAGACATTAGAGAAGCTAAGCAGAGAATTTGGCTGGAGCAGTGTTAACGCGCGAACATAGGTAGCGAATTCCCAATGCGCACAGCAAAAATTGAAATTACCAGTTGTACAACATAAAAGCCTACCCATTGCGCAAACTATACGAGTCTTTGTTGCGTTAGATCAGTTGGTTTCAGAGCCGATAATCGGTAACATTAACAGTTATGGTTAAAGTCACTATACGTCAATTCCTTAGTTCTAGTCCGTAAACCCTTTTTTCAAAGCCATTGTAACTCTTTGATTTTTAGTCATTATAAACAGGATAAGAAAAAAGGGTTTTTCTATAAAAATACCCATAAGTTCTTTAACAACAAGCAATTAGACGATATTATCTCCACTTCACTGCCGCACAGGCAGCTTAGAAAAAAGGAAGAACTGTGTCACGCAAATTACAAGACTTCACTGCCGCACAGGCAGCTTAGAAATGTTTTGGGTGCAAGCATCTTGAAGTAAAGGACTTCACTGCCGCACAGGCAGCTTAGAAACATAAATGCCGCATGTTGGCATCATCAATCAGCTTCACTGCCGCACAGGCAGCTTAGAAAAATGCGGCGAACATAATCACGAATAGCAGAATCTTCACTGCCGCACAGGCAGCTTAGAAATCCTAGAAAATTGAAGTTAATCAACTTAGCAACTTCACTGCCGCACAGGCAGCTTAGAAAACTATAGCAGGATCACAAACAGTAAAATCATACTTCACTGCCGCACAGGCAGCTTAGAAAAATAGAAGAGCCATCCATAGCGGAAGTGTTACCTTCACTGCCGCACAGGCAGCTTAGAAACAAACGACGAGTAAAAGCATCATTATGATAACCTTCACTGCCGCACAGGCAGCTTAGAAAACTAAACCACTGAGTAGAACGACCAAGAAGAGCTTCACTGCCGCACAGGCAGCTTAGAAACGCATTTGGGTCAAAAGAACCTACATCAAAAGCTTCACTGCCGCACAGGCAGCTTAGAAATAAGTGATGCTAGTCTGAAGGCTTCTTGTAAGCTTCACTGCCGCACAGGCAGCTTAGAAATCGAGGCGCGCATTACTTAATGCGCTCGTATCCTTCACTGCCGCACAGGCAGCTTAGAAATCGCCGCTTCCGTACAAAAAGCAGCGACCAAACTTCACTGCCGCACAGGCAGCTTAGAAAATAATAAGCTGTGGCTTTTTCACTGATACTGGCTTCACTGCCGCACAGGCAGCTTAGAAAGTGAAAGCTGATGATCTCGTTGCGTGGGATGGCTTCACTGCCGCACAGGCAGCTTAGAAAAATGGAAAGCGACCCAATAGAGCGACAGATAACTTCACTGCCGCACAGGCAGCTTAGAAAGCTCCGGTGGAAATGGCCGCAGGGCAAGCGGTCTTCACTGCCGCACAGGCAGCTTAGAAAAACCACGGTCGAGCGCACGACAATTACAGTGACTTCACTGCCGCACAGGCAGCTTAGAAAGCCGACTTTGAATGCGGGATGTAGGCCGGTGCCTTCACTGCCGCACAGGCAGCTTAGAAATAATTCACCTAGGTCAATGTATAACTTAACGCCTTCACTGCCGCACAGGCAGCTTAGAAACAATGATAGACATTATCGCTGGTAATATCGCACTTCACTGCCGCACAGGCAGCTTAGAAAGTTGATGCGGGTACTGCGGGTACGTTTGCTGACTTCACTGCCGCACAGGCAGCTTAGAAAACCAGCTTCGATTGTCTCCACAGCAATGGCCACTTCACTGCCGCACAGGCAGCTTAGAAAACAATCACTTCGTCCTGTGCCGGCGCTGTCGCCTTCACTGCCGCACAGGCAGCTTAGAAATAAACCGGTCACGTCGGCATGTGGGATCGTGTCTTCACTGCCGCACAGGCAGCTTAGAAAGCAGGTCCAATTGATCAGCGGCGCGAAAGTACCTTCACTGCCGCACAGGCAGCTTAGAAAAATGATTGATCAACAAGTCAATGCGGTGTCAGCTTCACTGCCGCACAGGCAGCTTAGAAAAATAAAATATCAGCATCCTCATTAGGATCTTTCTTCACTGCCGCACAGGCAGCTTAGAAAACGCGAACATCACTTCCCATCCGTGCCTGCTCCTTCACTGCCGCACAGGCAGCTTAGAAAGATAACGTTCACGAGCGGAAATTCGTATACCCCTTCACTGCCGCACAGGCAGCTTAGAAATCAAGAAATTTCGGGTGTCGATGTCTCGGAGCCTTCACTGCCGCACAGGCAGCTTAAAAACCTAAATACTGTCGTTCATTACTCATAAACCATCTTCACGGTCATTATTGTTGGTCATTTCTCATGTCTAGCGATCTGCTACAGAAATACACTTTTAATTTCCATTTCCAAAATTTGACCATGCATCACACCTTAACTCCCCCCTATTTTCTTCCTGAAAATCTAGTTATGATTTTTATTCAGTCATATAACGCGCCGCTAATTATTCACTTTTTCTAACCCATTAAGCAGATTTGAGATTGAAAAACAGGGCAGACTTAATAAAAACCACACAATAATTAAGGTATTATGGATGAATTGTGATACTCAGTTGTATATTTAGCATCTGACTATTAGTGACATAAAACATCCAGAGAAACACGAGCATGAAAGACTTTTCACCCAGTGATATGAAAACCATTTTGCACTCAAAACGTGCGAATTTGTATTATCTGCAACACTGCCGCGTGCTGGTGAATGGGGGGCGTGTCGAATATGTGACAGACCAAGGCAAAGAGAGCCTGTATTGGAATATCCCGATTGCTAACACAACCAGCATTTTATTGGGCACGGGCACGTCGGTAACGCAATCCGCGATGCGCGAGTTTGCGAAAGCAGGTGTCTTGGTTGGCTTTTGTGGCGGCGGTGGTACACCGCTCTTTTCTGGCAACGATGTTGAGGTTGATATCGCTTGGTTGACACCGCAATCGGAGTACCGTGCAACGGAATATCTACAAAAGTGGGTAAGTTTTTGGTTTGATGATGATAAACGTTTGGCCGCTGCAAAACAGTTTCAGCTAGTTCGGCTCGCCATGATAAAGAAGCATTGGCTATCTACTAGCGTACAAAAAGAGTTCCCTGTAACTGAAGCTCAGTTAACCCCTGTCTTATCCCGCTTTGAATGTTTATTGTCTGATTGCAAAACCGCACAAGACGTCTTGTTGCTTGAAGCAACAACCACCAAAACCCTCTATAAACTCGCTTGCCAAGCGGTCGGCTATGGTGACTTTACTCGTTCAGAGCGTGGCAACAGTCTCGACACAGCAAATCAATTTCTCGATCACGGGAATTACTTAGCTTATGGATTAGGCGCAACGGCATGTTGGGTAATTGGCTTACCACACGGTTTAGCTATTTTACACGGGAAAACACGCCGAGGAGGCTTGGTGTTCGATGTCGCTGACATAGTGAAAGACGCACTGGTACTGCCACAAGCTTTTATCGCGGCAATGGCTGGGGATGATGAGCAGGAGTTTCGCCAACGCTGTCTCAACCAACTGCGCTCTGGTAATGCGTTAGATGTGATGATCGATACCTTGCAGTCTACGGCCGAAGACTGCGCGGATATGACACAATGAATATTTTGCTTATCTCCGAATGCAGTAAACAAGCGTTAGTAGAAACTCGTCGAGTACTGGACCAATTTGGTGAGCGAAAGGGGCAACGTACATGGCAGACCCCAATCACTTACGAAGGCATGAAAACCTTACGCATGCTATTGAAAAAGCGTGCACGGAAAAATACCGCTGTGGCATGCTATCGAATCTACGGCAAAAACCACACCGAACTAATGTGGGTAGTGGGTAAACGCAGCAAGTTCAACCTAGAAGGCACAGTGCCTACAAATCGAACTCAACGCAATATCCTTCGGGCAGGTGACGAAAGTAACATGCACAGCAATCAGGCTATTGCGCTAATGGCAGGTATTGCAGGGTTATTTCATGATTTTGGTAAAGCCAATGCCTTATTTCAGGAAAAGCTACGTGGTAAAGGTGAAGGGTTTGAACCATACCGCCACGAATGGATCTCCATGCAGCTTTTTATCACCTTCGTTGCAGAGCGCGATGATAAAACCTGGCTTCAAGCTTTATGCGATCTAAAAGCGGGTTGTGATCAGACCGTCTTGTCGAGCTATACGCTAACTAAGAGTGTGAAATTTGCTGACATTGCCACTCACAGCCCACTTGCGGCGGCTATTGCATGGCTGATTGTGTCCCATCACCGTTTACCTCAACAGCAAGCGCCCAACGCACCCAAAGGAGATTTGAATAAGGCAGATACTTGGATAGACCAAGGTATCGGCGTGGAATGGAATGCCATTAACCATAAAAGTGGCAAATTTTCCGAAACAACAACCCAACAATGCAGTGAGTTCCCCTTTGGATTACCCATGCAAAGTCGCACTTGGCGAGCAAAAGCAACCGCTTTAGCAACACGCGCCTTACAACTCCCGAATTTAGCTGAATACGCTCGCCTTGAGTGTGCTTATCCAATGCATGTAGCCCGTATGGTACTCATGCTTTCCGATCACGCTTACTCATCCGATAACGCCCATGAGCATTGGCAAGACCGAGAATATAATGCCTACGCCAACACAGATAGAAAGACACGCCACCTCAAACAGAAACTGGATGAACACTGCGTTGGTGTCGCACACAATGCCTACCTGCTTGCCAAAGTACTGCCAAGCCTGCGCAGTGCATTGCCCACGTTAATTCGCCATCCGATACTCAAAAAACGAGTGATTGACCCTAAATTTCGTTGGCAAAATCGTGCGTATGAGGTGTTAGCCGGAGAGAAAAACCGTGCACAGGAACAAGGGTTATTTGCGGTACTCGCAAGCTCTACAGGTACAGGCAAAACCATTGCTGGTGCGAAGATGGCGTATGCGTTAGGCGATCAACATCAGGGTTGCCGCTTTAGTGTCGCGCTAGGTTTGCGCACTTTAACTTTGCAAACAGGTGATGCCCTACAAGAGGCACTACACTTGGACGACGATGACATTGCTGTGACCATTGGCTCACAAGCGGTTAAAGATCTATATGAGCAAAACAAGCAAGGCGCTGACGAGAACAAAACGTCTGAACATACTTTTACAGGCAGTGAGTCGCAACAGATGTTTGACGAGGACTATGTCAAATACGACGGTGAGTTGGATAACACCTATTTAAATCGTTGGCTTCAAGACAAAAGTCGCGCAAACCTGCACAAATTAATCAGTGCCCCCATTTCCGTAAGTACTATTGATCACCTTATCCCCGCGACTGAAGGTGTACGAGGCGGACGTCAAATTGGCCCTATGCTACGTCTAATGACCAGCGATTTGATCCTTGATGAACCGGATGATTTTGATGTGACCGACCTGCCTGCATTGTGCCGCTTAGTGTATTGGGCTGGTTTGTTGGGATCGCGGGTAATCCTCTCTTCGGCTACATTGCCACCGGCATTGGTTAGTGAGTTGTTCGACGCCTACCAACATGGGCGTAAGCAATTCAATGCCGCCAACGCCCATCCTACAACGGACGCGGTGGTGACTGCATGGATTGATGAATTTTCTGCGATGAGCCATTTAGTTACCGATAAAAAGGACTTTGAGGCTAAGCACAACAACTTCATTGATGCTCGTGTTGACCAACTTGCTAAAGCAAGTGAACCTCTGCATCGAGGCGCGTTGGTTCAACTAAAAGAAGAAGACATTAACCCCGTCGATGCCTTTGCGACCGCAATATTGCAGCATGCTCAAGCTTTATCCCATCAACATTGCACAGTAGAAGGGACAAAAACCTTCTCGGCGGGACTAGTGCGTATGGCCAATATCGAACCCATGCTTGCGGTTGCCAATCAATTGTTTACGCGCTCACCTGATCCCGATACCCGTATTCACTATTGTGTTTACCACAGCCAACAGCCTTTAGTGGTACGCTCAAGCATAGAAAACGCATTAGATAGCTTACTCAAACGCGATCCCAGCACCTCGATCATGGCGCACCCAACGGTGCAAGAAATGCTAGCAGACTACCCTGAAAAACATCATATATTCGTGGTGTTAGCAACGCCTGTTGCGGAAGTCGGGCGCGATCATGACTATGACTGGGCCATCGCAGAACCAAGTTCTACTCGCTCGATCATTCAATTATCAGGACGGGTGCAGCGACATCGTCGCCTAGCCCCTTCTTTACCCAATATCCTAATTTTTAATAAAAATTTCAAAACTTGCCAAGGCGTGACACCCGCTTTTTGTCAGCCGGGATTCGAATCCACTGAAGAGTACTGCGCAAAGCTTAGCGAGCCAAGTAATAAGAGGTCATGGCTGCTCTTACGAAGCCATGACCTCGCCGAACCATCATTGCTTGCACAGGATGCATTTGGTGTGATCAGCGCAGCGCCACGCGTTAAGCAGCCACAGCGACTAGTTAACCCAAGCACGAAAACAGCAGCAGGGTTTATTGAATTAGAACACCTAGCGTTAAATCTCAACTTGCGTGATAAAGGCCGCGTGTGGTGGACGTCCTCTTACTCACATCTTTTTGGTGAAATTCAACGGCAAACTAAATTCCGTCAAAGTGCCCCAAGTGTTGAGTATGTGCTGGATGTAGACGTTCAAGGCACCGAGGTGAAGTTGTTGGTATGGGACGATCTCGGCAAACAACTGTTAGATCAAGACAAGATCGAACTTGCCCCACCACTCTCGCTCGCCGAAGGAATCAATGCTTTCGGTCACGGAAATCTCACTGAACAAGTACAAAACTTGGCAGAACAACGAGATATCGAATTTGAAGTGGCGCAACGTCGTTACAGCACAATTCAATTGCGCGACCTAGGTAACGGCAAAAAATGGCGTTATTCACCACTGTTGGGAGTATTTGAAGGAAAGATTGCAGGCTAGATCTACCCAGCCTGCAACTACCTGTTCGGTAGTAAACTTAAACGTGTTTCAAGTATATTTCTTAGCTACTTGTTCAGTAGTTGGCTGAATTTTAGAACAGAAGAAGGGAGTAAACAAGCGTACTACTTCTCTACTCTTGATTACTATAAACGTTTATCATGTATAGGTTGAACTGGAATTTGCTTTTCTGTATATTGTTTACGACTTAACCAGTATAGGAGGTGGCATGCCATCATTATTAACCGAGCGAATTGTTGCCTATATTGCCGAGCGCAAGGCAATAAAGCAGGAAGCGCTCGATAAAGAGATCAGTAAGGCGAGCGACGACAATACGTTACTTGCCCAGCTGTCTGAGAAACAAATCAAACTAAATTCTGATTTTGACATTAGTGCATGGCTTGACGGTGCGGCAAAGCGGGCAGGACAAATCAGCATGGCGACTCACGCTGTGAAGTTCACTCACAGTGCGGCAAAAGGGAGCAATGTACTAGCGGAACAAATGGGCAGGGATGATCGCTACTTAGATACTTTTTGCTTGAGTCAACCTGCTGTTGATGCGGTAGGAAATGCAGCAGCGTTAGATGTGGCTCGCCTATTGCAATTGGTAGATAGTGACAACAAAACGTTATTGGAGTACCTAAAACAAGGTGATACAACACCACTTCGTACACTGACCATTAATGAACAACAACTCACTAGTTGGCAGGAAGGCTTATCTGCTGCCTTGCAAGATAGCGCGCCAAGCAGCCATGCACTCAGCAAGCAAGTTTATTTCCCTGTTGAAAGTGACCCTTCGGGCTATCACTTGTTAGCACCGATGTACTCATCTTCTTTGTCTCAAGCTGTCTACCAGAAAATTCAACATAGTCGTTTTAGTCAAGAGATGAAGGCGATACGTACTGCGCGTAGAGAAAAACAAGCGTCTGGTGAGGTATTGGTAGCCTACCCGAATGTCGCAGTGACGATAGCAGGTGGATCCAAACCGCAGAATATCTCGCAGCTTAACTCTGGCCGAGGCGGTTTAACCTACTTACTCGATGCCCGAGCACCCCAATGGAAAACGCAGCGACCAAAACTAAGCAACACCTCAGTGATTTTCGAGCAGTATGCGTTTAGAAGTGCAGTACGCCCAATGATCTATCGGCTTGCACTGTTCATTAAAAACAATTTAGACGAAAAAAGCACATTGGCTCACCGTGAAAAACTAACCCAAAAGGTCGATGAGATTGCAGAAGCAATGTTCAATGTTGCAGCACCTTGGCAGGCTCAAACTACTGGCTGGAGTGACGCCCACCCACAGCTTTCAGTTTATGCAGCTCGATGGCTTGATCCGAACCACACTAAATGGCAGCAAGACAACCTCGACTGGCGTGAGCCATTGAGTGCCGAATTTGGTTTATGGCTAAAAGACAGCATTGTCAATGCGGCTAAACGTGAGTTTGTGCTGAGTGCAGGTGAGAGTGATGAATGGCGACAGCAATTTAAACAACTGCTTTGGGAGGTACGTTGATGGCTTATTTAGTACTCAAGCACATAGAGGTTGCCAATGCCAATGCCATTTCCGGCATGACATGGGGATTTCCTGCGGTTAGTCACTTTCTTGGTTTTACCCATGCACTATCGCGAAAAGCGCAACAGCGCGATTATCCACTCACTTTGCACGGTTGTGGCATCGTTTGCCATCAACATCAAGTGCATTGCTACCGCGATACCCCCTACGACCCGTATGGCTTCGCGTTAACACGCAATCCATTAACCAAAGAGGGCAAAACCGCACCGATTGTGGAAGAAGGTCGTATGCACCTTAGCGTGTCGTTGATCATTGAGTGCGAAGGGTTGAACACCGCATGCGAAGAAACCCAACAGGCACAACTCGACGACATTAAGCAACTCGCACTACAACACAAACTGGCGGGTGGCATGATAACGGATATTTCAGATTGCTACCTGTTCGATGAAGCCAATCATAAACGGGCATTACGCAAACTGTTACCGGGTTTTGTGCTGGCTGATGCAAGCCATTGCTTATCAGAGTTAAATGCGGGTGACCCAAATAACGCCCTGCAACATTGGCTTGATTTTTCTGCGCTAAAACACGCCTGCGAAGTAAGCCGAGATGATGAAGGTGAAGAAACAATTGATTGGCAACGTGTCACCAACCCCTTTGGTGGCTATCTTGTTCCTGTACAAATCGGCTATAAAAAAATCGCCCCCACCCTAGCACCTGGCGAAGTCGCAAACGTCAGGGATACACAATCCCCTGTCAGTTTTGTGGAGTCGGTTTACAGCGTAGCAGAATGGATTGGCAGTCCAAGCCGCATTGATAGCCTTACTGACATTATTTGGAAATACGACTACAACGACCCGTTTTATGTTTGTCATACCGCAACGGTGGTAGAAGCAGAGCTTGTGTCTGATGACGACATCGAATTCGATTTTTAAGATTAAGAGATACTATTATGACTAAATTAACTACACCTTCTGTATTAGCCTTTGAATCTAAGTTAGCTTGCTCAGATGCATTGATGTTCGCAGGCAATTGGAGTCAGCGTGATAACACTGATACATGGCAAGCCGTTCATGTGATTGAAAAATCAGTACGTGGTACCATCTCAAACCGTGTAAAAGGCGCTAAGGCGAGCAAAATTGATGCTGAAGTAGAAAAAGCAAATCTTCAAACCGTAGACAATGCTGCATTACCGTTTGATGCCGACACACTCAAACTGCAATTCACTCTACGTGTGCTTGGTGATCTCTCCACTCCATCTACCTGTAACAATCCAGAATATCAAACCGCGCTAGCGACGGTTATCCAGCAATACGTTGAAGAGAATGGTTTTAAAGAGGTGGCTCATCGGTATGCCACTAACTTAGCTAACGGTCGTTTCTTGTGGCGTAACCGTGTTGGGGCAGAGTCTGTAGAAGTTCGTATTTCTTATGCGAAAAAGCAATGGATATTTGATGCTCATACGCTCAGCTTTAAAAACTTCGGAGACAACAATCAAGATTTATCGGAAATTGCTTCGCTTATCGAGCAAGGGCTGAACGGTGAAAAGGCGACACTATTGAAAGTCGAAGCGTTTAGTCAACTAGGTGACGGACAAACTGTTTTCCCTTCCCAAGAGCTGGTAATGAATACGGGCAGTGGCAATAAAAGTAAATATCTTTATCAGCTAAATGGTCAAGCGGCGATGCACTCACAAAAAATCGGGAATGCACTGCGCACCATTGATACATGGTACCCACAAGCCGATGAGTTTGGCCCAATTGCTATCGAACCCTATGGCAGTGTGACCAACCGTGGTGTTGCCTACCGGAAACCAAAAGAGAAAACGGATTTTTATAACTTATTGGACAATTGGCTATTGAAAGAAAAAGCGCCGGCATCTGAGCAGCAACACTATGTGATGGCGATGCTGATCCGTGGTGGCGTTTTCGGAGAATAATGATGGACTATTACCTCGATATTCAGGTGCAACCCGACCCCGAAGTGTCGGGAGCGGTGTTAATGAATAACCTATTTGCAAAGTTTCACCGTACTATGCCGCAAACCGTCCCCGGTGAAGTGGCTATAAGCTTCCCGAAATACCAACAATCGTTAGGTGATATAATTCGCTTTCATGGCAGTGAAACTAGCCTAAACAAACTAATGGCTCAGCCTTGGTTGAAAGGGCTACGTGATTACACTGAGGTAACAGATATCCGCGCTGTACCTACAGATGTGAAGGGTTATCGGACTATGTATAGGGTTCAGAAAAAATCAGCGAACAACCGAAGGAAGCGCTCGATAGCAAAAGGTTGGTTATCTGCTGAGGAAGCGTTACAGCGAATCCCTGATACCTCGCAACAAATCTTGAAATTGCCATTTTTGCAATTTAAGAGCCTATCTACTGGACAAACTATGCGCATCTTTGTCGCATTAGGCGAGTTGGCTTCGGAGCCAACCATCGGCGACGTTAACAGCTATGGTCTAAGCCGCACCGCGACAGTACCTTGGTTCTAGTCCATGAACCCTTTTTTCAAGGCTGTTGTAACTCTTTGATTTTTAATCATTATGAACAGAGCCAGAAAAAAGGGTTTTTCTATAAAAATACCCATAAGTTCTTTAACAACAAGCTATTAGACGATATTATCTCCACTTCACTGCCGCACAGGCAGCTTAGAAAAACGCGTATGGGAAGTTTTGTACCCACACAAACTTCACTGCCGCACAGGCAGCTTAGAAAAAGCATATTCTGGGCGAGAATCGTCAGGGAGCCTTCACTGCCGCACAGGCAGCTTAGAAAATCACTGTAATTTCGTGCGATAGCGTGACATCCTTCACTGCCGCACAGGCAGCTTAGAAAAGTTGCCACCACGAAGCGGCAGACGCTCGCCACTTCACTGCCGCACAGGCAGCTTAGAAAATAGAAGCTAAATGCCAAGAGCTTATTAAATACTTCACTGCCGCACAGGCAGCTTAGAAAAGAGAAAATATCTTCACCAGAAATCTTGACAGCTTCACTGCCGCACAGGCAGCTTAGAAAAATGGAAGTGGCGACAGGCTCAACAAATTCACCTTCACTGCCGCACAGGCAGCTTAGAAAAGCATTACTACAACAGGGACAAAGATCTAATCCTTCACTGCCGCACAGGCAGCTTAGAAATAGTCTTACCTTTGCAGTAGCTAAATCAAAAGCTTCACTGCCGCACAGGCAGCTTAGAAATTTAAAGCCAGCTGGCTGACGATAATTACGAACTTCACTGCCGCACAGGCAGCTTAGAAAAGCATTACTACAACAGGGACAAAGATCTAATCCTTCACTGCCGCACAGGCAGCTTAGAAATAGTCTTACCTTTGCAGTAGCTAAATCAAAAGCTTCACTGCCGCACAGGGAAACCGCCAAACGTTATGAGTCCTTTTAAGCCGGTTATACTGTTACGTACAGTTGATCCAATATCGAGCCAAAGCGTTTGGGAAAACATTACCTATTACGATTTTTTCAAACTCACCGCCGTTAGCTTCGATGACACCCCTCGATGCAAAATTATCTTCATTGGCGGTCAGTAGCGCTCGTTCGATACCAAGAGTTGCAGCCTTGGAAAGCGCCAATTTTAGCATTAATTTACCGTTACCCTTTCCACGATATGAGGGCGCAATATCGTAGCCAATATGCCCAGCCTCTAGAGAGAGGAAGTCATTGTCGATATTATGCCGAACCCGAATGACCCCAAGAATTGCTCTTGAACTATCTATCAACCAAAAATGACTACATGGCACATAACCCTCACGTAGATTTATACCCGCGGCTTCGTCACTCAAACGCTGAACATATTTCGAAAAATCAGTTTTACCTTCAAGGTAGTACTCTGCATTTTCGACATCGTTTTGGGCAAAGTCCGCATAAAAATATTTAAAAGCGGATTTAAACTCTTGTGATGGTACAACTAATTCCATGTAATTATCCTCTGATAAGGTATAACGCCCTGCGAAAATACATGGCATAAAATTCACTTTCAAAATGAGAATATCGGGCATTTAAGCCCTTTTGATCAACTTATTATTTTTCTGTAACCCACTGACTTTCTATACTAAACGTATGATTATCAAAGTCTATCTCACCCAAAATACCTAATGGAGTCACTAGCATTGGATGAGTATGGCAACTATCAAAACCATACATTATTGGTACAGTTTTGCCATTGAGAACTTCTAAAAGAACGTCCAGCGGACTACGACCTGTTCCCTTATCATCAAACAACTCGTGTTTACCCAAAACAATAGCACTAACTTTATCAAAGACACCACAAGCAAACAGATGAGCAAAAGACCGCTCTACGGTTTCAATTCCCTTTAAAGAATCTTCAATAAGTAAAATATCACCATCTTGTATCTCGGGCATATACGGACTGCCCCAAATACCCGCCATGGTATTTAGGTTACCACCAATAATACGACCACGGATCCTGCCTTTACCCCAAAATTTCCATTCATTCTGATACGTAGGTTTCGCACGGTCTTGAGTTTCCCAATCATGCTTAATGTCAGTCCACTCTCGAGGCATTGTATAGGAATAAAGAGCAGACTCTGAAGATAGAATTTCGAAGAAAGAGTTAAATGTTTCATCAACTAATGGAGAGAACTCACCAAACGAAGCAACTAATGCTGGGCCATAAAAAGTCACTAAACCCGTTTGAGCATAGATACCCATTAGTAACGCTGTCACGTCGGAATAGCCGACGATTATTTTCGGGTCTTTTCTTAACGCTTCATAGTCTATATAAGGCAGTAAAGCATTACTGTTGCTACCACCGATTGTAGACATAATACAGCGGACATCTGGGTCTCGAATAAGTTGATTAAGCTCTTCTGCTCGCTCTTGAATTGAGCCTGCACGGTAAGCATCCGATTTTCCTGTCAAAGAGCCTGCAACAAGCTCAAAGCCTTTAGCTTCAAGATATGATTTAGCACGATTAAAACGTTTTTGAGCAAATACTGTTGCTGGTGATGACGGTGAGAAAAAGCCAATTTTGTCGCCAACATTCAACGCTTTTGGGTATAACACTTAATTCAATCCTCCATAATTTGATAAAACAAAAATAACGCCACGTTTAGGTATGATACACGCTTGCCACTCGGTAGGGCGAAGAGAATCCAGCAAGCTTTTGAGTCTCTCGACACGCTCGGGTTAGAGCCATCAGTATGCATTTGACCGCTTCACGATATTTTTGGTATTCCTTAGTTTTCATGTCCAAATTGTTGTTGGTAAAAAGCATTATTATCAGCAGTTTCTAAAGCAGCACTAATCTAGCTTAGTTGCGACGTATCTTGTTGCACTTGGTAGATTGATCGTTCGGATTCTTCGCACAATAAGCGGCTATATCAATCTTATCGGAGTTGTTGTTGGGCTCTGCTTCAGACGTAGTCATTCCAAATGTAAGAGTTAGTGAAAGAATTAGTAGTTCTACCTATTTTTTCTAAATCATAGTTTGTGAAATTATAAATCGTTTTCCTCTATGAATGGATACCACTTAAAAGTAGTATCATTATTTCATTATTTCATTATTTCATTATTTCATTATTTCATTATTTCATTATTTCATTATTTCATTATTTCATTATTTCATTATTTCATTATTTCATTATTTCATTATTTCATTATTTCATTATTTCATTATTTCATTATTTCATTTAAAGAGTTCATGATTAATATGTATTTTCTACACAAATCAACAGTAGAGTCTAGAAATATTAAATTAGCAATTTTATCAGGTTTATTTCTTGGTTTTCTTTCTACGTTTACAAAATGGGGCTATGGTCATCCGTTCCCACCTTTTGAAGTAGGTATGATTGCTCCACCAGTACAGATTGCTGTTAATTGGTTAGGCTTCGATAAGGTATTATATACATGGTTAGGGCACCCTCAAGTATCTGGTATGATAGTTCATGGCGCGTTAGCTATTGCTTTTGGTGTTTTCTACGTAGTTGCTGCTGAATATTTTCCCCGTATAACTTATGCAAAAGGTATAGGTTATGGTATGTTTATCTTCTTATTTTTTCACGGTTTTCAAGTTCCATTGTTTGGTTTTACACCATGGCTATGGGATATGAGCTGGAAAGCATCATTTAGTGAAATATTCAGCCACATACTTACTTATTACACTTTACATGAAATGATGTGTGCGATTCGTTATCGAGTAATGGGAGCCCCATTAGCTTCTCTTGCAACTTACCGATAATACATCGAAAATCTCTCTTACCGAAGGCATGACCCCAAGTTTAATATTTTCACTCAATGACCATATCGAGAAAATACTTATCGACGGTAAGCGTCTAATTAAGCAGTGAGGCCTTATTCGGCCTCATCGATTTCCATGTTCCAAGGCATAAGATCGGTCAGATCGTCTTGAGGAGATTGAGTCAGCAGCACTTTGAACAAGTGCGCGAAGTAATAATACGCGTTGATATTATTTGCCTGACACGTCATCACTAAGCTATATATCAGGTCAACAGAAATGTTGGCCTGTTTTGGTTATGTCGCAAAGTTTGATTGAGAGGATCGTGATATAGGCAAGCCTAAATCACGACTAATCTCTTTCATTCTGCTGGTAATTTAGGTAAATAAACCCGTTGTTTACTTACCTTTCTTAGACAAAATATCGACGTTTATTTCAGACAGGTAAGAGACGTCCTTTCCCTCTAGCAACAGCGCTAAGCGAGCTGTTTCTTCCAACTCTTCAGCGTTGTCGACGGCATCGACTAGGTCTGTGCCTGTAACTACAGGGCCATGATTCGCTAATAAGTAAGCCCTGTGCTGACTAGCTAGCGCCGCTAATTCAACGCCAATCTGGGGATCGCCTGGGTTGTAATAATCCACCACTGGCAACTTACCAACTCTCATCACATAGTAAGGTGTGAACGCTTTAATAGCATTGGACTTATCTAAACCCTTCAAACACGACAACGCCGTTAGGTAGGTAGAGTGCAAGCGGTGTTTTTCAAGGCAGTTGTCATCATTTGCTTACTTATTAAGCTGCTTCTCTTTCTGGATTTAAGTGAACGTCACCAACAGGTTCACAGTTTCTGATATCACCTGGCCAGCGTTCAGGATTTAGCTCTTTTGCAGCGACTAATACCTCCGCTCGGCGCTTCAAGATCTCTTTATCTTTTCCATTGTGACGCTCTGAAGGCGTGACGTAATTCAGCTTACTGTGCTTGTGCTCGGTGTTGTACCAGCGTACAAAGGCTTCAATCCAACTTCGACTACTGTCGATTGTTTCAAAGCCCTTTGTTGGCCAGCTTGGCATGTACTTTACCGTGCGGAACAATGACTCAACATACGGGTTATCATCACTGACTCTTGGGCGACTATACGATGAAGTAATACCGTAAGCGCGCAATTAAGCAGTAAGGCCTTATTCAGCCTCATCGATTTCCAGCGCCCACGGCATAAGATCGGTCAGATCATCTTGTGGCGATCGCATCGGCAGCACTTTGAATAAGTGCACGAAGTAGTAATATGGATTGATGTTATTTGCACGACAAGTCATCACCAAGCTATACAAGTTAGCGCTCGCAGTCGCACCTTCAACTGATGTTGAGAACATCCAATTTTTTCGACCCGTTGTAAACGGACGGATATCTCGCTCTGTCACATTGTTATCAATGCTTATGTCACCATCTTCTAGATAAGTGAGCAACTTCGGCCATTGGTTAATCGTATAATTTATGGCGAGGCCGATTTGACTTTTCGGCAGTACTTTTCCTTGGCTTTCCAGCAACCACTTATGGAACGTGCCTAAGATGGGTTTCGATTTTCGTTGTCGTAGATGTTGCCGCTCGACAGTGCTCAAGCCTTTAGCTTCCTGTTCAATACCATAAAGCTTTGCGATAAAGCTGATGGCTTTCTCTATACGGCCCGATTTCTTCTTCGGTTGCGCTTTTTGTGCATCGGTAAATTTGCGTCTTACGTGTGCTAAGCACCCCGCTTGGCTAACATTATCGAGGCCGTTATAAGCTTGATAACCATCGGTGAGTAGGTAACCCGAGTAGCCACCAAGGAAGTCTTTAACACATTGCCCTGCACGACTTGGTTGATAGTCGTAAATGACCACAGGTTGTTTGGCGAACTCACCGCTACGATAAACCCACATATAAGATTTGCTTTGTGCTGAGCGCTCTTGCTCTCGCAACACTTGAACGGTCGTTTCATCCGCGCAGATGAGTTTTTCATTCAGTAAATGAGCTTTCATTGCTTCAACGATAACGGTCACTTTACTGCCCAGTTGAACACACCAGTTTGCAAGCGTGCCTCGGCTTAACTCGATATCTGAGCGCTTTAAGATTTCAACCTGGCGATAAAGCGGCAAGGCGTCAACATATTTGGCCGTAACTACCGCAGCGAATGCTTCAGGGCTGCCGATGCTTTTCGGGATCATGTTGGCAGGTCGAGGGGCGGTGACGATTTTGCTGCTGGTTTGTGTCTTTTCACACTGACGGCAGGCGTATTTCGTGCGCTCATGCCGCACGACGCTGACCTTCTGAGGGATGATTTTTAGCTCTTCCGAGACTTCAGTACCGCATGGATGTAGCGGTTCATTGCAGCATTCACAGTAAGGGGCATTGAGTGTGTGCTGATGAACTTCACGATCAAGCTCTACTGGTAATGGTTTTCGGCCTTTCTTGTGATGCTTTGGACTGGCTTTAGGTAAGGCATTTTGCTGCTCAGCTTCGTTAAACGTCCCTTTCGGGGCTTTTTCACTTTTAGCGGAGAAGCGCTTGGACTTACTTAAGTTAAGTTCCTCAAGAAGCAGCCGCATTTTATTCTCTAACTCAACCACTTCTTCTGATTGGGTATCAACTGTTTTTTTCAGTTCATAGTTCTCTTCCTGAAGCTTGAGTAGCATCGCTTTGAGTTGTTCTACATCATCAGGAAGTTCGGTCATTTTTTGGGGCTCGTCATCTGTCATTTCCCCTTAGTTTGACAGTGAAAAAGGATCGCTCAAGTCCAATGAGGTGATCAGTATCATCGCTCACACTTCTCGGCCATAAAGGGGCTGATGAGCCTTTGGGTTTTCAAGATTCAACCCAGATAATAGCCAGTTAAGCTGTTGAGTAGATATGTGGATATGGCCCGCGGCTGTAGGCTTTGGCCACTTAAAGCGGCCTTTTTCGAGTCGGCGATAGTAGAGCCAAAAGCCGTTAGTGTCCCAAAAGAGAATTTTGATTTTATCTCGGCCACGATTACAAAAGATGAACCACGCACTGCTCAATGGATCCATTTCTAGCACATCAGCGACAATGAGAGAGAGGCCGTCAATCGACTTTCTCATATCGGTAACCCCCGAGACGAGATAAACCGCGCCACTTGGGATCATTGCAGCGCCTTCAGCCAAGTTTGAATTTGAGAAAATGAAAGTGATGTCGGCAGCTCGGCGCGCACGCCATTAGGCAAATGTACAACGACCATTTCGCCACAAAAAGACGGTTGGCTATTAATGACCATTTGGTGCGCGACCTGTTCATTGTCAGTGTTCTTGAGCTTTTTTAGCCAATAGTGAAAAGTGGCGTAATTAATATCGTGCTTTTTACAAAAGTCTGGAATAGAAAGTCCACCTTCTTGCTGCTTGGAGATGATGGCCGTCCAATGTTGGTGCTTTTCTGATTGAGTCATAGTTCCTCCATTTGTTTGGGAAACTATGACAAAGGCTTGCTGATATTAGAATGTGGGGTTAATTGCGCGCTTACGTAATACCTAACTCTTCCATTTTTGCTTTGAACGTCAACGACTTCATCGGCGCACCATTATCTGAGTGAAGAACCAGAGCTTGATTGAAGCACTGCTCTCGCATCAACGTTCGTTGCAGAAGTTGTGACGCCAGCTCACCGCATTCATGCTCATACACCTCATAACCCACGATTTTTCGACTGTAGATGTCCTCGATGACATACAGGTAATAGTGTTGGCCTCGAACTTTTGAAGGTAAGTAAGTGATATCCCATGTATAGACTTGGTTCGAATCTGTCGCTGTGTAACTTGTTGGCTTCGCTTGCTTCTGTCTACTCCTTTGACGACCTCGTTTGTGGAGTTGCCCCTGTGCACTCAGTACCCGATAGTAACTCGACTCAGAGCGGTTACACACCTCAATAATCGCATCACGCTCTTGCTGAGATAGCTTATTAGCAGGCTCAGGTCTGTTGCATTTCGGCCTTTTGTCAGCTTGAACTTCACTTTGCTGATACCAACGACGATATGTTCTCAAGTCAATTTGAACTTCATTGCAAGCAGGCTCTAAACGGCACCCGCCTTGCTTTGCCTTAAGGATAAGCTCCACTATGGTCTGCCTTTCATCGGTTGAGGTTAGTCGTCCTCTGGCTCTTCCCCGTAAAAGGCTCTCAGCTTTTTTCTTAGTACCAAGAGGGCGGCTGTTTCAGCGAGCGCTTTTTCTTTGAGTCGTAAATCTTTCTTCAACTCTTTGATTTCAAGTTTGTCAGCTTTAGCCTGCTTCTTTGCTTCAGCTTCCTGCTCTTTACTCGACTTAAACCCTTGCATACATTCGCTGCGCCAACTTTGGATTTGTTCAGGGAAAAGACCTTTTTCACGACAATATTGGCTGAGTTCACTTTCGGTCATCGAGTAAGTCTCGGCAACAATGGCGAGTTTAGTTTGAGCAGACCACTGCTCTGATGAAGTGTTGCTATTTGGCACGGCGGCTCCTGAACGTCTGAGTTGCTGGCGCCAATGATACAGGGTCGCAGTGCTAATTCCTTCCTCTTCCGACACTTCTTTCACTGACATCGAATAGGGAGGCAACAGCTTCTTCAATATAGCTTCTTTTCTTTCTACTGAGATACGAGACACAATTACTCTTTATCGCCCAAACTGGTTAAATTTTAACAGTGACAACTACCCTGCCAGATAGGGCTTAACTGTTTCTACTTTCATAGACCTAGCTTACATTGAAAGACTATTGAATGCCGAAGTCCCCAATAGCTTTTCAAAAGCTATTGATAAAAAAGCTAAGATCAAAAAAATGGGACTCAAGACTAGCGTAAAGTACGCTCTCGAGATCAACGCAAATCTGACCGACCGAATTCAGATACAAACGGTTAATGATGCTCTGTGTATTGTGCTTCCACTGGATATAAAAGTACGAGTAACTTGTTCGAAACTTGGGAATGTTCGAACCACTCTTAGTTCAAGTTTATTGGTAAGCATTACTGCATCCCTTTCCGTCAGTGAAGAATGGGAACCCAATATTCAGACGGAGATTAAATACCAGTGGGCAAGTAAACCAGAGATCAAACTCTTTAATACAATCAAAGTCAGACTCACAAGTATCATTGAACCTGAAATTGGAAAAGCGCTGAAGTCTGTTCAACCTCGCGTTGAGAAACTCTTAGAAAAACTAGACCTAAAAAGTAAGCTAGAAAAAGTCTGGCTAGAAACGCATAAACCTAAACTGATAGTAGACAAACCGTCGACTTGGCTTGTAACACAACCTACAGCCTTCAAATTCTCCGGAATCAAATACAATAGTGAGTCACTAGAGTTAATAACTCAGATGGATTGTAGTCTGGCCATTTTCATAACCGAAGATACACCAAAAACTCAAGTACCAATTGCTATTCCTAAGCTGAAACCTCTTACGTATAGCTTCTTAGAATAATGATTATTCCAATTGAAATGTTTAATAAATGTACACTCCTTTGTCCGCAGCCTTTCCCTTTGAGCACAAATTATGTCTTGGTTAAATAACACATTAAGTTTCACATCAAATGTCTTCACCTTCGGTGGTTCTAGTAAAGTCAAAACAGCCAAACAAGAATATGATTTAGTATTTGAACAGTATGACCCATTGTTTAAGAAAGCTGATGCCATAAAGAAGCAAACTGAAAGTGTATTAAACCAAGTTGGCGTTAGGATTAAGTCAATCAACATCATCTTAAGTCAAGTTCAAACAACGCTTGATAGAGAGTGCAAGATTGAAAACGGTTTTAGTACATCGACTCTTTCGAGCAGTATCAAAAGTATCCAGACCTTCAATACATCTTTTAATGCAGCTTCTACTGCTGGTTTTGGCGGTGTAGTTGGTGGCTCTACAGCTGTAGGAGCTTGGGCATTGGTTTCAACCGTTGGAAGTGCCTCTACAGGCGCTAGTATTGCTGGTTTGTCCGGTGTGGCTGCTTCAAATGCAACTTTAGCTTGGTTTGGTGGCGGTTCTTTAGCTGCAGGAGGTGCGGGTATGACAGGTGGAATGGCTGTGCTGGGCGGCATTGTAGCAGTTCCTATGCTGTATTTTGCTTCGAGAGGCGCTTACAAGAAAGCGCAAAAGATCTCTGAAGAAGCAGAGAAGCTCGACGCGGAAATAGCCAAGCTAAAAGCCATGTTACCAATAGCAAAATCAGAATTAGACAAAGCAAAGGAATGCGCGGCTTACATTGATGAAATATCGTCTAGGTATGAGATGGTGGCAGTACAGATTCTTAATGACATTACTCAAATGGCATCATATAAATTCAAATGGTACAAAGTTCAAACTTGGTTTTCTGATAAATATGATCCCGAAGCTAAAGCTAAGCTCACAGAAGTACTAGCTTTGGAAACTGAGCAATATCTCTCTCTACTAAACCAAAACAAGCTCGTTTAGGTCTCATTTAATCAATCCGGGTATAGCTTCGTAGCTGCTACTAGCAAAGCTGGTAGCAGCACTATTAGTAACGTGATACAGCATAGGCTTGAACACCCCCCACTCAATCAAGTTATTAAGCGCAGCCAATAAAAACGCCAATACCTCTCCAGTAACGCCGCCAACTTGTTTAGGAAAGAACACTTCTGCATTTTTATCAGGGTAGATCCCCATCCGCACTACCCACTCTCCTTTGTCGTTGATATAGGTCGCATAGACATCATACATACCGGTATCTATCGTGGTGAACGCTGTAAGTGGTGTTCTGTGCAGGTATCTCTTGGCAGGGCCTTTGTTCTGCACCTTCTCAACAAAACTTGGCTGGTTTAGTAGCTCTTCTCTGATGTCATTGTTGATGCTTTGAGTCAAATAATCCGTTGTAATGATCGAGTTAACTACCATCTTGAAAGGTAACCATGTCAGGTAGATTGAGACACTAATTGCCAGAACTGCTGATATGAATAAAGATTTTTTCGTAACGTTCAAAAAGTGACCACCGATCATTAACCTAGGGATATTTCTAAGAAAGTTGGGTGAAATTCGAGCCATTGCACTTCAAGTTTATGCCTAAAGCTTTGAAGCGAAGTTATCTCAAGTTACTAGCACATTATCAAAGCGTGATAGGCAGCCCTAAAATTGTAGTTTTGGCATTAAGATTCATAGCAATTTTCATCGGCTTCAAAAAGCATCAATGATTTTTTGACTACTGAAAACAGCTTCAGCTTGTTCTTGTTTCTTGAGTATGGACTCGAAATATTCAACCAGCTCTTCTTTTATAACTTCATCTGCGTCTTCCATTTCCTCGATAAAATAGCTGCTAAATGTAGACTCAATCAACTCTTCAGCTCTTTTTGTTCGTTGTTTAATATTCGAGAACCATTCATTTATGTGTCCTTCAACAGCTACTTTCTCATCCTCATCAGACATAGCTTTTTCCCAGTCATTAGAGTCCCAATTAAATAGCTCAAGCCCATCAACTAATTCACGATAATATGAATATTTATGCTCATCTCCGATAACCGATTCAACAAAGCGAACCCGCTTAATCTCCAAATCGGTATCTTTATAAGTCGATGGATTTTCCGCGTAGTATTTCTCTAACCAATCTGAATATTTCATGATTACCTCAGTATCGAGGAAAGCAGCTCATAGCCGCCTTCCTCTTTGCGTTTATTTATCCAATTGGTTTGAAAAAGTATCAAACGAGTCGGCTTTAACCAATCTTGCTGGATTATCTAAACTTGTCCCAGCACCATCTTTCGATAGTGCCTTAAAGTGCTCAATACCACAGTTGATTTTGGCTTGCTCTGCTGCTCTCAAATCATCAGAGAAGATGCTCGACTTAGTTTCCACCACAAAGTAAAGCTGATCACCAGTACCGTCATCTTTATCAATAAGAACTGCCCAGTCAGGGTTATAGCTACCTAATGGCGTATCTATTTTGAACCAGGCTGGAAGTTTAGAGTAGAGCTTCACTTCCGCGGCGCTCTCTAGTCTCTCTGCAAATTCAAATTCAGTGTTTGAGTCACAGATGATGTAGTCGTAAACAGACTTTTCAGCAGCCACCATGTTCTTCAGATAGCCTGTAAGCTCTTCTTCTTGAAATAGCTCTTGAGCGTAATATTCATCATCACCTATACGTTGATACGAAATTCCATCAACGATAGCTAAGCGCATTTGTTTGAGGATTACATCGGCACATTGCTGAATAAACAACTGAGGGTTTTTCTTGAATGCTTCAAGTTTATCCCCTAGACCAAGTAATATTTGAACAATCGTAGCTCTGGTTAGATTGGTCTGAGACTCTAGATAAGTCACGATATCAGGGAGTTTAAAGTTAACCTCAAACAACCCTCTTTTATCTTGGATTTTATTACCGTCAGCATCTCTATCCGAAGTTTGTAATCCAGACTCTAATACTTCGACTCGACGTTTTTTGGATTCATACTTAATATCAGCAACCACAACTGAGGCTCGAATCTCACTAATACATGTATCTACAAGCTTATCTACGCTGAAATTGACTCTATAAGTAGTTTTGTACTTAATGCGATCCCAAAGAGCCTTAAAATCGCTCCCAAGGACTACCTGTTTACCGTTATCTTCACGAAGCGCTGCGGTTTTCTTCTCTTCGTGCCTCTTGATGCTCAATCCTTTAGACACTTTTTCTAGCGTCGCCAAGATTGAACCAGCATACTCCTTAACGCTTTCAGGTAAGCTCACTTTGTTTTCGGCTAAATCAATCTTCAAAGAATCTTGTATCTTCCCTTTCTTGTCGATGTAACCTTCATCGGTAAGATGTTGATAGATTTCTTCAGATTTTTTAGCACCAAGAAACTCTTTTGTATCATGCTCACCAGAGATGACGATATTGGCAAATTGATGCTTTTCAACAGCACCAAATTTTATCCCTTCTTCTTGTTCTATCTCTTTTTGAAGCTCTTCAACGAACTGCTCATAGGATTCATTAGCCATAACAGTAAGCGTATTGACTTCAAACCCATATGGAACGCGCTCTCCCGACTGATCGACTGCCAGACGTAATCCACGACCAATCTCCTGACGTTTTTTCATCACGGAGTTAGTTTCATTTAAGGTACAAATTTGGAAGACGTTTGGGTTATCCCAACCTTCTTTCAATGCAGAGTGAGAGAAGATAAATCGAAGCTTTTCATCCATAGATAAAAGCTTTTCTTTGTCTTTCATTATCAAGTTATAGGCTGATTCATCAGCGGCTGTTTTACCGCCTTCACCTTTTGCTGAAAGTTTTGATTCAGCAAAAAGAGGGTTGCCCGATGCATCTTTTTTCTTATCTTGTGCAAAGTAGCCATTGTGAACTGAGCTTGCTAGTTCCTTTAGGGCAAGTTCATTTAACGTATGTTTACCAGCATCATTCTTGTCCCAAATTGACGGGTATAAAACACGATACTTTGGCTTTCTAAGCTGTTTGATAAACTCTTCTTCAAACCAAATAGAAAACTTGCCTTGCGTAGGTATTCCGTCAGTGGTGTACCCTCTGTAATTGGCTACTTTATCAATAAAGAACAAACTAAGAACTTTGATGCCTTTCTGGCTGATCACTTTTGAGTGATCCATAACATCAACGCCAGTGGTGATTTTTCTATAAAATTTCAGCTCTTTTTCGAGATGTTCTTCAACAGTTTTAGACACTTGTAATCGCTTATAAGTATCTTGGTCAACTTCACCAATAGCTTGTTTAAGCTCAATGATGTCATCTCGGCTGGTAAAATCGATATACTCATTACCTACTTCACAATAAATGTCATTGATCACGTAGCCTTCATACACCGAACGCCCACCAGACGCTTCAAACAAATCAAGACCGCTTCTAACGGTAATGGTTTTGCGAGACTGTATTTTACCAGCTTTAGTTTGCGCATCGATTTCGACCTTGGCCGTTATCGGTGATTTTTTATTATCGACACTTAATAACTTTATATAGGCTTGATTATGGTTGGCTTGCACTTCCAATGAAGCAACTTCAATCTGTTTAACCAGCTTACGCTCATACGCATCTATTGAATCGAGCTTATAGAGCATATTGAAGCTTTCGGTCAGTGTTGCAGAATAGCGGAACGTACATAGAGGATTTAAGCTCGCTATTGCTTTCTTACGATTCGTAGTAGACGCAACTGATTGAGGTTCATCAATTAAAACCACAGGATGGGTAGCTTGAATGAAATCAATTGGCTTCATACCATTCAAGCGGTCATCTGTACGGTGTATTAAGTTTGCTTTTGTTTCTTTAGACGGGTCAGTAAAAGACTTACTAAAAGCGTCAATGTTGATAACCATAATCTGGATATAATCATTTGTAGCAAAGTTTCTTACTTGCTCTCGCTTTGAAGAATCATAGACAAAGTAGTCATACTGAACGTTTTTATACTCTTTCCTGAAATGCTCTTCAGTGATTTGCAGAGATTTATATACACCTTCTTTGATCGCAACAGAAGGTACAACGATAATGAACTTAGTAAGGCCATAGCGTTGGTTCAGCTCAAAAGCACTGCGCAAATATACATATGTTTTACCCGTACCTGTTTCCATCTCAACAGTAAAATCGAGACTAGGTAGAGCTTGCTTTGTTGTTTCAGTTTGCGGTAAACCATTAACCAGTTGGACATTTCGCGTATTTTCATACAACTCTTCAGGCAAAAGAGTCAGAGCATTGGCGACACCAATACCATCATTTTTCTCAAACATGTCCGCTTGAACAGCATTCGACACAGAGAAATTAGATTGAAAGGTTTCTTGCCCCTCAAAAACGCCAACAACAGCATTAATCGCGTCTTTTTGATGGTCGAGATTTGGGTTAAATTTTATCTTCATTTCAGACATAACTTCCCCCTTAAATGCTCTTAACATCGTCGATGCCAGCTTGCTTCAAGATTTGAATCGCATTGGTCTTAACGCGGTCATCGGCAAAGCCTTCATCTTTGAAAACGACTTGTGTAGTTTCTGGATCATACTCTTCTTTTAGCTTGGCGATACCTTCAACGGTGTCGGTTGTAATTTCATCATCTAAACAAACAAATAATGCACCTGCACCGACAACAAATACGGTCTTCCCATTAACGACTTCTGTTTCAACAGGTGTAGTTAGGTCATATCCATATTTTAGGAAAAGCTCATACAACACATCTTCGCTTGAACGATCAGCCTTGATTGATTTCTCAGCTTGTTGAAGAACAAGTTCTAGGTTTTCGAAATCAGCGTCCCAAGGGCGAATGTTAGTCTCGTCAAGTTTGAAATGTTTGAAACCTGCATATTGTTCGTTAATTAAACCACTTACTCTCTTCAATCTTTCTTTTGTAATTTCGCTTAATAGTAGTGGCTTGTTAATATCAGTTAGAAACTTAATCGCATTTTGGTTAACTTTCTTAGCCGAACCTGTGGAAGTTGCTAAAGCTTGATTCAAGCATTCAGGCAGTTGCACCAGTATAACTTTACAGCAGGAATCTTGTTCTTCATTTAGCTTCATAGCTGCATGATAAGTACTGCCAGAACCCGCAAAAAAATCTAGTATTAGGTCATTGCCTTTTAAACCAAAAGCTTTAAAAAAATCTTTTAATAAAAGTTCATCTTTTGGGTTTGTAAAAACTTTTAGTCCAAAAAGGTCTTCAAGTCTTCTAGACGCAGCTCTTCCATCAAGTACTCTTAAACTTGTCAAACTTTGGTATTCTGTATTTTTCAAGTAAGTCTTATTTTTAGGGACAGTTGTGTGGTCGTCACCAAAATGAACTAATCCATCGTTGATCCTTTGATCCATTGTTGACTGAGGATATCTCCATCCACTACCTGGGGCTGCACATATCTTTTCCGTAACAGGATGTATTACATCGTAGACGTATTGACCGTGATTTGGCCCTGATATATCAGATGGAAAATATATCCCTTGTTCATCAATCCAGCTATAGTGTTTATGACTTTTTGATGGGTGGTCTTTAGCTAAGTTGCGATAAAATTTTAACGCTTCTTCATGTATTTGTTTCCAGTTGCTAGGATATTGCTTAGAGGCTTTTTCAAAAAAGTTATAAATTTCCGTTAAACCCTCTTTCCTCTCAATCCACTGACCACCATTTTGTGCTTTATTTTTTGCATAAACTAAAAAGTATTCATGCTGAATAGATACATAGTCCTGATCGTTTTTCGAGCTATTCTTCCAGATGATTTCGCCACAAAAATTTTCTTCACCGAAAATTTCATTAGTCAAACTTCTTAGGCTGTTGACTTCATTTTCATCAATAGACATGACTAAAACGCCATCATCAGTTAGAAGATTTCTCGCAAGTTTAATTCTTGGATAAATCATATTTAGCCAAGAAGAATGGTATCTTCCCGAACTACTAGAATTAGTACTAATTTTATTACCCGAAGAGTCAACTTGACCTGAAACTTCAAGATAATTCTTGATGTTATCGTGAAAATTATCTTTATATACGAAGTCTTTACCCGTGTTGTATGGAGGATCGATGTAGATCATCTTTACTTTTTTATGATATGACTTTTGAAGCAACTTAAGCACTTCAAGATTATCGCCCTCAATAAACAAGTTCTCAGTCGTATCCCAATTGATGCTTTCCTCTTTGCAAGGACGAAGCGTGCCAGTCGATGGCGTTTGAGCAATTTGTCGAGCTTTTGTTTTTCCATTCCAAGTAAAGTTGTATCGTTCTTCCGAATCGTCAATCTCTTCACCTAGCACAGCTTTCAGTGCTTCAAAGTCAATTTTCCCTTCAGAAAACACATCAGGAAAAAGTTGCTTTAACTGCTCGATATTTTGGCTTTCAATGTTAAGGCTTTTGGCTTCTGGGCTATTACCCGTGATTTTTTCCATTTATTATTTACCTATTAATTTTGTTGTAGAAGTCAGCAACTTCTGACCAACTGTATTTAAAACCGTTTCTAATCAACTAACCAAGTCAACCTACTAGGTCAACTGAGAGGTAATCGCTGAGATTGCTTGCTTTACTTTCCTTGCTTCAACATTGAGACGCATTTTAGTGTTCATTTGCGTCTCTTTTATTATTTTGTTTCTGATAGTTTGCAATTGCCCTTCTAACATGGCTAACTCTGTTATGAGTGGTGTTAAGTCCTTTTCATTAGAGTTGCCATACTTTCCCGTAGTCTTAGCCGCTTCAAGAAAATTCAGCTTTTGAATCAAGCCAGAATAGAAGTCATAAAGACTTAAGGTTGAACAATGGTCAAAGCGAAAATCAGAAAAAAAGTCTAGAACAAAAGTATCTGTTACTTCACTTCCTATCCACCCAGTATCGTACTGATGTTCGATAGTTAACTTGCTGTGGTCAACTTGATTTATTCGTTTGTCCGCCAAGCTAAGAGCGACACTATCTTCATACTCAACGACCAACATCGTTGGGTAAGGAATTTGATGATGCAGTAGCTTACAGAGTTGCTTCGTCTTGTTTGTACTCTTTACTATTACATGCAGTATCGCGATTTCTTTGTACTCATGTAAACCATCTTCAAATACTGGAATATTCACAGTTTCTGGCTTCATGGTATATCGCCATACTAACGATTTAAGCACCTCTTTTATTAGTGGCTTGTCACCACTTGAAAGAGACGCGTTATCTGCAATGGTCTTCTTAGGTACTTTTACTCCCAGCTCTGTTGATTTGGGAAATGCGAAGTGGCTAAAAACTTGCTCTGCTTTGGTAGATTCTATCTGCACTATTCGATACCTAGTTACACGACAATCAAATAACTAATGACTTCAAAATCATTAATCTGTTGAGTTGAATTACCCGTTAACGTTGTTCCGCCAGGATTAAACAAACTTGCTGCGCCTTTTTCTTCACTCTTACCTGCAATGTCTTCCACTGCGATACTCAATAGGTGAAGGTATTCATCCATATTTTCATAATTTCGGCTATCTCTTATAACCTGAGCATAAGCCGCAGGATCGGGCTCTGAACGGCCACTGGACAGTTTCTTTATGATATCGAGAATATGCTTTGCTTGCGTAAACGAGTACACCACGTCTTCATCTTCCGAAACATAGACTAAGTAATAAGGCGCAAGGGCATAACTATCATCAACTTGTACTGAACCCGCCTTGTCTTTCAGGCAAAAGATAACACCAGGCTCTAACTCATCAGACACCGCTGCCATCTCTACATCGTTGCTATCAATACGCACTGGTGCAAACAAACCCGTCGGCGCATTTTCTAGTACTTCCAAATGCTCCTTTAAGAACTCAGATAAATCCATTCTGAAGTCATTGAGAGTTAAATCAGTGATAGAAACGCCACCTGATATTTCTTCCAAATCAACGACTTGGCCTTGAAGCTGTTCCAATTGTTTGCGGCGATAGTCAAGGTCATTCATTTCTGCTGAATTTTGCTCAATCACGTTCTCTTCACCCGTAGCTGAAATGTCGAGTAGTACCATTCTTCCACTCACTCGAGCTTCAAGGTTGATGTATTCATCTAACTCCATATTTGGCCAAAAGTTTACAAGTTGAATACGTTCATTTACCGAGCCTAAACGATCTATTCGACCAAAACGTTGTATTATTCGAACAGGGTTCCAGTGAATATCGTAGTTAACGAGGTAATCACAATCCTGCAAGTTCTGGCCTTCGGAAATACAGTCTGTCGCAATTAAGATCTCAATTTCCTTTGAGAACTCAGGAAACACTTTCTCTCGCTCTTTAGAAATAGGTGAAAAATGCGTGAGCATGCTATTTAAGTCAGCCTTTACTTTCTTTCCAGTTGGGTCAAGTAGCGTAGTCTCTGTTCTTTGACCTGTAATCAAAGCCGTATTGATATCAAACTCACGTAATGCCCAGCTTGAAAGATCTCTATACAAATACTCAGCTGTGTCTGCAAACGCGGAGAATATGATGACCTTTTTATTTTCACCATTTATAGGCTGAGCAATTTTTTCTTTAATTGCTTGTTTTAGCGCCTTTAGCTTTGCATCTCTTGGCAGGTCGACCTCACAAGATTCACGAACAATTTCCCGCAAAAAAGCACAATCCGCATCAAGGTCTTGAGCATAGCGAATTAAGTCCATGTCTTGGATTCGAACTTTAGTTTTCTTTCCCACCATAAACGGAGCGAGTTCTGGGCTCTCTAACTCAAAGTCGTTGATATCCTCAATTGGTGGCGCCACAAACTCTTCGGTCATAGACGAAGTGATATTTGGGGCTATGTGCTGATTAAAGTGCTCAATCTGCCTTAGAATCGCTTCTACCTGCCCTAGTAGCTTCTCTGATGTTAGCTTGAACGAGAAAATGGAGCTTTCCATGCGCTTGAGTAGGTTTATACGCATTAAATGCACGAGACTTGCTTCACGGTCTACCTGCTTGAACGTTGAACCACCTTTTACCTTTTGGTCATAACGTCTCGCATATTCTTCTCGTTTGTCCACTCTCACATACTTCATTGGCGAATAGCATGCCAGAGTTAAGCGACGAATAGTGTCGTTTACATCTTTTAATGGTGGAAAAGTGTTCTGTAGGTCAATCTCTGACTTGATGTTTTTAGGTAGCAAGCGCGTAGGGAATTTACCCACATCCTCGGTACCATAGTATTTCTCTATATGTTTTCGGGAGCGCGCAATTGTGTAAATATCGAGTAGCTTAAAGTAATCGAAATTTATGGTATCCAAAAGCTCTTGAGAGGTTCGCTCATCCGTTGGTCGTTTAGACCAAGCGTTAAAGTGCTGCTGAGCGGTTCTTAATGTACCTTCAATACTGTTGATGCCATGCTCGTGTAACGCCGAATCGTTAGCCTCCGTAATAAACGCGACCTGATTCTTCATATCATTCAAACGGTTGTTAACAGGTGTCGCAGAGAGCATTAACACTTTTGTCTTAACGCCCGCTTTTATTATGTCATCAAGCAATCTTTGGTAGCGGTTTTTGCCATCTTTTTTAGGATTGTTATTACGGAAGTTATGACTTTCATCGATGACAACGAGATCGTAATTACCCCAGTTAATAGTTTCGAGATTGATAGCTCCTGAGTAACCTTTAAAACGACTCATGTCTGTGTGATTGAGTACGTCATAATTGAAGCGGTCATTGGCGAGCAGGTTACGTTTGTCGTTTTGAGTGTAAACGAGCCAGTTATCGCGAAGTTTTTTCGGACATAGAACGAGCACTTTGTCGTTACGCAGTTCGAAGTACTTAATCACGGCTAATGCTTCAAAGGTTTTACCCAAACCGACACTATCAGCGATGATACAGCCATTGTATTTGGAAAGTTTATCAATGGCACCAAGCACCCCATCCCTCTGAAATTTATATAATTTATTCCAAACAATGGTGTCTTTAAAACCTGTTCGAGTATTGATGATATTTTCTTCTTGAAGCTCACCAATAAAGTCTTTGAATAAATTGTATAAGGTTACAAAATAGATAAAATTTGCTGGCTGGTCTTTTGTTAGCTGCTCTAACTGACTAAGCAATTCCTTTTTAGCATCTTTAACCTGACCTTTAGCGTTCCATACCATATTAAAATATGAAAGTAAGTCTTTCGATTGTGGCGAAGGAACGTTAGTAATCATGTCAAAAGATGCAGACTCCGAAAGCCCTAGGCCAGCACCATTAAACTGTGCACCATCTATCGCCGTTACTTCTTTACCTTCACTAGCGATAATGTGACGCCCTACTGTGCCAGCTTGAGAGACCAATCGAACGTTTGCTTTTGATTCTATCCAGCCAGCAAATTCTCTCGCTATTGCCTTTTGATTTAGCTGATTTCTAAAGCGAGTCTCATGTCCCCCCCCAAGCAGTGAACCGAAAGGACTATTGACCTCATCGAGATTGCCAAAACCTTTAAACTGCGAGAAGAGTACTCTTACTGAATTTAAGCCCAATAGTTCTTCTTTTAGAGCATCGAATGCATAGATAGAAAACAAACCCGTCATGATAGATAGCTTATCATCTTCCTTTAGGCTCTCAGTGAGTACATCTGTAACTTTATTTGTAGTGTTATCAATTAACATATTGTTCTCTAAAGCTTTGTGACGTCTAAACCAGCAGATTTGAGGCGAGAGGTAAGGTTTCGCATTTTACTAAATTCAGTGCCATAGCTCGGCTTTAGATTCAATGTTTCGCAGAACTCTCTAGCAGTAATCGAAGGTAAATCATCTGCATACTTCAAGCATTGAATTTGCAGTTCAGCCATTCGCTGGTTGCGAGGAGCTTGCTCTAACGCCTCTTTTATCCTGAAGAAAATTTTATCATTCATACTAATTCATATTTGTTAGCTAATTTAGCAAATATAGCAAAACACCCAACAAGAAGGCTTGCTAATTGACGCCAACCACCTCTTGCATTGACAAACCTCTGACAATTCTTCTAGGAATGTTCATAAAGTAACCTAGAAATAAAACCTATATTCGACCAATAACTCGCTAACAACTATGACTCCTCAGTATCTATACAACAAAGGGGCTTTGTTTCCTAAATCAGGGAACTAATGCTTAAAGCTACGATCAGATCATCTAAGTTCACTCACATACTTAGATCAATGCCAAAGCCTCGCTACAGAACAACTAACTGGAAACAATATAACCAAGCCCTAATCAATCGTGGTTCACTGACATTCTGGATTGATGAAGAAGCGATTCAACAGTGGAAGCAACTCAAGCAAGGTAAACGAGGTCGACCTCGATTGTTTAGTGACTTAGCCATTACGACCGCCCTCATGGTTAAACGAGTATTTGCGATGCCGTTGAGAGCGTTACAAGGATTCATCGATTCTGTTTTCAAACTCGCTCAACTCCCGTTGTCATGTCCTCATTATTCATGCATCAGTAAACGAGCCAAAACGGTTAATGTGTCATTCAAGACAAAGACCCAAGGCGCTATACAGCATTTAGCTATTGATGCAACAGGGCTGAAGGTCTACGGTGAAGGTGAGTGGAAAGTAAAAAAACATGGTACTGACGGGAAGCGTAGGGTTTGGCGTAAGCTCCATTTAGCAGTAGACACTGGCACTCATGAAATCATTGCGGCTGAGTTAAGTTTATCGAATGTCACTGACGGTGAAGTTCTTCCTAATTTACTGAATCAAACTCGTCGTAGAATCAATGAGATATCTGGTGATGGAGCTTACGACACAAGACAATGCTACGAAGCCATACGTATTAAACAAGCTGTTCCACTTATTCCACCGAGAGAAGGTGCTGCTTTTTGGGTGCGAGGTCACCCTCGTAATCTGGCGGTAGCTTGCCAGAAATTATACGGCTCAAATAAATATTAGAAAAAGAAGTACGGTTACCATAAACGGTCACTTTCAGAGACGGCCATGTTCCGTGTAAAGACACTATTTGGTGGGCGATTAAGTTTAAGAAACTATAATGCTCAGGTTGGTGAAACCTACGCCATGATTAAAGCGTTGAATAAGCTCACAGGGTTAGGTATGCCTAAAACGATAGAAATAGCCTAATAATCACCCATACTGGCCGTTTCTATCTGAGATCCAATTAGGAAACAAAGCCTACTTGACGCTCTAAAACGAGTTAACCGGTTAAGGCGTTTGATCGAATACAATGTCAACGGCAAGCGCCCTATTCCAAGAAAAGAATGCGAAGAGCACCTTCAACTGATTAGCTTTATTGAAGAGGGAGACCTTGGAAAAGCGTCTCGTTTTCTTGAAAGTCACCTAGCGCGTACCGCAAAAGAGAAAGAAGAAATAGCGAAGAATCTGTTTGGGTAGGCTTACGACACTCGGGACATTCTGATTTTTGGATAACTTCCAATACTAAAAAGCATATGACCTGTCTACATATCGCAGGCCATTTTACCGCCATTTGTCATTTCCCAGAAAAAAAGAGCCGCTTTTAGCGGCTCTTTTCATTTCGGTATTTCCGAGCTGTTCTCGACTTACTCTTTACCGAACACGTTGTTCTCTTGCTCTTGTACGCGGATGAAGGTGGTACGCTTGGTCAGCTCTTTAAGCTTGGCTGCGCCTACGTAGGTGCAGGTTGAGCGTACACCGCCAAGGATGTCAGAGATGGTGTTATGAACGCTGCCGCGGAATGGTAATAACACGGTTTTTCCTTCGGCTGCACGGTATTTAGCTACTCCGCCTGAGTGCTTGTCCATTGCGCTTTCTGAAGACATGCCGTAGAACTTCATGAACTTTTTGCCGTCTTGTTCGATTGCTTCACCGCCTGATTCTTCGTGGCCTGCTAGCATGCCACCTAGCATAACGAAGTCTGCGCCGCCGCCGAATGCTTTTGATACATCCCCTGCACATGAACAGCCGCCGTCGCCGATGATTACGCCGCCTAGGCCGTGCGCAGCATCGCCGCACTCGATGATTGCTGATAGTTGTGGGTAGCCAACGCCGGTTTTAACGCGAGTTGTACATACAGAGCCTGGGCCAATGCCCACTTTCACGATATCAGCGCCGGCTAGAATAAGCTCTTCACACATGTCACCTGTTACCACGTTACCTGCTGAGATAACCTTGGTTGGGAATTGTGCGCGCACCTTTTCTACATACTCTACTAGGTGTTCTGAGTAGCCGTTAGCGATATCAACACAGATAAAGATCAGCTCTTCTGAAAGTGCCATGATCTGCTTGGTTTTTTCAAACTCTGCTTCTGATGTGCCGGTAGAAACAAACACATTATTTAGTGTTTTCGCATCTGCGTTTTGTACAAACTCAGCCCACTGCTCAACAGTGTAATGTTTGTGTACCGCTGTCATTACGTCGTGCTCGGCAAGAGCTGCCGCCATTTCGAAGGTTGCTACTGAATCCATATTTGCAGCAATTACAGGGACACCAGACCATTGACGACCGCTATGCTTGAATGTAAAATCGCGGGTTAAATTTACTTGAGAACGACTTTTTAGTGTTGAACGCTTCGGGCGAAACAGTACATCTTTAAAGCCTAACTTAAGTTCTTGTTCGATACGCATTGTTGCATTTCCTTACTTCAATAGATGATGTGCCTATTACAATGCAGGTCTTAGCTTTGGCAGAAGCGATGACCATTCTACGGACACAAAAAAACCGGAGCGTTGGCAGACGCTCCGGTTTTCAGCATTATAGGTCGTAATATTTTAGTCGCAATAGATATTTGCGCTAACGCCCCTCACTTCCTGTGCACAAAAAATACAACCTAATATATATCAATATCTTATATTTTTATTGATTTTGCCTTTGATCTTATATTTGTGAACTCACTCACTATGTGCATTTAGCAGGCTGCGCAGCTCATAAAGTAAATCACTGGCAACTATACCTATTTTGCCCGCTGTTTTGGCCGCGTTATCGGCCGCGGTGGAGTGTAACCAAGCACCTAACATAGCCGCGTGCGTTATAGATAGCCCTTGGGCTATCAAAGCGCTTATCGCACCAGTTAATACATCCCCCATGCCACCACTTGCCATACCAGAGTTTCCAGCGCAGATAACAGCTCGGTGCTTGCCGTCATAAACAATGGTTCCCGGCCCTTTTAGCACGACTACCGCCGCGTATTTTTCATACAAGCGTTCTGCCGCGTGGTATCTGTCTTGCTCTATCTCGGCAATTGATAGATTTAGTAGACGCGCCGCTTCGCCCGGATGAGGGGTAATGATTGCATTTGATAAGTCGGGTGCAGGGCTAATGTTTGCGATAAGGTTCAAGGCATCGGCATCAAATACACGCGCAATTTGCTTGAGTTCTAGCACCTCGCGCAATGCCTCTTTGCCCCACTCTTGCTGGCCTAGCCCAGGACCAATGGCTATCACATCACTGCGCGATAACTGCTGGCGTTGCTGCTTATCTAAGCCGTGTTGACTATATAGTTGCGCCATCACCTCTGGCTGACGGCATAAAAGCGCATTGATGGCATCTTGGCTTGTCAAAACACTCACCAAGCCCGCGCCACTTCTCACGCACCCTTGCGCTGATAATACTATCGCTCCGCAGTAACCCGTTGCACCGCCAACTAAGCTCACCCGGCCACTATCGCCTTTGTGGGAGCAATTATCCCTATGGGGCAGGATGTTCATCGCCTGTGCACGATCAAATATCTGGGCATAAGGTTTCTGGGCCTGCGTAAAGTAGTGATTTATATCGAGATCTGCTGTAAATAACGCCCCAACGACTGAGCTTGCTTTACCTGTAACTAAGCCTGACTTTAGGCCGATAAACGACACCGTCGCATCGGCCTGCACGCAGTCGCCAATAATCGTGCCGTTATCAGCATTAAGCCCAGAAGGAATATCTAGCGCCAGTACTTTGGCATCTGATGCGTTAACTTTAGCTATGACCTGCAACATATTGGCTCGTATGTTACCAACCAGTCCAGTACCTAACAGGCCATCTACGATAATGGCATGGGGTTGAGTAGGGAACGCTGAGGTGATTTCTCCTCCAATATCTAACCACGCCTGCTTAGCAATTATCGAATCAGCAGTGGAGCTGTCACAAAAATCAGGCTGATACAATGTGACCTCATAGCCTTGCTGTTTTGCAAGCCTTGCTACCACAAAGCCATCACCACCATTATTGCCTGAGCCGCAACATACCAATAGCTTGTGCTGCGGTAAACAGAGACTTTCAAGGCGCTCAAAGGCAGCCGCGCCAGCTCGCTCCATCAATTCATACATGGGAACACCCGCTCGCTGAGCGGCTTCCACTTCGCCGATTTTAACTTGTTGGGAAAGATAGAGACTGACCACTGACATAACTCCTAGTAACGTATCATTCAAAGGATATATCAGTGGCGCCAAAACAAACAAAAAAGCATCCAAATATGGATGCTTTAATCAAGGTAGTGATGCGTATTAAGCTTTGTTTAAGCCCAATCGGCGATTTGTCGCCCTATCTTTAAAGTAGAAATAGACATAGCTTACTGCCAGTGCAAAGAATAGATAAGAAAGAGAGAACACCAATGGAGAGGTGATAATACCCGATTTAACCCCCATCATTGTTGCAATTACGGTTATCAAAAGCTTGGATAGCATCCCAACCAGAAGCATAAAGACCGCAAGTTGTGGCCAGCGTGACGAACGAAATGCAAACCAAAAACATGTCCCTACCGCTAAAGATGCAGTGCTCAGCCCGTAAAGGAAAGAGTTTAAATGTTCAGCTGAAGCTGCACCGGCAGAAACGGAAACCAATAAAAGCAAAAATATTTTCATTCCTAAAACCCCACTAAATGTTAGCAAAGCATCCCTTCATATTTGAAAACTAAGTTTTAAAAGTATTTTGAACGAATAAATGCGGTATGTGAAGCAGTTTATTGATTATTTTTTGCGCAGACATTCACGGAAGTGATTGTTTTACATGTTATTAACATCAAGGCTCTGGGCTAACCTCTGTTTTTAAATGCATTATTAACGATAATGCATATAAAGATACAAAAGCGAGCCTAAGGTGTTAAATAAATGTAACATTTGAATTTGTTAACTCGATCAATTTAGTATTGAATGACTTGATAGGTGGCCGTTTCAAAACAGTTACTTAGATCACTTTTTGGGTAAAACCAACCGCTACACCATTTATGAAAACTTACTTACAAAAAATAGTAGAAATTAATTCCATTCATACAAAATTTAGGTAGAATCCGCGCCCTAGCCTGTTGTTATTTATTAATAATACAAATTAATCCATCGAACCAACCCGAAAGCGCTGAGAACAGAATGAAAAAGTTTAATAAAGCAATGCAAATCCTAGTCGCGGGATTCTGCATTAATCTATGTTTAGGCATTTTATATGCGTGGAGCATCTTCAATAAAGCACTGGTTACCGATCTTGGATGGAACCCTGCGGATGCCTCTCAACCGTATGCTATTGCCACTATCACCTTCTCTATCGCTCTTCTAGTAGCTGGTATTTTACAAGACCGTATGGGGCCTCGTAATATCTTGATCCTCGGCGCAACCTTAACCGGCGTTGGAATGATAGCATCAAGCTTTGCCACTACACCGGCGATGCTAAGTATCACATTTGGCTTTGTTGCCGGAGCGGGTATTGGCTTTGGATACGCGTGTTTATCACCCGCGGCAATGAAATGGTTTCACCCTTCTAAAAAGGGAATGGTTAATGGTTTGATTGCGGCAGGGTTTGGCCTTGCTGCGGTATATCTTGCCCCTCTTACCGCTGCGCTTATCAATAACTATGGTATTGATCAAAGCTTCCTTATTTTAGGTATTGGGGTACTTGTTATTGCCGTACCACTAGCGACCACAATCAACAACCCACCAGCGGATTACGTCCCTGAAGCGCCTAAGGTAAAAGCAGGTGAAGCACCGGTAGCGGTTAAGGAAAGCAACGATATCTCATGGAAGGTGATGCTAAAAACACCACAATTCTATTCGCTGTGGGTTATGTACGCATTTGCTTCTGCAACTGGCCTTATGATCATCGGTAACATCACCACTATCGCCAGTGTTCAAGCCAATTTGCCGAATGCTGTCTATCTAGCCTCTATCTTGGCCGTCTTTAACTCAGGTGGTCGTATTGGCGCAGGTATATTATCTGACAAGATCGGTGGTCTACAGACGTTGTTCATCGCATTTGCACTGCAAGGTGTGAATATGGTGTTATTTGCGACCTTCAAATCAGAAGCCACTCTGATTGTGGGCACTGCAATTGCCGCCGTAGGATACGGCACACTGCTAGCGGTATTCCCATCGATCACCGCTGAGTTCTATGGCCTTAAAAACTATGGCACCAACTATGGTGTACTTTACACCGCTTGGGGTATTGGTGGCGCAATCGGCGCAGCCGTTGTCGGTTTCTCAATGACCCATGGCGAAGGCTACAACCTAGCCTACACTATCTCTGCGGTTATGATGGGCGTGTGTGTAGTGTTAGCCCTTGTGACTCGTCCAATCAATGAGGAAAAATCAGCTCAGCTTGCCGCTGCTTGATTAACTCGATAGCTCCCTACAGGCTCGCTTTGGCGGGCCTGTTTTGTTTGGTTACAACTCTTTGTAAAACCTGCCTAGCTTTAGAAAGCGGATAATAGTTATGATTGGCGCATCATTATCCATCTCGGCGAGCTGTAGTGTTTATGCACACCAATAATCAACGCATTCCAAGCTTAGAGCTGGGTCGCATCATCGCGATACTCGCTGTTATTACAATACATAGCCAACTATTGGTTACGTATCCTCTATATAATGAAACACCTTGGCTTGGAGACTTCATCAATCAAGCTAGCCGTTTTGCCGTGCCCTATTTCTTCCTATTAACTGGATATTTACTGCAACCTAAACTCACTCAAAACCCTATTGGCACCGCGCTGGGTTATATCAAACCCCTAACCTTAATTTGGCTAGTTTGGAGTGTTATTTATCTGCCGATTCCGTTTAATTTAACGACAGTAATCACCCAAGGCTACGTAGCTGAACGCTCGCAATACTGGAATTTCCTAGCCCAAACACCAATTAACTCTCTACTAGAAGGCGGCTTGGTTCACCTATGGTACCTACCTGCACTTGTCGTTGGTGTGGGTATAATCGCGGTTGTCATTCGGTTAAATATTCAAGCAATGCTACTGCCATTAGGCTTGATACTGTTTATATATGGGGTCTTAGCCGGCAGCTACTTTAATGCGACAGATATCCCATCGCCTTTTTACACAAGAAATGGGCCATTCTTTAGCTTACTGATGATAAGTTTGGGGCTGGAAATCCGCCGCTTAAATATATCGATTAGCTCAAACCGTGCGCTATTAATGCTAGTTTTAGGC